>DASULA010000061.1:0-15421 GCA_036278435.1 Mycobacteriales bacterium | reverse complement strand
GGATGCCGGATTCCTGCTGCTGGTGCTGGACGGCTTGGACGAGATTCCCGACCGGCTCCGTGGCGCGGCGATCGACAGGATCAACGACGCGTTGCCGCCCGGCCAGCGGCTGATCGTGGCCGCGCGAACCGGGGCGTTCGCCGGGCGACCCGCCCACCCGGCGGGCCGGAGGTGACCCTGAACGGCGCGGCCGGCGTCGAACTGTGCCGGCTGGACGCCCGCGTGGTCACCGACTACCTGAAGCACTCCGCGGGTGGTCCTGACTCGGCGGCCCGGTGGGACGACGTCGCTGCCACCCTGGTCGCCGATGCCGGCGCCCCGGTGGCACAAGCGCTGACCACGCCGCTGATGGCCGCGCTGGCCCGGGTGGTCTACAACCCGCGGGTCGGGGAGAGCCCGTCCTCGGTGCCGCGCCACCCGGCCGAACTGTGCGACCGGGACTCGTTCCCGAACCGCACGGCGGTCGAACGCCACCTCTTCGACGCGTTCATCCCGGCGGCGTACCGGCCGCGTTCCGGCGGGTCGGGTGGCCGCGGGTGGAATGTCGGCCAGGCGACGCGGTGGCTGACGTTCCTGGCCCGCGACCTGGAACACTGGCAGCACGGCACGACCGACCTGGCCTGGTGGCAGATCAGGGGTGCGGCGCCCAGGCCGCTGGCCGGCCTGTTCGTGGGCCTGGTCACCGGAATCGTCGGCGCGCTCACGTTCCCGTGGCCGGGATGGGGAATCGGCACCATCTGCGCCGTCGCCGTCGGGCTCCTGATCCGTCGGCGGACCCGTTCCGGGGATGTCAGCCTGGCGCGGGGGCTCACCGGCGGGATGCTCGGCGGTCAGCTTGCCGCACTCGTCGCGCTTACCGTGTTCGGGACCGGGGTCGGAGACACCTACATCGGGTCGTTCCTGGCTGGTGGGGTGTCCTCGGCGTTGGTCCTGGCCCCGATGGGCAGGTTCTCCGCCGGCCTCGTCGGGGCCTTCGTCGGTGAGGCGGTGAACGCGTTCTACGAGCGGGCTCCGGCGCTCGGCGGCATCAGGCTGCCGGCCGGTAGCGTCGGGGTCCGCCTCGCCGACGGGATCGCGCTGGGCCTGGTGGCCGGGCTGGCCGCGGGACTGTTCTACCGGCGTACTCCCGCTCATCGGCTTCGTTGGTCCCTGCTCGGAACCGTCGGCGGTGCGGTCTGCGGGCTGCTCCTGGGATCGGTCACGTGGGTGACGACGGGACGGAGCATCGGGCTGGTGACCGGCGCGACGGGCATCGTTCTCGGCGGCATCATGTGCGGTCTCTTCGCTGCGGCGGCCCCGACCGACCTGACCACAGCCACCGGGCCGGGGTCGGTACTGGCACGAGATCGGGTGACGTTCCTGGCCATGCTCGCGCTCGCGGTTCCCGTTGGACTGGTTCTCGCGCTGGGGGCCGCGCTCAGTCCGCCGGACCCGTTCCTCGGGGCGTACCACGGACTCGGTTACGGCATCGGCGTGGGCTTGGCGGAAATGACCGCCATCGGGCTTGGTCTCGCCTTCTTGCAGACCTCGTGGGGCGGGTTCACGCTGGCCCGGTGGTGGCTGGCGGCCACTCGCCGGCTGCCGCTGCGGTTGATGACGTTCCTGGATGACGCGCACGCCCGTGGGGTGTTGCGGCAGGCCGGCGCGGTCTACCAGTTCCGGCACGCCGAGCTGCAACGCCGCCTCGCCAACCGACCACCGGACCGCGCACCTTCCTAGCCGGCCCGGTCCTGTGGTGCACCCGCGTTGCCGGGACGAACCACGCGGTGCCGCCCGCGAACGGCCGGTGGTGGTGGGTCGTGGTTTTCGGGTTCGGTGGTGTAGTGCCGGCCGGTTGGGCTGGTCCAGTGGAATCGTCCGTGGGTTTGGGTGAGTCGCCACGAGGTCTGGTGCTTGAGGCGGTGGTGATGCCGGCATACCGCGCCCAGATTGCCGGCGGTGGTGGGTCCTGCCGGCCAGGGGATTGTGTGGTCCAGGTCCGCGTGTTGCGCGGAGTGTTGGCAGCCGGGGAAGCGGCATCGTGCGTCGCGGGCGCGGACGAAATCGTCGAGTGCGGCTGGTGGCCGGTAGGTGTTCCGCGAGTGTTCGATCAGCGACCCGTCCACCGGGTCGGTGACCAGCCGTTTCCAGGTTCCGGTGGGATCCGAGGCGATGGCCCGGGCGAACGCCGCGGGGATCGGTCCGTACCTGTCGAGCATCCCGGGTTTGTCGTCGGCGCCGGCCAGGGTGGAGGCGGCCACGGTGACGTGCACCAACGGCCGCAGCCCGCAGGGTTCACCCACACCGGGGTCGCGGCGACCGAGGAGCAGGTTGACCAACGTGTCGGCCCGTCGGGCGTCGGCGCCCCGCTCATTCCCGGGGACCTGCCCACTCCGGGCGAGGGTGTCGATCCGCTGGTAGGCGGCGGTGGCTTGTTCGGCGGGGAGCAGCGCGGTGAGTTCGGCCATGCCGTCGTCCAGTGGGGTGAGGGTCACGCTGCGGTCGGCGCGGGCCCGTTCCTGCCGGCGTCGGGCACCGTCTGGGTCGCTTTGCAACACCGCGCGGCGCACGACGCGGCGTACCTCCGAGGCGTTGCACCCGGCCACCTGGTCCACGACGTGGGTGGCGACCCGAGCGGCGGTGGCATCGTCCAACCGGTAGGTGGCATCGGTGATGACCTTGGCCCGGTACAGGTCCACCGCCCCGGTTTGAAGGGCGGCGAACACCGCCGGGACGCGGGTGGTCAGCTCCACCGCCTGGGCGACCCGGTTCTCCGCCACCCGCCGGCTCACCGACAGTTCGACCGCGATCTCGTCGGCGACGAACTCCCCGAAGGAGCGGCCAGGAGTGGCCTGGCGGAGACGGGTGAACTCGGCCATCGCCTTGGCCTGGGCGGCGTGTGCGGCGGCCACTATCCGTTCCAACCCGCCCAGCACGGTCAACAACGAATCGGCGTCCAACCCCGACGGGTCGAAACCAGAAAGCAACCCGACCACCGCGACAGGATCGAAACCCGTATTCGGAAACCCGCCGCCCGATCCCACACCAACACCGGAATCGGTGTGGCGGGAAATCGAACAGGTCAGGGCGTCCATACTCTAATTCTAACCGGACTCCACCACCATTTGATCACCCGCACGAGTGAACTCGACAATAACCGTCCACCGGTGAATATCAGTGTCAGGGTGGGCTGATTCGCGGGCCCTGAAGAATTCCTGGTTCGCCGTCAGATGCCCGCCGACACCCACCCGCACCGACCCCTCGCCCCAAACGCCCCAGCCACGACATCCGTTCGCCCCGCGGCCCGTGCCCTGTGGTGCACCGACCCTGCCCGCGCGGCCCGGGCAGCACCGTACGGGCCGGCCCGGTGGCCGGATGATGTTGGGATAGGTTGCCGGTGTTTCCAGCGGAATGGCGCATCCCGCGCCCGCGCGGTAGGGGATCCCGATGCCAAAGGGCCGGTTCGTGGGCGTGGGCGTGAGCGAATACGACCACGGGCACGCCCCGCTGCCGCACGCCATCACCGACGTGCGGGCGTTACGCAAGTTACTCGGCGAGGAGTTCGACGGCGAGCCGCTGTGCGACCCGGGCAAATCAACGGTGTCGGAGCACCTGGATGGCGTGCCGGGGTCATTGCCCGATGGCGGGCCGCTGGTGGTGCTGTGGAGCGGCGGTGGGCGGATCTCCGCCGGTGCGCTGTGGGTGCTCGCCCGGGACAGCAGGCCCGGCCCGGCCGGCGGGCTGGCGTTCGGCCAGCAGGTGGTGGTGCCGTGCGCGGCATCCGGGGCGAACCAGCTCCTGTTCCTGGTGGACACCTGCTATGCCGGGGAGGCGGTGGCCGGCACCGACCTGGCCGCGGCGATCCTGCGCGAACAGCCGCCCGACGGCGGGCCGATGTGGGTGGGCGTGCTGGCCTCGTGCCTGCCGGAGGAGACCGCCCGAGACGGCGCGTTCGGCTGGGTGCTGCGGCGGGTGCTGGCCGACGGGCCGGACACCCCGGATCTTCGGGTGCGCTGGTCGGCGTACAACCGGTACGTGCGTGGCGACGACGTGTGCGACGCGGTGGTCAAGGAGTGGGACGGCCGCGCCCACACCCCGGACTTCCAGGGGCGCGGCAACGCCCTGCCGATGTTCGCAAACCCGTTGTTCCGGCCGGGGGCGCCCGAGCGGGTGGTCGAGCACCTGCTGCTGGCGGCCCGGGGCGGCGTCGACTCGGACCGGTCGTGGTTTACCGGCCGGACCGACGAGATGGACCAGGTGGTGTCCTGGGTGGGGGTGGGGCGGCCGGGGGTGTACGTGGTGACCGGTTCGGCCGGTACCGGCAAGTCGGCGATCGTTGGGCGGGTGGTCAGCATGGCCGACCCGGACGAACGGAGCCGGCTGCTGACCCAGTCGCCCCGGTGGGAGCACGCCGACCCGGGGGAGCGGGCCGTGCACGCCCACGTGCATGCCCGCGGGCTGACCGCCGACCGGGCTGCCGAGACGCTGGCCGGGCAGTTGGTACACCGGGGCGTGCTGCCGGTCCAGGAGGAGCCGCGCAACGCCGCCGAACTGGTCGGGCAGGTGCAGCGGATGGTGGAGCGGGGTGCCGCGCCGCCGGTGGTGGTGATCGACGGGTTGGACGAGGCCCGCGACCAGGCATTCGACATCGCCGAGGACCTGATCTCCCGCCTGTCCCGGCACGCCGTGGTGATCGTGTCCACCCGGGAGATGTCCCGCGGGGACGGGAAGCTCCCGCTGGTCGCGACTCTGGCCCCGGCCGAGACGATCGACCTGGACGATCCGGCGGTGCTCGTACGCGGCCGGGACGACCTGCGCCGCTACCTGATGACTCGGTTGGCCGGGGTGTCGGAGTTCATGGACGCCGGCCTGGTCGCCGAGCACGTGGCCGCTGGGGCGTCCATGACCGGTGACCGGCCGTTCCTGCTGGCCCGACTGGTCACCGACCAGCTCCGCGCCGAACCTGTGGACACCTCGGCCCCGGACTGGACCAGTCGCATCAGCGCGTCCACCGAGGCCGCGTTCGACACCGACCTCGCCCGCGTCGCCGAGCCGGCCGGTCCGCCACGGTGGTCGGGGTCGGCCGGGGTGGCGCTGGCCCGGCGGTTGCTGACGGCGCTGACCTGGGCGTTCGGTGCGGGGTTGCCCGAGGAGGAATGGCTCACCGTCGCCAACGTCCTGCCCGCCGAGGCCGCAGAGCCTGCGGACGCGCCGCCGTGTGACCGAGACGACCTGACCTGGCTGCTTGACCAACTCGGCCGGTACGTCGTCCAGGACGGCGAGGCCGGCGTGGCGGTCTACCGGCTGGCCCACCAGACCCTCGCCGACCACCTCCACCCGCCCTACCAGCCCAACCACGACCACCCGTTCGACCCGGCGGCCCTGCCGGTCGCCACGGCCCTGCTCACCCGCTACGCCACCCTGCTCGCCGCCGGCCTTGACCCGACCGCCCCGGCCTATTTGTGGCGGTACGCCCACCGTCACGTGGCCACGGCCGGCCCACCCGCCCTGGATGCCTTACGCGCGCTGGCCGCCGACCACGCCGCCCTCCTCCCCGACGTGGCCATGGCTGCCCTGGCCATCGCCGACCAGTTCGGCGAGTGGGGCCGCCGTGCCGAGGCGGTGGCCCCCACCGAAGAAGCCGTCCGACTGCGCCGGGAGTTGGCCGGCACCAACCCCGCGTTCCTCCCCGGCCTCGCCGGGGCGCTGAACAACCTCGGTATCCGGTACGGCGAGGTGGGTCGTCGGGTCGAGGCGGTGGCCCCGACCGAGGAAGCCGTCAGGGTGTTCCGGGCTTTGGCCGGCACCAACCCGGCGTTCCTGCCTGACCTGGCCATGGCGCTGAACAACCTCGGCATCTGCTACGGCGAGGTGGGTCGTCGGGTCGAGGCGGTGGCCCCGACCGAGGAAGCCGTCAGGGTGTACCGGGAGTTGGCCGGCACCAACCCGGCGTTCCTGCCCGAGCGCTGAACAACCTCGGCGCCTGCTACGGCGAGGTGGGTCGTCGGGTCGAGGCGGTGGCCCCCACCGAAGAAGCCGTCCGACTGCGCCGGGAGTTGGCCGCCACCAACCCCGCATTCATCCCCGACCTCGCTATGGCGCTGAACAACCTCGACCGGCGCTGCGCGCAGGTGGGTGAGTCGGATCGGGCCGAGGCGGCGTGGCGGGCCACCCTTGCAATGGTCGGTGAGGGCGCTGCCGCGTTCCTGTACGCGGCCAGGGCGCAAGCCGTGGACGCCGGGCATCCCGACGCCGCGCGGTGGCTGGTCGAGGCATCACGGCTGGCCGGTGACGACCGGGGCCTGATCGGGTACGTACACGCGCAGGCTCGCCGGCATCGGGACGCCGACCCGGCCCGGTTCGACGCGACTTGGTCCGAGCGCACCGGTGAGCCGGCCCCGGCGTGGCTGCTGGTGGATCCGGCTCTGCTGTCGGCCGCCCAGGGGTGGATCGCCACCGAGACCTACGGCGGCGAGCGGGACTACCTTGCCGCGCACCCCGAACTGCTCGGCCCGTCCGCCGATGACGCCGTTGGCGAGGCACTGCTGGCGGTGGGCGAGGAGGAGGCCGGGAGGTATGTCTCGCTGCGGGAGGTCGCCCGGGTCGATGGGGTGGAGGTGGCGTACCGGCCGCTGCTGTTGACCATCCTCGCCCGCGAGTTCGTTCGGGCCGACCCGGCCGGCCAGCGCGCCCTGCTCGCCGAGCGCCGCGACGATCTGTTCAGCGACACGGTCACGGCGACTCTGCGCAGACTCGCCCGCGATGACAACACCGGCGCGGTGCCCAGGGCAGTGGTACTACTGGACCTGGCCAGGTTGGGCGAACACGAACCGGTGTTCGACGCCCTGGCCGAGCCGGCCCGGTTCCGCGGCCTGCTCGCCGGCCTGGCCGCCCGCCCCAACCCGGCCGCCTTGCACCCCGCCGCGCTGGTGGCGTACACGGCGGCGACCACACCGGCCGAAGGCGCCACGGCCGGCTTCTACCTCGCCGTCGCCGCAGCCATCCGCGGCGACCAGCAGCAGGCCGGAACGCTGCTGGCCGAGGCCCGGAAAATGGACCCCGAACGGTCCGCCGCCTGGATCGGCACCCTTGCGGACCTGGGCCAGATCCACCCCGAGGTGCTGCCGCTCATCCCCGCCCTGGCCGCCCCGCCGGCCACCGCCGAACCGTCCGAGGAGGACTCATGACCGGCACCGACCTGGTCGTGGTGTTGCCCGGGATTCTGGGCAGCACCCTGCGCCACCACGGGAAACTGGTTTGGGCGCCGTCGGGCGGGTCGGTGCTGCGGGCCGTGGCCACGTTCGGCCGGTCGGTGACCGATCTGCGGTTGCCCGACGGCATCGGTGACGACCATCCCGGTGACGGTGTCGAACCGGACGGCCTGATGCCCGATCTGCACGTGCTGCCCGGCCTGTGGACCCCGGTGAAGGGCTACGACCGGCTGCTCGACCGGTTACCCACCCTCGGCTACCACGAGACCGCCGGCCCCGACGCCCCGGCCGGCAACCTGCTCCCGGTCGCCTACGACTGGCGGCTGTCCATCCGGTACACCGGACGCTGGCTGGCCACATTGGTCGAACCGGCGCTGGAGCGGTGGCGGGCACAAGGCGGTGCGTACGCCGACGCGCGGGTGGTGTTCGTCTGCCACTCCATGGGCGGGCTGGTCGCCCGCTGGTACGTCGAGAAGTGCGGCGGCGCCGAGATCACCCGCAAGCTGATCACCCTGGGTACGCCCTACCGTGGCGCGGTCAAGGCACTCGTCCAACTCGCCAACGGCATGCCGGCCGCGCTCGGCCCGCTGGCCGACCGGTTCACCGGGTTCGCCGGCAGCCTGCCCGCCCTGTACCACCTGCTGCCGGAGTACGCCTGTCTGGACAACGGCGGGGATTTGCTCAAGACGACCGAGACCATCCTGCCGGGCCTGGACACCGGCCGGGTCGCCGACGCGATGCGGTTCCACACCGCTCTGCGCGACGCCGAGGCCGCCCGGCCGGCCAGCCTGGCCGCCACCCACGCCATCGTCGGGACCCGCCAGCCCACCGCCAGCACCGCCCGGCTGGCCGGCGGCCGGGTCGAACCGCTGAACACCTACCGGGGCGGCGACTGGCACGGCGACTCGACCGTGCCGCTGGTCGGCGCGGCGCGGGCCGACGTGGGCGTGGACAGCAACACCCTGCGCCGGGTCCCCGACAAGCACGGAAACCTGCATCGCAACCGCGCCGCCCTGGACGAGGTCGAGGGCATCCTGACCGCCAAACCGGTGGTCGTCCGGGCGCCTGAGGTCGCGCTGTGGGTCGACGTCCCCGAACTCGTCCCCGCCGGGCAGCCGCTGCCCATCCAGGTCAGGCTGCCCGACGGCGAACGCCACGGCATCCGCATCACCGTCACCGACGAGTCCGGCCGCCTGCTCGACGCCCGCACCCCCGCCCCGATCCGCGGCGCCGTAGTCACCGAGTTCACCGACCTGCCCCCCGGCGCCCACACCATCGAGGTCACCGGCATCCGCACCGGTTCCCCACTCGCCCCCATCACCGCCACCACCCTCATCTGGCCCTGACCCCCGCGCCGCCGGGCACTCGCGGACGATCACCTGTCGGGGGTCGGCGGTAGCGTGCGGGGCATGGGTGATCCACAGAACTTCCGTTTCGTGCTTGTGCCGGGGTTCTGGCTGGGGGGTTGGGCCTGGGACGCCGTGGCCGGGGAGCTGCGCGGCGCCGGCCACGACGTCAGCGCGGTCACCCTGCCCGGTCTGGGCAGCGGGTCCGAGGACCGCTCCGCGGTGCACATGGCCGACCACATCGCCGCCATCGTCGACGCGCTGACCGCCGCCCCGACCCCGGCCGTGCTGGCGTTGCACAGCGGTGCCGGGATGCCCGGCTACGCCGCCACCGACCGGGTACCCGGCTCGGTGGCCGCCGTGGTGTACGTGGACACCGGGCCGGGCACCGGCGCGCCGATGTGGGTGTCGTTCGAGGGGGCGGACTTCCCGCTGCCGTCCTGGCCAGACCTGGTCGCCGACGGCAACAGCATCAACGGCCTGGACGAACCCACGCTGGCCACGTTCCGCGAGCGGGCCATGCCGCAGCCGGGCAACGTGCTGCGCGAGGGGTTCGAGCTGACCGACCCGGCCCGGCTGGCCATCCCCTCGACCGTGCTGTGCACCTCGGCGACGGTGGCGCAGACCCGCAAGTGGGTGGCCGACGGCGAGGCGTTCGTCGCCGAACTGGCCAATCTGACCGGCCCGGTCGACTGGATCGACCTGCCCACCGGACACTGGCCGATGTGGTCTCGCCCGGCCGACCTGGCCGCCGAACTGGTCCACGCCGCCGAGCGGGCGACCACACCCCGGTAGCCCACCCCGTCGAACCACCGCACGCCACGCCGGGCAGACGGGGTGGTGGCGGAACGGTGCCGCCGGGCGCCCGGGCCCGGCCGGCTACTGGCCGACCCGACCGTCGATCCGTTCGCGCAGCAGGTCGGCGTGCCCGCAGTGCCGCGCGTACTCCTCGACCATGTGTACCAGCACGTCGCGGAACGGCACTCCGGTGGTGCCGGGTGTGCCCAGATCAGTGGTGTCCGCGGTGAACCGCTCGGCGAAGGCCACCTCGGCCCGCCACGCCCGCCATGCCTGGTCGGTGACCGCGGGGTCGGCCACCGCGCCGTTCCAGTCGCCGTCGCGGTCCTCGGCGGTGCAGTACAGCTTCGGCGCGTCCTGGCCGGCCATCACCCGGCGGAACCAGCTCCGCTCCACCTCGGCCATGTGCCGCACCAGCCCCAGCAGCGACATGGTGGACGGCGGCACCGAACGGGCGGCCAGCTGCCCGGCGTCCAGGTCCGCGCACTTCAGCTCCAGCGTGAGCCGGTACCGGCGCAGGTAGTCCAGCACCGTGTCGCGTTCGCCGGCCGTCGCGACGCCGGTTTCCCGCGGATCGTCGTCCGGGTCGACCCACATGTCGGGGTACACGATTGACTTCGTCCACCGGGTCGTCCCCGACCCGCTCGTCTCTGACCCGCTCGCGGGCTCCCCTGACGTCACCCGGACATGGTCGAGCCGGCCGGTGCCGTTCGGCAAACCAATATCCGACCCGAGCAGAGCCGGCGCCGACCGCCCAGCCGCCAGCCCGACCCAACGTCACCGGGGTACTGTCCGGGGGCGCCACCCAGCGGCGGATCGTGCGGCGCGGGCGTGACCCACTGGGTGAGGGAGAGCTTTGATGCTGACGGCTTTCGCCGACCTGTCCACGCCCCTGGTGGCCGATGCCTGCATCCGGCACGGTGTGCCGCTGCGGGCCGCTCCGCCCGGTATCGTCGCGGTCGTCGGTGGGCACCGGATCGCCGGGCGGGCGTTACCGGTGCGGCACTACGGCAGCGTGGACGTGTTCCTGGAGGTGTTCGGTCGGGCCGAACCCGGTGACGTGCTGGTCATCGACAACGGCGGGCGGTCCGACGAGGCGTGTGTCGGCGACCTGGCGGTGCTGGAGGCCGAGGCCGCAGGGCTGGCCGGCCTGGTGATCTGGGGGCTGCACCGCGACACCCCGGAGCTGGTCGAGATCGGCGTTCCGGTGTTCAGCTACGGCAGCTACCCGCCCGGGCCGATGCGGCTGGACGAGCGCGAGCCCGACGCGCTGACCACCGCCCGCGTCGGCCCGCACCTGGTGAGCGGCGGCGACACCGTGTTCGCCGACGACGACGGGGTGCTGTTCGTCGCCGCCGAGCGGGTCGAGGAGGTGCTGGCCACGGCGCACCAGATCCGGCGGACCGAACGCGACCAGGCCGTCCGGATCCGGGCCGGGGACACGCTGCGCAAGCAGACGGCCTTCGACGACTACCTGGCCCGCCACGCCGCCGATCCCACGTACACCTTTCGGCGGCACCTTCGGCGCATCGGCGGCGCCATCGAGGAGTAGCGGGCCCAGACCTGCCCACCTACTCGGCGCTACTCGGCGACCGGAGACTCCGGGTTCCAGACCACGTCCCACAGGTGGCCGTCGAGGGGCACGTGGGCGGTGGAAGTACGCGCATGTGCGGGTGGGATCAGCCGAAGTAGTCGGTGAAGTTGCGCTGGAAGTCCCCACCGGTGAACCGGTCCCAGTTGATCGACCAGGTCATCAGGCCGCGCAGGTCGGGGTGCACACCGTGGATCTGGTAGCTGCCGCAACCGGTTCGGCTGGTCAGACAGTCCAGAGCCTGGTCGAGTTCCGTTTCGGGAATCCAGCCGTTGCCGGCGAGGCTGTTGGCGGGAACCCCGATGGCCACCTGGGACGGTGCCAGCGGGGGGAACATGTGGGCGGTGTTGCCGGCGACCGGGAACCCGGTGAGCAGCATGTCAGTCATCGCGATGTGGAAGTCCGCTCCGCCCATGGTGTGGAACTGGTTGTCCAGCCCGGTGATCGGGCCGGAGTTGTAGTCCTGCACGGTCAGCAGGGTGAGGTCGTCGCGCAGCGCGTAGATCACCGGCAGGAAGGCCCCGGCCCGGGGGTCCTGGGCGTTGTTCGGGCCCGGTCCGTAGAACTGGTAGCCCAGTTGCACGAAGAACGTCTCCGGTGCCATGGTCAGCACGAAACCCGGGCCGTAGCGGGCCCTGAGCTGGCGCAGCGCGGAGATGAGGTTGACGATCACCGGCGTGGTCGGGTGTGCGAAGTCGGTGTCGCCGGAGTCCAGGGACAGCGACTGGTTTTCGAAGTCGATGTCTACGCCGTCCAGACCCCAGGTGTCGATGATGGAGCTGACCGAGGTGACGAAGTTGCTGGCCTGCTGGGCGGTGGTCAGCCGGACCTCACCGTTGGCGCCGCCGACGGAGATGAGCACCTTCCTGCCGGCGGCCCGCTGGGCGGCGATCCCGGCCCGGAACGCCGCGTCGCTTTCCACCCCGGCGCACTCGCTGGCCGGGCACCGGTGGAACACCACGGTGCCGTCGCCGGCCGAGTCGGCGAAGGCCAGGTCGATCACGTTCCATGCGGCCGGGACGTCGGCGATCGGGAGGTAGCCCGCGCCGTTGCCGAAACTGGCGTGCAGGTAGCCGACCAGGGTGTGCGCCGGCAGCCCGCTCGCGGGCGGCGGTGGCGGCGGGCTGGTCAGCGGGGGAGTCGGCGCCGGTGACGTCGGCGGTTGAGTGGTCGGGGCGGGCGTGGTCGGGGCGGGCGTGGTCGGAGGAGCCGCGCCGGCCGGCCCGGTGAGCACCACGTCGTCCACGCTGATGGCCGGGGTGCCGAACCAGCCGTGGAACCAGACGTCGGTGCTGGTGGTCGACGGTCCGGTGGTGAACGCGGTGGACAACTGGGTCCAGTCAGCGGCGCTCTGGGTCCAGATGTTCGTGTCGGTGCCGCCGGTCCCGGTGTCGCCGAGGAACGTGAAGCCGCCGCGTACCCAGGCGGTGAGGGTGTACTGCGCGCCCGGCTGCACGCTGACCGACTGGGTGCACTGCGCGTTGTCCTGGCCAACCGGGGTTCCGGTGGCGGCGTGGGTTCCGCTGTGGACACCGGTGCCGGTCACCGAGACGGCCGCGGTGCAGGTCCAGCCGGCCAGGGTCCCGGTCTCGAAGCCCGGGTTGTCGACCAGGTTGGCCGGGTCCACCGCGGCGGTGGGGCCCGGTGCGCCGGCCGCGGTCGGTAGGCCCCCGGCGACGGCGGCACCGGCGAGCACGACCGCCGCGGCCCCGATGCCCAGCAGACGCCCCTGATGTCGGCGCATGGCAACCTCCCGGCGTCTGGCCGGCGACACTTCACCGACCAGACACCAGTGGACTAGACCACCTGGGAAACGTCAAGGGGTCCAGACCAATCTCGGTCTCCGGCGGGTACCAGTGCGACGACACGCACGACGGCAACACGGCGCGATGCCGGGCCAGCAGGTCGTCCCGCCGAGCCCACCTAGGCGGCGACACCTCCGGCGCGTCGGCGGCGCCGTCGAGGAGTGGCGAACCCAGATCCACCCATCTACTCGGCGACCGGAAACTCCGGGTTCCAGACCACGTCCCACAGGTGGCCGTCCGGATCGGCGAAGTAACCGGAGTACCCGCCCCACAGGCGGTCCCGCGCCGGGTCGACGATCGTCGCGCCGGCGGCGGTGGCCGCCGCCAGCACCGCGTCGACCTCTTCTCGTGAGTTCACGTTGTGCCCCAGGGTGAAGCGGGTCTGGGTGTTCTGGTCGCCGAGCGGCACGTGCGCGTCGGCGGCCAGGAACTCCTGCGGCCACAGCGCCAGGATGAGACCACCGGGCAGCGGAAAGAACGCCACCGCGCCGTTCTCCACTTCCTGCCCGATGATTCCCGGTGTGTCCCAGCCCAGCCCGTCCCGGTAGAACCCGACCGACCTGTCCAGATCTCTCACGGCGAGCGTGATCACCGTGATCCGCGGCTTCATACTGCCGACCGTACCGCGACCCGACGACGGTCCACATTCCCCCAAGGACACTCCGTCCCGCTGCCACCGCCCCCCGCACGTGAGGTTTTCTCGCGAAAACCTCACGTGTAACCGGTTAGTCATGATGGTTTTCTCGCGAAAACCTCAGGTGGGGCGGTGGACGGTACCTGGGCGTGCCGGGGGCGGCGGTCGTCTCGTTCGGGTGCGCCGTGTGGTGGCTGACGTAGGTGGCCGGCGGGGCGGCGGGGGCCGGCCGATGGCACCCGGCCGACCAGTGGCGCGCTCCGCACGGTCCGCCGGCTCCGGGATCGACCCGCCGGTGACGGTGAGCGGGTGCCGATGACCGGCCGCGCGGGGTGGTTCCCGGCGTCCGGTCGGGCCGACGCTTCGGGTGGATCGGAAACGACGAGAGGGGTTGGCGTGTTCGACGACGAACACCGCGGGTTCCTGGCCGGCGACGAGTACCGGCGCGCCGCCGCGTTGCGCGACACCGCCAAGGACGGCACCGGCGAGCCGGAGCGGGATGGCGAAGGGGAGCAGGTGGACGAGAAGGAGCGGCCCGACGAGCGGGGACCCGTCGACGGGGGACCCGACCGGCCGGGTGCCGGAGGTCACGACCGGCTGGATGACCTGTTGCGCGGGCGCTTCGAGGACGGCGACCCGCCCGGCTGCCCCGCGCCGTGCCGCGGCAATCCGGCGACCTGACCGGGTCGGCCCCGATGACCGTCCCGTCCAGACCGCCACATGTCCCGCCACCGCCTGAGGTGCCCATGACCGAGTTCAGATCGCCGCCGCCGCACCGGTCGCCGACCGATCCGCCCCACAGCCCGACCACAGTGGACCGTCATGGTCGTGCTGATTCGGGCGGCCGGGCGGCCGAGCGGGTCCGGGCGTTCACCGAGGCGGTGCTCGGGCTGCACCGGGTGCTGCCGGCAGTGCCGGGGTTCATCCCGATGTGCTCGTGCCGGCTGCCGGCCCGCTGCTGCGACATCGTCCGGGCCGAGCACGAGGTGCTGGGCATCGTCATGCCGTTCAGCTTCGACCCGCTCCGCCCGCCGCACGTCGCGGATCGTCCGTCCGGGTCGGCGCCGGTGCGCGAGGAGTCCTTCAGGTGAGGCGGACGGTGTATGTGGGGCGCGGGGAGGGCCGGCGGCTGACGCCGCGCCGTCGGACGGGGGTGTACCGGGTGTGCTGGCTGCTGCTGGTCGGCCCGCTCGGCGCCGGGGCGGCCGTGGCCGGGTGGCGCCTCGCCGGTGCCGCCGCCGGGCCGGCGATGCGGGCCGGCTACGCCGTGGTGGTGTTCGGGCTGGTGGCCGTCATCGCCGGCCTGAGCCACTCGGACCGGGGAGGTCGCCGGTGAACCCCCGCCCGCCTGGACGTCCCGACCGCCCCGATCGCGCTGGCCGGCCTGGCCTTCCTGGCCCCCTTGGCCCGGACGGCCACGACCGAGCCGACCACCCGGAGCGGCTGGAGCGGCTGGAGCGCGTCGGGCGGCCGGAGCGGCCGGTGGTGATACCCCAGATCGGTTGCCACGCCGACGGCGGGTGTTACGTGGCGCTGGCCGGCAGCCCGGCCGCGACCGCGCTGGCCGCGATGGCGGCGCTGCGCAGACCACACGACCCGGTCGCGCTTGGATCGCCCAGCGGCGCCGACGTGGCCGAGCTCGTCCAGGCCGCCGCCGAACACGCCCTGGCCGCCGGCTGGGTGCAACGGGTGGACGGTTTCTGGCTGTGCCCGGCTCACGCCGGCACCTACCTCGACCGGGAACCGCACCCGTTCACCATCCGCGAATGCCTGTACCGCCACCGCCACAGACAGCCCGACGTACCGCCGAACCACCTGGGATAGCCGCCCCTTTGACCTGCTCCGCATACCGAGCAACCCAGGCCCCGCTCCGCCTCGTGAGCAGGTCCTGACCTGCTCCATATCCGGGGCGGTGCTGGTCCTGCTCCACGTTGTGGGCAGGTCCTGGCCCGCTCCACGTGTGGGGCAGCACCGGCTCCGCTCCAGATCGTGAGCAGGTCCTGACCTGCTCCATATCCGGGGCGGTGCTGGTCCTGCTCCACGTTGTGAGCAGATCC
>DASULA010000060.1:0-14446 GCA_036278435.1 Mycobacteriales bacterium | reverse complement strand
CTGGAAGATCCGGCCGATCCGCGCACCCGGGCCTGGGCCGCCGCCCAGGACGAGCAGGTGCGGTCCCACCTCGCTGACCTGCCGGCGCGTGACGGGTTGCACTCCCGGCTGGTCGGCCTGCTCTCCGCCGGTGTCGTGGGCGCACCGGCCTGGCGCGGCGACCGGGCGTTCTTCCCGCGCCGGGAGCCGGGCCAGGAGCACCCGGTGCTGCTGATGTCCGAACCGGACGGAACCGAGCGGACGCTGCTGGACCCGGGCGCGGTGGACCCGACCGGACTGACCACTCTGGACACCTGGTCGGTCAGCCCGGCCGGTGACCGGCTGGCGTACCAACTGTCCGTCGGCGGCGACGAGGAGTCGATGCTGTACGTGTCCGACGTGGACACCGGCCAGGTGCTGGAGGGTCCGATCGACCGGTGCCGGTACTCCGCCGTGGCCTGGCTGCCGTCGGGCCAGGAGTACTTCTACGTCCGCCGGCTGGCCCCGGAACTGGTGCCGGCGGGGGAGGGCAACCTGCACCGGCGGGTGTACCGGCACCGGGTCGGCGCCGACCCGGACACCGACACCGAGATCTGTGGCGCCGGCGCCGACCCCACCACGTTCTACGCGCTGTCGGTGTCCCGAGACGGCCGCTGGCTGGTGGTGTCGGCCAACCTCGGTACCGCTCCGCGCAACGACGTCTGGCTGGCCGACCTTCAGGCCGAGGGCGGTCCGGGCGGGCCGGCCGGCGCGGTCGCGCTGCGCGAGGTGCAGGTGGGCGTGGACGCCAACACCAGGGCGTGGGTGGCCGCCGACGGCCGGCTGTACCTGTTCACCGACCGGGACGCCCCGCGTGGCCGGCTGGCCGTGGCCGACCCCACCGACCCGGGCTACCCGCACTGGCGGGACGTGGTGCCCGAGGCGCCCGACGCGGTGCTCTCCCACGTGGCGCTGCTGACCGGCGCCGACCACCCGGCCGACGGGGCGGCCGGCATCGGCGTGGTGCTGGCCGCGCACAGCCGGGACGCCTGCGACGAGCTGTCCTGGTACGACCCGGCCACCGGCCGGCGGGTGGGCACCGTCGCCGGCCTGGACGCGGCCAGTGTCACCGCCCTGACCACCCGACCGGAGGGCGGCCGACAGTGCTGGGTCGGCTACACCGACTTCACCACGCCGCCGAGCGTGCTGCGCTGGTCGGCCGACACCCCAGAACGGCTGACCGGCTGGGCCACCGCCCCGGGCGCGCCGGACCTGACCGGCATGCGGGTTACCCGCACCCGCTACACCTCGGCCGACGGCACGGTCGTGCACATGTTCGTACTGGCCGCCGAGGCCGCGCCGAGCCGACCCCGCCCGGCGATCCTCTACGGCTACGGCGGGTTCAACCACTCGCTCACCCCGGAGTACTCGGCCATGGTCGCCGCCTGGGTGGCCGCCGGCGGGGTGTGGGCCACGGCGAACCTGCGTGGCGGTTCGGAGCACGGCGAGCAGTGGCACCGGGCCGGCCGGCGGGAACGCAAGCAGAACGTGTTCGACGACTTTCTCGCCGCGGCCGGACACCTGGTCGACCGCGGCTGGACCGACCGCGAGCGACTGGGAATCTACGGCGGGTCCAACGGCGGCCTGCTGGTCGGCGCCGCGCTCACCCAGCGCCCGGACCTGTTCGCCGCGGTGGTGTGCAGCAAGCCCCTGATGGACATGGTCCGCTACGAAGAACACGGGCTGGGCCGGCTGTGGGCCGACGAGTACGGCTCGGCCGGTTCGGCCGAGGAACTGGCGTGGCTGCTGGGTTACTCGCCCTACCACCGAGTGCGCGACGGGGTGGCCTACCCGGCGGTGCTGTTCACCACGTTCGAGTCGGACACCAGGGTCGATCCGTGCCACGCCCGCAAGATGTGCGCCGCGCTACAACACGCCACCTCCGGCGACCGGCCGGTGCTGCTGCGCCGGGAACTGGGCGTGGGCCACGGTGCCCGTTCGGTGTCCCGCTCGGCGGACCTGATCGCCGACCAACTCGCCTTCATGGCCGACCAGTTGGGAATCTGAGCGCCTGAGTGGAGGAGACCGTGGCCGATGCAGTGACGCCGGGACCGACGCCGGCACCGACACCGACAGTGGCCGAGATCGACGTCGGTCGGGTCCGGGCGGACACCCCGGGCTGCGCCGAGGTGGTGCACCTGAACAACGCCGGTGCCGCGCTGATGCCCAGGCCGGTGTTCGACGCCACCGTCGGCCACCTGTCCCGGGAGGCGCTGACCGGCGGGTACGAGGCGGCCGACGCGGCGGCCGAACGGCTGGAGCACGGCTACCACGCCATCGCCGCACTGCTGCGCTGCGACGCCTCCGAGGTGGCCATGGTGGAGAACGCCACCCGGGCCTGGGACATGGCGTTCTACGCGATCGGGTTCCGGCCCGGTGACCGCATCCTGACCGGACGGGCGGAGTACACAAGCAACGTGATCGCGTTCCTCCAGGTGGCCGAACGCACCGGCGCGGTCGTACAGGTGGTGCCCGACGACGAGCACGGCCAGATCTCGGTGGCCGCGCTGCGCGGCATGCTGGACGAGCGGGTGAGGCTGGTCGCGCTCACCCACGTGCCCACCAACAGCGGTCTGGTCAACCCGGCCGCCGAGGTCGGCGCGGCGGCGCGGGAGGCCGGCGCCCTGGTCCTGCTGGATGCCTGCCAGTCGGCCGGGCAGCTCGATTTGGATGTGACCGCGCTGGGCTGCGACATGCTCTCGGCGACCGGGCGCAAGTACCTGCGCGGCCCGCGCGGCACCGGGTTCCTGTACGTGGCCTCGGCGGTGCTGGACCGGTTGACCCCGCCGCTGCTGGACCTGCGCTCGGCCGAGCTGACCGGCCCGCGGGAGTATCGGATGCGCCCGGACGCGCGCCGGTTCGAGACCTGGGAGACCAGCGTGGCCGGTCGGCTCGGCCTGGGCGCGGCCGTGGACTACGCACTCGGGCTGGGCCTGACGGCCATCGAGACCAGGGTGGGTCGGCTGGCCGAGACGCTGCGCCAGCGGTTGCGGGAGATCCCCGGCGTGCGGGTGCACGACCGGGGGGTGCGCCGGTGCGGGATCGTGACGTTCACCGTGGCGGGTAGGGCCGCCACGGCGGTCCAGACGGCGCTGTCCCGGCAGCGGATCAACGTGAACGTGGTCGCGCCGACCGCGGCCGGCCCTGACCTGCCGGTGCGGGATCCAAGCGACTCGGACCGGCTGGTCCGCGCCTCGGTGCACTACTACAACACCGACGACGAAGTGGACCGCCTGCACACCGTGCTCACCTCGGCCCTGCGCTCCGGCCACTGACGGTCGCCGTCGTAACACCTCCGGTCTGTGTGGGGGTGCGGGAAGCGCGAAGCCCGAGCGCCACGGTCGTCCGGCCGGGTCTCGGGCTCACTTCCTGACGCTCAACGCGACAGGCACGACGAGCGTGGACCATCGTCGACCGGACAGCCGCCTCTGCCGCCTCAGCCGACTCAGGTGAAGATGCCGATGCGGCGGGCGAAGTCGTGGATCTCGGCGGAGACCGTGCGGTCGCCCCGGCGCATGATCTCCCGGGTCATTTCATGGGCGAACGTGCTGAAGGCGACGATGTCGGGGGACTCCTCCTCCGCGCGCCGCAGCATGTGCACCGCGGCCACGTCGTCGTGGCCGGGCCGGTTCACGTAGCAGCGCGCCACGTCCACGAGTGCGAGCGCCCGGGAGGTGGCCGCCGGCATCGCCGAGATGTCGGTCCGGTCCGCGGCCGTGATGGCCGCACCGGCCTTGCCCAGCGCGGTGTTGACCCGGATGAGGAAGATGCCGACGTTGGCCCGGCCGAACACGGTGATCGGGTGCACGTAGTCCGGGCCCAGCCGGCGGGACATCTCGTCTCCGCGGTCCCAGAACCGCAGCGCGGTGCCGTCGTCCATGGCGTGCGCCGCGTTCAGCGCCGCCTGGAGTTGCAGGTGCCCCCACAGCGCGCGGTGGTCACCCGGGTCGTCGGCCAGCCCCGGTTCGAGCACGGCCGCCCCGCGCTCGCACATCGACACCGACTCGGTGAACTGGCCGAGGTCCTTCAGCACGCCGGCCTGAAGCCAGGCGGCCAGCGCGATCATGCGCGGATCACCGGACTCCAGTGCGGCGGACTGGGCCAGGAAGGAGGCGTTCTGGGCCGGCCCGGAGTCGCTGACGTAGCGGAACCAGTACCCGGCCATGATGTACGCCTCGCACAGCAGGCCCATGGCCCGGCGCCTGGACGCCGCGTCCTCGGCGGCCCATCGCACGGCCGTCGCCGTCCGCAGCAGCGGGGGGATCTGGCAGGCCGCCGACCAGACGAACCGCGGCGAGTCCTGTTCGGCCCACATCGCGGTTAGGTCGGCCTGTAACGAGGTGGGATCGACCGGTTCGACTGGGTCGCCGTTGCCGTCGGGTGGGGCGATCGACTCGGCCAGGGCCGCGCGCATCCTGGCCATCTGCGGGTGTTCGCGTTTGCGGTCCAGGGCGAGGGAGAACTCCAGCCCGCCGGTCAGGTCGGCCAGGTCACGGACGTTGAGGATTTGCGCGATCAGGGCCAGGTCCGACAGCCGCTCCACGTGCCGGACACCCTGTTCCACCTTCTTCCACCACGAGAGCGACTTTCCCACCAGCCCGGCACACGCCTCCTGGGTGACCCCTCGGTACACCCGCCAGGCCGCGATTCGCTCGCCGGTGGACATTCCCCGATGGACAGAGGGAGGCATGCCGGAACCCCTTCGTGCCAGCCGATCGGCGGGTCGGCCCGAATCGCCGACACACCGCCGTATCGCCGAGGATACGAGCCGGACCGCCGGCCGCCCAGCCCATGGCCGGAATGGACTGACGAATGGGACACCCGGCGTGTCCCTCCGATGGGGATTCCGCGAACTACGGCGAAGTCAGGCGGATAGATAGGGTTTGTGAGCCGCGTCGATGGACCAGATGCGGGAGCTGTCGCCGCGGTAGAGACCGAGCAGGCGAGCGAAATGGCCGGCCATCGCATTCGGGTAGGGCAGTTTCCGTTCTCTCAACAGGCCGGCCGCGGCCACCAGTTCGGCCAGATCGGTACGAATGCGCTCGGCACACATGCTGGGTGAACGCGGGCACTCTCCGTCGCTGTCCGCACGGACCGGCGCCGGATCAGGATCCAGGCCGGTGTAACAGGGAAACCGTTCGATGTCGGGCAGCACCGAATAGAACGGCACCTCGTTGTAGAAGTACTCCGGCCAGCGGTTGCCGGCCAGGCACAGCCACGGCGTGCCCACCGCCAGCGCCGCCATCGGCGAACCCCGAGTGTGGCGAGACGAACACGTCACAGCCGGCCACCGCGGCGAGCTGGTCGGCGATCGGCGCGTCCAGCACGTCCACCGCCCGCGGCACCGCCCGGCGCAGCCGGTCGAATCCGGCCCGGCCGAACCCGGTGGCGGTCCGCTCGTCCCGGCCGAGCTTGCCGACCAGGCAGACCAGAGCCTCGGGGTGCTGGCCCACCAGGGCCCGCAGCACCAGTTCCCAGGAGGCGGCCGACGGGTAGTCGCTGGCCGGGCCGCTGCCGGCCGGCAGCACCGCGATCCGCACCGGCGCACCGGCGAGCAGCCCGGCGGCCCGGGCCACCGCGCCGGCGGGCGGGTCGGGGGTCAGCCGCTGGTTCGGCAGGTAGGCCGGCGGCTCGGCCCCGGCCAGGCCACGACCCGACCGGGCCCGCAGGTGCCGGTCGGCGGCGGCGTAGTAGCGGGCGAGGCCGCCGAACGCGGTTAGTTGCGCCGGTCGGCCCGCCGTGCGTCGTCGAGCACCCAGTCCCAGTCGCGCGGGACGGCGGCCAGCGGGCGGTCCGGATACCCTCTGGCGTCGAGGAACGGGTGGGTGACCGGGTAGGTTGTGACCACGAACGGGCACAGGTCTGCCAACTCGGTTGGCGTGGCGCTGTTGAGCACCAGACTGACCCGCGCGCACGGGTCGGCCCGGTGGTAGCCGAGGCAGCGCCGCAGTGCCTCGATGGCGTGACCGACCGGATGGGTGTACCAGTGGTTGACGAGCAGCGTCGGACCGTGGCTCACCCGCGTCACCCTGGCCCGCCCGGTCAGGGTGACGCCAGTCCGTTTCACGGCACGACCGGAGGGCGGACGGTCTCGTTGTCACTACCGGGAAGGGAGCATGGATGAGTGGGCACCGAAGGCGGCACCGGGGCGTGTTCGCCGTGGTCGCGTTCTGCGTGCTGTCGGTGGCCGGGCTGGGCGGCGTTGTCGCGTTACGGCTCGCCGGGCATCCCGCGCGCGCCGGGTCCGGTGCCGGCCGCTCCCTGACCCGCTCGGCACTGGCCCCCGACCGGGCCGCCAACGCCGGCAACGCTGACCAGATCGCGCCGCCGACGCTGCCGGCCACCGTCCCGACCACTGCCGTGCCCGCTCCGCTCCGGGCGGGCGCGTCCGGTCCGGCCGTCACCCGGTTACAGCAGCGGCTGGCCGCGCTGGGGTACCAGTCGCGGGAGCGGACCGGCAGGTTCGACACCGAGACCACGCATGCGGTGATCGCGTTCGAGAAGGTGAACGGCCTGCCCCCCGACGGCGTCGCCGGCCCGGCGGTGATGGCGGCCCTGGATCACCCGGCGGTGCCGCGCCAGCACCACCCGCGCCACGGGCTGGCCGTGGAGGTGGACCTGGCCCGCCAGGTCGCGGTGGTCTTCACCGACGGCGCGGTGACCCGGATCTACGACGTGTGCACCGGCAAGCCGACCACTCCTACGCCGCCCGGCGAGTTCGCCGTGAAGTACAAGATCGACGGCATGCACCAGGCTCCGCTCGGCCCGATGTGGCGGCCGGTGTACTTCAACTACGACGGGTTCGCCTTCCACGGCGCCGAGCCGGTGCTGACCACCCCGTCCAGTCACGGCTGCGTGCGGATGACCGACCCGGCCATGAACGAGCTGTTCGCCATGCTCACCCCAGGCGTCCCGGTCACCATCTTCTGACCTCCTTCCCCCGCTGGCCTGCCGAGATGACGACCCACTGTGATGTGCCTCGGGTCTGGGCGGAATCGAATTGTCGGAATTATCGCTGACTGGCACCAAACACGACATCTACCCTTCGACGCCCGTATCCGCCTCACCACGAGCTACTTCTGACTGAAACGACCTGAACTGATTTCACCCACAGTGAGACCCGGCCAGCTACGCTGGATCGAGGTCAACAAGCAGCATCTCACTCCGATGAGACGCCGGTGCGAAGCGACCGGGCTTCCAGCAGAGGATCGGTTCCGACGTTGCCCACAGGGAGTGCATGAGACATGGACCCAACCAAGAGATGTCCTCGATGCCAGGGTGAGTCATACAGGATCCGCCTGGTAGACAAGGAAATTTCCAAGAACCATCATTTGATGGAGCTGTTGCGGGAGTTAGGCAAGAAGAGCCCCGTGGCAATGGGTGTAACCGGCGGTATCGCCGTAGCTGATCGCCTCGGCCTGGTGAAGGTATACCTGTGTCGGAAGTGCCATCACCCATTTATTTCCATGTAGACGTCGGCAGGTCCCCGAACAGCGGTGGGAGCGCCACCCTGGTGACCCGGTCGAGTCGGTGCGGTCAGGTGCCAGTCCGGTCCAGGGTGGCCAGGATGTTCTCCGGGGTGAGCGGCAGGTCGCGGATCCGCACGCCCAGCGCCGCGGCGACGGCGTTGGCGATGGCCGCGACGGTCGGCCCGGCGGCGGCCTCGCCCGCGCCCAGCGACGGCTCGTCCAGCCGCTGGATGACCTCCACATCCACGGCCGGCACCTCGGAGAAACGCAGGATCGGGTAGGTCTCCCAGTCCTCGCTGGTGATCCGGGTCCGGTCGAACCGCACCTGCTCCCGGACCGCCCAACTGGTCGCCTGGATGGCGCCGCCCTCGAACTGGTTGGCCACCCCGTCGGGGTTCACCGCCAGGCCCACGTCGGCCACCACGGTCAACCGGCGGACCCGCACCTCGTGGGTGGCCTCGACCTCGGCCACCACCGCGCAGTAGGCGCCGGTGTTCTTGTACCGGGCGAACCCGAAGCCGCGCCCGCGCGAGTCCCCGCCCACCGGCGACCCCCAGCCGCCGAGCCGCGCGGCGGCCTGGACCACCGCCGCCGACCGTGGGTCGACCAGGTGCGCCAGCCGGAACTCCACCGGATCGACACCGGCCGCCGCGGCCAGCTCGTCCATGAAGGACTCGATGGCGAACACGTTCGCGGTGGCGCCCAGCGCGCGCAGCGACGACGTGCGCAACGGCATCACGGTCAGCACGTGGCTGACCAGCCGGTAGTCGGCGAAGTCGTAGCAGGGTATGGCGTTGCGCCCGGTGCCCCCGCCCGAGGCCATCGGTACGTCCGCGGCCACCGGCGTGGGGTCGCGCCGACCGGGGGTCAGCAGGCCGGCGGCCAGCAGCCGGGACACCGCCCCGGGCGCCGCACCCCGGCTGGGGCGGTTCGAGTGGCCGTTGCTCCACACGTCCGCGCGCCAGCTCACCACCCGGTCGTCGGCGTCCAGGCCGGCCGACAGCCGCACCGTGGCCGCCGGACCGTAGGGCTCCCAGGCGTGTTCGTCCTGGCGCGACCACTGCACCATCACCGGCCTGCCGGGCACCGCCCGGGCCAGCAGCACCGCGTCGAACGCGGCGTCGTCGGCGCCGTTGTGCCCGTAGGAGCCGGGACCCTCGGCGTGGTGCAGCACGATCCGCTCGGCCGGCAGGTCGAGCACCCGGGCCAGCGCCGCCCGCAACCCGAAGATGCCCTGGCTGTGCGTCCACACGGCCAGGACGCCGTCGTCCCGCCAGCACGCCACCGCGCAGGACGGCCCGATCGAGGCGTGCGCCAGGAACGGTTTGTGGTACGTCGCCGACACCGTGCGCACCGCGCGGGCCGCCGCGGCGGCATCCACCCGTTCCCCGGTCACCGCGGTCTCACTGGGCGCCGAGGTCAAAAAGTCGGTCAGCCCGGTCTGGTCGGGCAGGGTGGCCGGGGTTTCCCAGCGGGCCGCCTCCCGCAGCGCCGCCGCGGCGGTCACCGCCACCGCCTCCCGCTCGGCCAGC
Source organism: Mycobacteriales bacterium (assembly GCA_036278435.1). Lineage (GTDB taxonomy): Bacteria > Actinomycetota > Actinomycetes > Mycobacteriales > DASULA01 > DASULA01. The sequence goes on along the minus strand of DASULA010000060.1, from coordinate 5,427 downwards.
ACGCCCAGGAAGCTGCCCTGGCACACCACCGCGAGCACTCCAGGCCGAGACCGTACCGGGTCAGCATCCACAGTGGACAGCCATGCGGCCGGCGACGGCGGGCGCACCACCCGGCCGTACACCAGGCCGGGCAGGGTCAGGTCCGAGACGAACCTGGGCCGCCCGCTGACCTTGTCCGGGATGTCCAACCGGGGCAGCGCGGTGCCCACCACCCGGTAGTCGGCCGGCGACTTGGCCGGTACGGCCGGGTCGAACTCGACGTCGAACAGCCCGCCGGCCCCCACCTCGGCATCGCCGGCCAGAGTCCAGTAGTCCGTCCGGACCGCACCGTCCAGCGCGATCGCACCGTCGCTGACGGTGAACCGGTCGGCCGGCACGCCCAGCCGCCGCGCGGCGGTGTCCAGCAACAGCGCCCGAGCCTGCGCGCAGGCGTGCCGCAGCGCCGCGCCGGAGCGCTGGATGGACATGCTGCCCGCGGTGAGACCCTCGTCCGGGCCGTCGGCGGTGTCCGCCGGCACCATCCGGATCCGGGCCGGGTCGACGTCCAGCTCCTCGGCGGCGATCTGGGCCAGCGCGGTCAGGATGCCCTGGCCGATCTCCACCTTGCCGGTGCGCACCGCCACGGTGCCGTCCGGGTCCACCCGCAGCCAGCGGGACAGCCCGGGGTTGGCCACCAGGCTGGCCGGGATGCCGGCCGGTCCGGTGGGTTCGGCCGGGCTGGCCGGAGGGTTGGCGGGCTGGGCCTGGCGGTCGATCTGGGTCATCGGGCCGCCTCTCCGGCGCGCAGCACGGCCCGCACGATCCGGTTGTGGCTGCCGCACCGGCACAGGTTGCGATCCAGCGCGGCCCGCACCTCGTCCTCGCCGGCGCCCGGGTTGTCGGCCAGCAGGGCCGCGGCGGTGACCAGGATTCCCGACAGGCAGTAGCCACACTGTGCCGCCTGCTCGTCGGTGAACGCCTGCCGCAGCGGGTGCGGCGCGCCCGCGGCGCCCAGCCCCTCGACGGTGGTCACCGACCGGCCGGCCGTCGCCCACAGCGGCAGGTCGCAGGAGGTGACCGCCCGGCCATCCACCAGCACGTGACAGGCGCCACACTGGCCCAGCCCACAGCCGAACCGGGTGCCCTTCAGCCCGAGATGGTCACGTAGCACGTACAGCAGCGGGGTGTCCGCGGCGGCGTCCACCTTGTGTTCCACGCCGTTCACGGTCAGTGCGGTCAGGGCAACGCTGTCGGTCATGCTCCTGATTCAACGCGATCCGGGGCGATCGGGCCAGGTCCGTCCGGCCCCTCCGGACCCGGATCCCGGACCCGGACCCGACCCGGGTGGTTCAGTCGCGTGCCTTGGCCAGGAGCTTCTGGGCGATGGAGCGGTCCTCTCCCTCCTCCGGGATGAGCAGCGCCCCGATCAGGTACAGCGCGATGCCGCTCCCCCCGATCACGGTGAGGATCGCCACGCCCACCCGCAGTATGTTCGCGTCCACCCCCAGATACTGTCCGACGCCGCCGCACACCCCGAACAGCATCCGTTCGGATTTGCTGCGCCGGAGCTGTTTCTCCCCCGAAGGCTCGGAAGATCCGTCCTGCTCGGTCATGGCTCCCACCTTCCATCCGGTCCCGGTCGAGCGTGGCAAGTTTCCGGTCCGGTCGCATCCGGACGGCCTCGGAGCATTCGGTCGGGTGTCGAGGATCACCCGCCGCCCGGTGTGCCGTCGCGCACCACTCCGGACACCTGCCCGCACATCGTGCGGAGCGACTGGTCGGCCGGGCTGGTGGTGCTGGCACACACCACCCGGGCGACGTCGGTGCGGACCGTGCAGGACGGCGCCCCGTCGCCCTCCTCGCAGCCGTAGTACACGACCTCCGCCCCGCCGGGCAGGCCACCCCGGGGGACGGCCTGCACGGTCACCTCGGCCCCGGTCGGCTCCTGGAACGCCACCACGCACCGCGAACCGATCCGGTGCGAGTCGCACGGGTTCCCGTGCTGGCCGGGCAGCCGCAGTTCGGCCGCGTCGCTGTCCAGCCAGACCCGCAGCGACACGGTGTCCCCGCTCGGTGGGATGAGCCGCATCACCAGCCCGGAGATCAGTCCGGCCGCGAGCACCGCCGACAGCAGCACCGCGCGGGTCCACCCGGGCGGCCGGCGCCGCCTCGGCCGGTTCGGTTCCGGTTCGGGAACCCGGCTGTGGATGCGGCTGTGGAACCTGCCCCCGGTGACCGCCAGCGCGGCCGTCAGCCCGACCACAACCAGCAGCGTCACCAGGAGAGCGATGTTCGTCCCGCTCATCCCGACCGCCCGCTGACCCGTGCCGGGAGCGCTCCGGCGGGCGCGCGCCGGGGAATCCGCCGGGTGCCAGCGCCGGTGCGCACGCTCGCCGCTGATCGCCGTGGTCGAGGCATGTGGCCGTCCCGGGAGGGTCGTGGGGCCGACTCGCCGACCCAACCTGACCATACGGCACCATACGGCCGTGTTGTCCGGGTCGATGGGTCGGTTGACCGGACCGTCCGGCCGGATCCGTTCGCGGGGGCGGGTCAGCCGATTCGGCGGTGCAGCGCGGCCAGGCCCAGGTGCCACGGGAACGTCGACGGCGGGTCCCGCTCGCTCATGCCCGGCTGGTGCCCGCCCTCGCCGAGCAGCACGGTGACGCCGGCGTCCCGCAACGCGGCCAGGCTGCGGGTGAACGCCGGGTAGGCGGCCAGGCCGGAGCTGGTGGAGGGCATCGCCACCACCGGCAGGCCGGCTCCGGTGGCCTCGACCACCAGGCCGAGGGCGAGCGTGTCGGTGATGCCGGCGGCCCACTTGTTCACCGTGTTACTGGTCGCCGGGGCGACCAGGATCGCGTCCGGCGGGGGCAGCAGGTCCGGCTCGTCCGGCCGCTTGTACCTGCTCCGCACCGGATGGCCGGTCAGCTCGGCCAGGGTGAGGGCGTCCAGCCACTTCAGTGCGCTCGGTGTGGCCACCACGCACACCCGCCAGCCGGCGTCGATGGCCAGCGCGGCCAGCGTGCCAACATGCCGGGCCTGCGGCGCGCCACAGGCCACCGTGTACAGCACCCCCCTGCGCTGTGCTACCTGGTTCGCTCCGTTCACGTGGACTCCAATACACCCACCTGCCGGGCGAGAGCGCGCAGTTCCTGGGAGATCGCGCGCTTGTCCCGGCGCAGCATCTCCTGGATGGTCGAATGCGCGACCAGGCAGCTTCGAACCTCCTCGGCCGACTCGCGCACCGCCATCTCGAAGAACTTGATCGCCGCCACGTCGTCCCGACGGGCGGCGTAGCCGCGAGCCACGTCGACCAGACTGCGGGCCCGCCGTTCCACCGAGGGCAACGCGGTGGGGTCGAACCGGCGTTCGGCCGCGGTCACCGCGTCCCTGGACTTGCCGAGTTCCACCGGAACGGCCACCGCGTAGGCCGACACGTTGGCATGGCCGAACACGGTCGCCGGACACCAGTAGTCCGGACCCAGTGTGCTGGCCGCGTCCTGGGCGCGGTCCAGGAATCCCCACGCCCGCCCGTCCTCGCCGGACCGGGCCGCGGCGATGGACGCGGACAGGTTGAGCGCCCCCCACACCCCCAGGCCGTCACGCCCGTCCGAGGTGTCCGCGTCCACCCGCCGATCGAGCATCCGGATGGCACCCATGCTGACCTCCAGCCCCTCCTCCGGACTCTGGTGGGTCAGTACCCCGGTCAGCCCGAACGCGGCGAGCCCGGTCCGGACCGGGTCGTCGGCCCGCAGCGCGGACTGGAGCTGCCGTTCGGCCGCGATCCGGGCCAGGTCGTAGGCGCAGACCTTGCGTAACCAGCCCCGGACCAGGCCGTAGCAGTCGGCCCGCAGCCGGTAGGCGTCCCGCCGGTCGGGCGGCGGGACGAACAGCAGCCGCTCGGCGTCTTGGACGAGGGCCGGGACGAACTCGCCCACCCGGCTGTGGAAGTGGGCCGAGGTGTGCCACACGTGCCAGCCCGCGTCGAGCCTGTGGCGCAGATTGACCCGGTCCGGTGGCTCGCCGCCGGTGGTCGGCGGGATCGCGTTGAACGCGGCCTTGACCGGAGGCAGCATCGGGTGCTCCCCGCTGCTGTCCACCGCCAGCGAGAACCGGGCCACACCGGTCAGGTCGGCCAGGTCGGAAACCCGCAGCACCTGGCCGATCGTGATCAGGTCAGTCAACTTCTCCACGTGCCGGACGCCGGCCTCCACCTTCTTCCACCAGGACAGCGACTTTCCCACCAGGCCCGCGCACGCCTCCTGGGTCATTCCCCGGTAGACGCGCCAGGCCGCGATCCGTTCGCCGGTGGACAGATCCGATCGCATGTGTGCCGGCATCGTCAGCCTCCCCGCGCCCGAATCCGGCCCATAACGCCGATTGGCGGTCCCGCTCGGAGGTTGGTCGGATGACCGGACGCGCTTGGTACAACGGCTCCCGCCGGTCCAGCGTCACGTGAAGTGGGTGTGATTTCTGGGTTTTGGCATGAATTCAATTCTGTGACCGGTTACATCGGACGTATCACCTTGATTTCTGGGATGACGCATCCCGGACATGGCCGAAAGCCGAATACGGACCCGGGATCACCGCGGGTCTCGGCGGTGGTGCGACGGCCGGGGCGGGCGCCCGGCGGATGATGTCCGGGCCGGCGCCGCGCGGGTGCCGGTCAGCGCTCCTCGCCGCTGAGCCGCCAGACCGCGGCCAGCGCGCCGGCCAGCAGCACCGTGGCCACCACCGTGTCGACGTGGTGGGCCACCGCGCTACTGAGCCGCGACCAGAGGGCGCCCCAGTCCGGCGCGGTCAGCGCGAGTGCGGTCAGCAGGATCAGCGCGGCGGCGACGGTGGCGGCGACCACGATCGCGGCGGGTACCGGGCCGTGGCCGACCGGTACGCCGTCCGGTGCCTCGGGCGCGCCACCGCCGGCCGGCACAGTCACCAGGTCATCGTGTTCGGCGTTCACCCGTCACCCTCCACCGGGTCTGATCCGGGCGGGCGCGAGGCACCGGGCACGGTGCTCCCCGATTTCACTCGCCAATGCTCCCCCGCGTGTTCGCCTTCCCTACCTATCCATCCGCGGTCGCCGGCAAACGGTCGGTGCCGGGGCGGAGAATCGACGCCGTGTGGATCGCGGTGGCACGGACCTGGAACGGTGGCGTACTGCTGCCGCTCGGCCCGGACGGCACCCGACCGGGGTCGCCCGAACAGGTCACCGACCTGGCCGGGGCGGTGCGGGAACGTGAGCGGGCGGGCGCGCCGCGCTGGGTCTGGGCGGACACCCCGGCGGTGTACCCGACGCTGCTGCGGGCCGGCGTGCGGGTGTCCCGGTGTCACGACCTGGCTCTCACCGAGGCACTGCTGCTGGGCTGTGAGGGTCGGTGGGGCGAACCGCGGTCGCTGGCCGCGGCCTGGGCCAGGCTGCACCGGCTGCCGGTGCCGGCCGACCCGGCG
>DASULA010000059.1:0-2597 GCA_036278435.1 Mycobacteriales bacterium | reverse complement strand
CGACCATCTGCCGGGCGTCGTAGGGGTTGGCCGGTACCACCGTGGAATCCACCGCCACCGGGGCCATCAACTGCTTGAACGAGTCCCGCCGCGCCTCAGACCCAAAGTCATTACCCACCACCCCCAACGCATAGACGTAGGGATCCCACCTCGGCCCGACAGGCGCGGCCGGCACCTCAGCCGGCACCACTCCGACCGGCTCGGCGGCGGCCGGGACGACCGTCCCGGCCAGCGCGGTGGCCCTGGCTCGCTCGCCCGGTGGCAGGTCGTCACCGGGCGGATCCGCGGCCAAGTCCACAGCGAGGTCCGCGCCGTAGACGCCCTTGGCGCCATCGGCGAACCTGCCGACTCCACCGCAGTCGTCGCACGACTGGACCACCGCGTCCACCGGCTGGGCGGACTCGTTCTGCACGGCGCTCATGGCTCTCCTTATGTTGAGCTTTCCGGTTAGGAACCGTCGGCAGGCGTCGGGATCGGACAGTTCACACGGGTCCGCGCCGGCCAGCAGCGCCGCGCGCACGCCGAGTGGGTCCGGCGCCCGGCCGGAGCGGACCTGCATGCTCAGCAGCAGGGCGGCCACGCCGGCCGTGATCGGGGTGGCCAGGCTCGTCCCGGTGGCCCGGGCCGTCCCTCCGCCGGGAACGGCGCCACGGACGTTCTCCCCGGGCGCGAGGATCCCGTGCTCCTGGTACGTCCGGCCCCAGTTGCTCATCGCCAGCGGCCGGCCCTCGTCGTCGAGCGCCCCGACCGCCAGGCTCGACGGCAGTGCGGCCGGAACGTGGTCACAGAAGCACCCGTCGTTGCCGGCGGCTGCCACCACGAGCACGTTGCGCTCGGCGCACAGCCGCACCGCCCGCGCCAGCAGGTCCTCCGCCTCGCCGGACGGGCTGAACTGCCCGCCGCTGATGTTGATCACGTGGGCGCCGGCCTCGACCGCGTGCTCTATTCCCCGGGCCAGGTCCAGTTGCGACGTCCTGCTCCGCCGCTCGGAGAACACCGGCAGGCACAGGCCCCGGCATCCCGGCGCGACGCCCCGGACCGGACCGCCGGGCTGACCGAAGAGCACGCTGGCCACGTGCGTGCCGTGCTTGGCCCTGGGCCCGGTGTAGCCCTCATCCGGCCACACCTTCAGTCGGGTGACACTGGCGCCGGAGACCGCGCGGTGGCTCAGGTCGACCGGCCCGTCCAGGACGGCGACGCAGATCCGTTCGTCCCCGAGGGTCTGATCCCATAACCCGGCCATCCCGGGAATGGCGGCAACCTCGCACATCGCACCCTGCCCTACTCCTTCGGCAGCCGGGGCGCCGGCAATGCCAAACCTGCCGGGCACCCCGACCGCGGTGATGGACCTACTCGGCGTCGTCGTCAGCGAACATCGGGAGACACGGCACGGCCAGCACAGCCAGCTCGGCGCCGCTCTCGACGTCGCTCGCGCTCCGGATCGGTTCGCGGGTCACCGGCGGCGACAGGGACGGGGCGATGTTCTCGATCAGATTCTCGGACACGGTGGTGCCTCCCTCTGTGGGTTGGGCGATGATTTCCCGCGCCTCCACCCGACCTGGCCAAGCTGTTTCTCGGCCAGCCGGAACCAATGTGGAGGCTGGGTCTGTGATTGTGCGCGGGTTTCCGAACGCCTGTGTCGGGCAGTTGTTTCGTCGCGGCGCCCGCCCGGCGCACCAGTAGGACGAACGAATCAGCTACGCGGGACGAACGCCGATGGCACCGGTAGGTTCACCGGTGAGCCGATCCATCCGATCACATTCATGCGATGTGAACCCTCCGGAATATCGCTTGCATTACCAACCATGTCTCAGCCGTGAAGAAGAATACGAGTCACCCGCCGATCCAGGTAAGTCCCCTTCCGGGTGAATGGGGGCGGCCACCCACCGCGAGCGGCCCAGGGTAACGGCGGTATCGGGAGGTCATTGTCCTGTTTGAACCTGAGACCATGCTGTTTCGCGATGGGATCTCAGGGTGTGGCGGCGGGCCGGTTCACGCGGTCGTCGCGACCGTTACCCGAGCCGGGGGGTGGTGTGGGTGCCGGCCCGGCTGCCGCCTCTCGGCGAGTGGCCGCTCTCAGCGGCGGAGGGTGAGGCCCGGGGGCATGTACCGGGCCGGCGCTGGTCCAACGGCTCCGCACCGTCGAACATTCCCGTCCGCCCGGACCGACGGCGGTGGGCCGCCCGGGTGGCCTGCGAAGCAGTGCCGGACCCGACGTCTATCAGAGGATTCAGGGTAATTCCGTGCTGTTCGATGGCCGGTGGCATCACAAGTACCAACCGTCGAATTCCGCGCGACGATATTCACCCGACCGGGTTACTGCGTGCGCCGACCCGGCCGATACATGATGTGTGAGGCTTCCGGCGGGCCGAGCCACCCCAGAGCCACCGCAGAGCCACCCCGGAGCCGAGTACCCGCTGCCGCGAGAATGTCGAGTCGAATGCGAAAGATCCGGTCGATCCACGTCGTTCTTGCCCTCGTCTCGCTGCTGTGCGGGCAGACCATCCCGGCCGGCGCCCGGCCGCCGGTCCGGCGGTTCGTCACTCGACCGGTCGCCGAGACGTTCGGTGAACACCCGCAGTTCGGCTTCGCCGGAG
>DASULA010000058.1:0-4028 GCA_036278435.1 Mycobacteriales bacterium | reverse complement strand
CGCCCATCCCGGCCAGCCGGCGAGCCACCTCCACGACGTAGACGTTCAACCCGCCGGCATCACCGCCGCCAGGTTGTTCCAGTGGCGAGGTGTGCACCGACAGCGCGGCCACCCGGCGCGGCATTCCGACTCCGCGCAGTGGAGTCACGCAGCTCGCCGGTCGGTCAGGTCGGGACCGATTCGCTGGGCCCGGTGTCGCGGCAACCATGCTCACCTCCGAGTCGGGCAGCAGATGCTGAGGAGGGTCTGGATAGGGTCCAGCAGGACAAAACACCGGACGGGCCGAAATTCTGCCCGCGCCACGCCCCGGCTGAGACATACGCCACAGTCGATACCCCGCGATTCGCCCTGAGTACCGATCGGCCGGTCGCCGTCGGGGTTCGCTGGCGGGCGACCTGGCCGGCCGGCGAGGATATGGCCATGACTGACAAACCCGTCGCAGTGGTCACCGGCGCGAGCAGCGGCATCGGCGCGGCCACCGCCCGAAGGCTCGCCTCCGAGGGATTCCACCTGGTGCTCGGCGCGCGTCGCCGTGACCGGATCGAGGCGCTGGCCGATCAGATCGGGGGAACCGCGGTTCCGCTGGACGTCACCGACCAGGCGTCGGTGGACGCGTTCGCCGCCGCCGTTCCTGATTGCCGGCTTCTGGTCAACAACGCGGGCGGGGCCAAGGGCATGGATCCGGTGGAGGCCTCCGACGTCGGGCAGTGGCAGTGGATGTTCGACGTGAACGTGATCGGCACCCTGCGGGTCACCAAGGCGCTGCTGCCCGCACTGGTGGCCAGCGGCCAGGGCCACGTCGTGGTGATGACCTCGACGGCCGGGCGGATCGTCTACGAGGGCGGAGCCGGCTACACCGGCGCCAAGCACGCGCAGACCGCGCTCACCGAGACGCTCCGGCTGGAGCTGTCCGGCCGGCCGGTCCGGGTGAGCGAGATCGCCCCGGGCATGGTCCGCACCGACGAGTTCAGCCTGGTGCGGTTCGACGGCGACGCGCAACGGGCCGAGCAGGTGTACGCCGGGGTGGACGAACCGCTCACCGCCGAGGACATCGCCGACTGCGTGGCCTGGGTGGCCACCCGCCCACCGCACGTGGACATCGATTTGGTGGTGGTGCGTCCGCTGGCCCAGGCCGCCCAGCACAAGGTGTACCGCACCGGATCCTGACCGCCGGCCGGCGTCTCTGACACCTCAGGCGCCGCCTCCAGGGCCTGACCGGGTCACTCCGGCGACGCGGAGACGGCCGAACCCGAGGCCGACGGAGCCGTCGGGATACCGGCGGTGGCCGAGGCGGCCGGTGAGCTTGTCGGCGGCTCGGTGGTCGAGGTGGACGGCGTACCCGAGGTGTCGGCCGGCGGCGAGGAGTCCGCCGGAGGGTCGGCCGGCGTCGAGGAAGTCGGAGGGCTCGCCGGCGGGGACGAGGGCGGCGGCTCGCTCGGCGGTGATGACGTCGGCGGGGGCGGTGCGGGGGACGTGGTTGGTGGCGGCGTCGTTGGTGGCGGCGTCGGTGGCGGCGTGGTCGGTGGCGGTGAGGTCGGCGGGCAGTCCATCGCCGGGTCGGTGGCGGATGAATCTGTCAAACCAGACGAATCAGTCGAACCGATCGATGTATTGGCCGAATCCGAGGGTGTGCCCGCCACGGGGTCCGTTCCGGACGCCGGACTGCTGCCGGTTGCCGGGTCGGTGGTCGGCGGGCAACTCGGCGGCGGGGTCGACGACGGTGGGCTGGAGGGCGGCGTGATGGGGTCGCCGGCGGCGGCTCCGATATCGCCCAGACCGGGCGGGTCGCCGACGGTGGCCGGTGGCAGGGCCGGCGAGGCGACCGGCGGAGCCGGACTCACCGGCTCGGCCGCCGGCAGCACCCGGTGCCCGGTGCGATAGGCGTCGGCCAGTGCCAGCACCAGCGCGGCGTAGGCGTCGCTGTGGTTGTAGCGCAGTATCGCCGCGGTGAGCGCGGCCCGGTTGCCCAGATCGGCGCCGCCGGCGCACAGGTACCTGGCCGCGCCCAGGGTCGCGTCGAAGATGTTGTTCGGGTCGGCCGCCCCGTCGCCGTTCCCGTCCGCGGCCACGAAGTGCCAGGTCGAGGGCAGGAACTGCATCGGCCCGACGGCCCGGTCGTAGGTCACGTCGCCGTCGAAGGCGCCGTCGTCGGTGTCCAGGATCCGGGCCACCCCGGGTCGGCCGTCCAGCGGGATGCCCAGGATGGGCCTGGTGGTGGACCCGTCGGCCCGCAACTGTGCCCCGCCGAACCGGCCGTGGTTGGACTCCACCCGCCCGATCGCCGCGAGTACCGACCAGTCCAGCCGGCAGGACGGATCACTCACCGCGACCGACTGGGCCGCGTGCACGTACGCACGCAACGCCACCTCGGGGATGCCGCTGGCGCCGAGCGCGGCCACGATGGGCGCGGTGGGCGGCGGGATGGACGACCTGGGCAGTGCCGGGGCGGCCGGTGGCGGAGGGGACGCGAACCAGGCGGGCAGCGCGCCGACAACCCAGCCGTCGAAGCCGGGCGGCTCCTCCGGGCCCAGCAGCACCGGATCGGGCACGGCCGAGGGCGCCGTGGCCACCTGGCGGGCGTGTGCGGCCAGCGCCAGGGCATCGCTGCCCGACGCGGTGGCCACCATGGCAGCGGCGACCGCGGCCATCCCCCAGCGCGTTACGAGGGCACATCGCCGGCGTGAAGATCCCGCGTTTCCCCGGGCCATACGCTCATCCCTCCGGTAAAGGGGCGGACACACGAACACCGACCAAACCACACCTGCCTACCGGACTCCAGCGGATGGGCCGTAATAAACGTGATCTTTACCCCCCACTTCACGCGGATCTGACACCAGTCCCGAACCGGCTTCCACCTCGGGTTCGAGCGCCGCCCGGGTGCTGGTTCTGGATTAGAGAGTGGCGCCGACCAGCAGCGGTTCCGGACGCAGCGTCACGCCGTAGCGGGTGCGGACCCCGTCCCGGATCTCGCGGGCCAGCCCGAGCAGTTCGGACGTGCGAGCCCCGCCCCGGTTGGTCAGCGCCAGGGTGTGCTTGGTCGACAGTCCCACCGTGCCCCGGCGGTAACCGCGGTCGAACCCCGCATGCTGGATCAGCCAGGCCGCGGACAGTTTCGTCCGATCGTCCCCGGCCGGCCAGCTCGGGTAGCCGCTACCGGGCGGCAGCCGTCCGGCGAACGTGGCCAGCTCGGCCGCGGACAGCACCGGATTGGTGAAGAACGACCCGGCGCTCCAGGTGTCGTGGTCGTCGGAGTCGAGCACCATGCCCTTGCCCCGGCGCAGCGCCAGCACCGCGTCCCGGGTGGCCGCCAGCGACGCCGTGCCGCCGACCGGGACGCCCAGCGCGGTGGCGAGTTCGGCGTAACGCGCGGTCGACTGGCAGCCCGGCCGCAGCGCGAACGTGACCGACAGCACCACGTACCGTGCCGTGCCCCGAAAGACGCTGCCCTTGAAGGCGCTCTGCCGGTAGGCGAACCCGCACCGGGCCGCCTCGATCCGCACCACCTCGCCCCGCTGGCGGTCGAGTACCCGCACCGAGTGGACGGTCTGGGCCACCTCCTGACCGTAGGCGCCCACGTTCTGCACCGGGGTGGCACCGGCCAGCCCGGGGATCCCGGCCAGGCACTCCAGGCCCGACCACCCCTCGGCCACGGTGCGGGCCACCAGCTCGTCCCACGGCTCGCCGGCCGCCACGTCGAGCAGCACCCGGTCACCGTCGCGGCGCGCCGACACGCCGCGGGATCGCAGCAGCACCACCAGCCCGGCCCAGCCCTCGTCGGCCAGCACCAGGTTGCTGCCGCCACCCAGCAACAGCACGCCGGTGCCTTCGGCGTCGGCGGCCCGCACCGCCGCGACGATGCCGGCCTCGTCGGTGGCCTCCACCAGCCGGGCCGCCGGGCCGCCGAGCCGCAGCGTGGTCAGCGGCGCCAGCGGGACGTCACGCCGGTCCGGCCGGGGTCGGTTCACGGTTGGGCGTAGGCCGACTCGCCGTGCCAGGACTCCGGCGGCTGTCGGTGCACCGCCCAGTAG
>DASULA010000057.1:0-5483 GCA_036278435.1 Mycobacteriales bacterium | reverse complement strand
TCACCGGACTGTACGTGAAGATCGACGACGGGCTCGGCCGGACCCGATGGCTGGGCAGACCACCACGGTTGAGCGACTCCGAACTGGTCTGCCTGGCCGTCGCGCAGGCCCTGCTGGGTTTCACCTCCGAAGCACGCTGGCCGCGCTTCGCCCGCGCCAACCTGGCTGCGATGTTCCCGTATCTGCCCGCCCGGCCCGGATACAACAGGCGGTTACGTCGGCCTATCGCCCGGCAGGAGGACGGCAGGAGGTGTCCTTAGCCAGTTCCCGGGAAATGAACTCACGTTCCTCCACGGTTAATCCGACACCTCGCATCGGGCGTGTAGGGATTGATCGGCCGATGCTAAACGCGAGCGAAAGACCGCTCACGGAACCATTCTGCTTTCGGTGCAGGCGCCGGCTGAGCCTGTTCGGGGTCAGGGGGTGAGGGTGAAGTCGGTGAGGGCGGCGGTGACGGTGTCCTCGAAGCCGGCGAAGTGGTGTTCGCAGCCGGGCAGGGCCAGGGTGCGGATGTCCGGGCGGGCGCAGCGCTCGGCGATGTCGCGCCACAACTGGTCGCGGGACTCGGCGGTGCCCCAGATCATCAGCGCCGGGTAGGGCAGGCCGGCCAGGGTGTGCTCCCAGCGGTCCACCGGATCGTCGGCGCGTTCCAGCAGTGAGGTCGCCGAGATCGCGTAGTACCAGGACGACAGCGGGATCAGGTGGTGCCCGTGCCCGTCGGCGACCATCGCGCGGGCTCGTTCCAGCGCGGCGTCCAGGTCGCCGGGACCGGGGAACCATCGGGGCAGCGCGGTGCGGTTGGTGGTCAGCGGTGACAGCAGCACCACCCCGGCCAGCTCCGGGTCGCGGCCGGCGTAGTCCACCGCGTAGTAGCCGCCAGAGGAGTGACCGGACACGAACACCCGGCCGTACCCGGCGGTGCGCAGGTGGTCCACCGCGGCGGCCACGTCCTCGTGGCCGGCGGAGATCCGCTCCCACATGCCGCCGCCGACCGGCACCTCGGCGGTACTGAAGTCAGGCGACGGGATGTCGTAGCGGGTGTAGGCCAGGTCGTGGCAACCCATGTTGATCGACAGGTGGGTGATCGGCGTGCCGGCCGAACGCTCCGGCACGAACCGGCCCGGCCCGGTGTAGAAGTTGCCGCCCTTGCCGTGCAGGTGCACCACCGCGGCCACCGGGTCCACACCGGACGGTTCCCAGAGCGCACCGTCGACCGGCTCGCCCGACCGGGTGGTCAGCCGGACCAGGCGGACGGTGGACTTGGCCGGCATGGCCGTCATGTCACCTCATCCCTCAGAATCGATAGGGTCGGGTTCGGGTGCCTCCCGGGCGGGCAGCAGTTCCCACCGGGCGGACAGGATGTGCGTCCGCATGATCGCCTCGGCCCACGACTCGTCCCGTGCGGCCAGCGCGTCCACGATCTCCCGATGGTGGCGCAGGCTGCGTTGCAGCCGCTCGGCGGAGTACCGCTGGAACGTGCGCAGCACCAGCGGCACGGCCACCGTGGCCTGGGCGAGCTGGCGGAGCCGGCGGTTGCCCGACGCGGCCAGCACCGCACCGTGGAACCGGTTGTTCAGGGCGGCCACGTCGTCCAACCGGTCCGGCCGGCCGGACCGGGCCGCCGTCTCCATCTCGGCGGCCAGCGCGCGCAGTTCGTCCAGGTCGGCCGCGCTGACCCGGCGGGCGGCCAGCCGCGCACCGAAGGACTCCAGCACCGCGCGCAGGTCGAAGATCTCGTGGTGGTCGGCCTCGGTCCAGGTCGGCACGAACGCCCCCTGGTGCGGTACGAACTCCACGAACCCCTCGGCGGCCAGCCGGCGCAGCGCCTCCCGCACCGGCGTGCGGCTCACCCCGCTGGAGTCGGCGAGCCCCTCCTCCTCCAGGTGCATGCCCGGCGGGAACGTGCCGTCCACGATCGCCGACCGGATCTGGGAGTAGGCGCGCTCGACCGCCTTGGGCATGGTCCGTGGGCGGGCCGGCGGTCGCGGCCGGGTCGCCGTGGTCGCCGCAGTTGTCGTGGTGGCGGCGGCGAGCCCGTCCGGCTCGGCTCCGGCCCCGCCGATCGGGGGAGTCATCGGGGGAACGGCCCGGCCTTGGCCAGCATCCCCGGTAGCGTCCGCCCCAGGCGGCTCTCCAACCAGGTGGCCGAGTCGATGAGCGCGTCGAGCGCCAGGCCGGTCGCCGTTCCCATGCGGTCGAGCATATAGGCGACGTCCTCGGTCGGGACGTTGCCGGTGGCCCGCGGCGCGAACGGGCAGCCGCCCACCCCGCCCAGGCTGGTGTCCAGCGCGCTGACTCCGGCCAGCACTGCGGCGTAGGCGTTGGCGATCCCGGTGTTGCGGGTGTTGTGGAAGTGGCAGCGCAGCGGCGTCGACCCGGCGACCTCGGCCACCGCGCCGACCCGTCGGGTCACGTCGGTGGGGGCGGCCACGCCGATCGTGTCGGCCAGCGCGATCTCGACCGGCCCGGACGGCAGCACCCGGCGGACCAGGTCGGTGACCCGATCGACCGGCACCTCGCCGGAGAACGGGCAGCCGAACGCGGCCCCGACGGTCACGGTCGGGCTGACCCCGGCGGAGTGGGCCCGGCGCACCATCCGGTCGACCGACACCACCGTCTCGGCGATGCCCACACCCTGGTTCCGGCGACTGAACTCCTCGCTGGCGACCACCACGAAGTTGACCTCGTCCACCCCGGCGGCAAGGGCCCGGTCCAGGCCCCGCTCGTTGAGCACCAGACCGACGTAGGTCACCCCGTCCCGGCGCGGCACGGCCGCCATCACCTGCTCGGCGTCGGCCATCTGCGGCACCCGTTTCGGGTTGACGAAGCTGGTGGCCTCCAGCCGGCGGGCGCCCGCGTCCACCAGCCGGGTGATCAGCTCGACCTTCGTCGCGGTGTCCAGCGTCGTCTGTTCGTTCTGGAGCCCGTCGCGCGGGGAGACCTCGACGATCTCGACCCGTTCCCGGACACCGTTCACGACATCACCTCGTTAGACAGAAGTCTGACACGAGTGTATACAACGGCCGCCTGGCTTGACCATATGCTGGGGGCAGTTCCACCGGAAACCCCGAGCAGTTACCCCATCCCTGGCCAACAGTGGTTGACTAGGTGTATACAAAATGTCAGGACGCTGACCACGCGACCCCGGCCGCCCGGCACCGGGCACCGGGTACCGGACGAGGATGGGCGGGCATGGAGCGGTTCGAGGGTGTGGTCGTGGCCGGGGCCGGACCGGTGGGCATGACCGCCGCGCTCGCACTGGCCCGCGAGGGCGTGCCGGTGACCGTGCTGGAGGCCGGCGCCGGCCTGTCCGACGAGTCGCGGGCCTCCACGTTCCACCCACCGACCCTGGAGATCCTCGACGGCCTCGGGGTCGCCGACGAACTGGTCCGGCGCGGCCTGCGCGCGCCGACCTTCCAGTACCGCGACCGCCGGGACGGGGTCATCGCCGAACTGGACATGTCCGTGCTGTCCGGTGACACCCGGTTCCCGTACCGGTTGCAGTGCGAGCAGAGCGTGCTCACCCCGATCATCCTGAACCGACTGTCGCATCTGGACAATGTGCGGGTTCGGTTCTCCCATCGGGTCACCGGGGTTCGGCGGAGCGACCCGGGCGTGGTCGTCGAGATGGAAACCCCGGACGGTCCGGGCGAGCTGGCCGCACCCTGGGTGGTCGGAGCCGACGGCGCACACAGCGCGGTGCGCACCGCGGCCGGCATCGAGTTCCCCGGACTGACCTACCCCGACCGGTACCTGGTCGTCAGCACCGGCCTGGACCTGCGCGAACTGCTGCCCGACCTCGCCTACGTCAACTACATCTCCGACCCGGCCGAGTGGTTCGTGGTGCTGCGCACCCAGAGCCACTGGCGGCTGCTGTTCCCGGTGGACGCCGGCGCGGACGACGCCTCGGTCACCGACCCGGGCGCGGTGCGGGCCCGGTTGGCCACGGTCGCCCAGTCCGACCGGGAGATCCCGGTGACGCACGTGACGCTCTACCGGGTGCACCAGCGGGTCGCGGCCACCTTCCGGGACGGCCCGGTGCTGCTGGCCGGGGACGCCGCACACATCAACAACCCGCTGGGCGGGATGGGCATGAACAGCGGCGTCCACGACGCCCACTTCCTGGCCCGCGCACTGTCGGGTGTGTACCACGGCCGGGCGCCGGTCTCGGTTCTGGACGAGTACGCCACCACCCGGCGGACCGTGTGCACCGAACACGTCCAGCGGACCAGCGACCGGAACTGGTCCACGATCCGGGAACGCGACCCGGAACGCCGCCGGGCCCACTCGGCCGAGCTGCGCCGGATCGCCGCGGACCCGGCGCTGGCCCGGGAGTACCTGCTGCACACGTCCATGCTGCACACCGTCCGGGCGGCCGGCTGACCGGCCGTGCGGCTCGACCGGGCGGTGCCCGACAACGGAGGAGGGCCGATGACCAACGTGGTCGGACCGCGGGCGACGTTCGGCGTGATCGTTCCGTCGACGAACACGGTTGTCGAGTCGGAGTACTACCAGATGCGTCCCGACGGGGTCAGTTTCCATGCCGGCCGAATCTGGATCTCCGACGAGGGTCTCGGCAACGACGAGGACTTCGAACGGTTCCTGGTGCACCTGCGCGCCCAGCTCGCCATCGCGGTGCGAGACGTGCTGACCTGCCGGCCGGACTACCTGGTGATGGGCATGTCCGCGGAGACGTTCTGGGGCGGCGCGGACGGCAACGAGAAGTTCGAGTCGTGGATTCGGGAACTGTCCGGGCTGCGGGTGTCCACCGGCGCGTCGGCGTGCCGGGCGGCACTGGGCCGTTACGGCGCCAAGCGGATCGGGGTGATCACCCCCTACCAGCCGGTGGGCGATGAGCAGGTCCGCCGGTTCTTCACCGATCTGGGCTTCACCGTGACCGGCGTGCGCGGCCTGAAGTGCCCGACCGCCACCTCGATCGCCGAGGTGGGACCGGACACGGTGGCCGAGGCGTTCCGGGCGGTGGACGGCCCGGGGGTGGACGCGCTGGTGCAGGCCGGCACCAACCTGTGTGCCGCGCGGGTGGCGGCCGACCTGGAGCAGTCGCTGGGCAAGCCGGTCATCGCCATCAACACCGCGACCGTATGGCACGCGCTGCGCGGCAACGGTATCGACGACCGCTTCGATGGCTTCGGTGCGCTGCTGGCCGAGCACTGAGCCGACCGAACGGTGCCGGGCCGGTCCGGGTACCAGACCCGGACCGCCGGTACCCGACCTTGACCGGCCGGGGGTGTCGGCCGGGACACTGGTCGAGTTTCCTCGGCGAACGACGCCGGGGGCCGCCCGGGCGCCGACCGGGTACCGCGACCCGCGAGAGGTGAGCCGTGCTGCATCACATCGTGATGATCAGGTGGACCGACCACGCCAGCGAGCAGGACCGGCAGGCCGCCCACAGCGCCATGTCGGCGCTCCCCGAACGGATCGACGCGATCGACTCGTTCTCCGTGGGCACCGACCTCGGTCTG
>DASULA010000056.1:0-2847 GCA_036278435.1 Mycobacteriales bacterium | reverse complement strand
GCGAATCCGCGTCCAAACCCGACGGGTCGAACCCGGCAAGCAACCCGACCACCTCAACAGGGTCGAATCCGGTGACCGGAACCCGGCCGTCCGATTCCACACCAATACCGGTATCGGTGTGGGGAATCGAACAGGTCAGGGCATCCATGCCACCAATTCTACGTCGACACCACTACTGTTTGATCACCTGTACGAGTGAATCCGACGATGAACCGGGAATTCCGTGGCCCCACGGATTCAACCTTACTGCCGACCGGGGAAACCGTCGTCAATCACCTGATACCGCGTACCGCCTGCTTTCGGAACATTCGACCACCGATCCACTCACCATCATGTCTACGGTGCCGGCCCGGGTCCAGCGACCGGGGGGTGGGCCTCAAGCAGCCCTGGAACTCATTGGACAGTACGATGACCTGGCATGTGGAAGGACACGCCGCCGCAAGAATGCGCCAAGACCAGATCAAGAACGTGACGCTTTACCTCAACGCTCATCCGTGCTTGAAGCCGCGAGGCTGTCATGAGACAATTGGCGATGTCCGGCCCACCGGTTACACGTTAACCGTCTTCTACTATGTGGGTCAACACAGCCTGCGCAAAGAAGTGTATCGGGGAAATGGTGAAGGGTTAGGTTCACGTGACAAGTGATCTGAATCGACTCGTTGTTCGCGGTACGTACACGCTCATGGCGGAACTCGATGCCCGTTGTGACGACAGCGCACGAGCGTTGACCGACTATGTCATCGAGCAGGGGATCGAAATTCCCGAAAGCTACACGCCAGAGTGGCGAATTACTCTTGTATACGATAATGAGGGTAACGGACTCGCCTGTACTGGCTCGACCCGGAGGAGATCCAGCAGGCTGTGTGAGACTTTCCGGACGCACCGATCCGGCGTGCGCCCAAGACCAGGTGCCCGACGTCCGGGGAGGGTGCTCACCGCCGTGTGACCGCCCGTGGGGCGGGGCCATGCGGTGTGTCAGGGGCGGTAGACGGCGGCCAGCAGGCCGTCGCCGACGTTGAGCAGGACCGAGACCAGCCGGTCGTTGTCCCGCACGGTGCGGCCCAGGTCGCGGATCGCCACCGTGTCGGCGTCGCGGGCCGAGTGGTCGGCCACCCGGCCGCGCCACAGCGCGTTGTCGAAGACCACGATCCCTCCGGGGCGCAGCATCCGCAGCGCCTCGGTGAGGTAGTCGGCGTACTCGGTCTTCACCGCGTCGCAGAACACCAGGTCGTAGACCCGGTCGGCCATCCGGGGGAGTACCGCCAGGGCGGCGCCGTTGATCATCCTGGTCCGGTTCGGCGACACCCCGGCCTCGGTGAACGCCTGCCGGGCGGCGCGCTGGTGCTCGGCCTCGGCGTCGACCGTGGTCAGCACACCGTCCTCGCGCATCCCGCGCAGCAGCCACAGCCCGGACACCCCGGTACCGGTGCCGATCTCGACCACGGCCCGCGCGTCGATGGTGTTGGCCAGCAGCCGCAGGGCCGCGCCGGCGGCCGGCCCGACTGGCGTGCAGCCCAGTTCGGCCGCGCGGGCCCGGGCGGCCCGCAGGGGAGCGTCCTCCACGACGAAGGACTCCACGTAGTCCTGGGTGGCCGCCGCGCCGCCCGTATCCGTCCTACCCACCATGAGTACCTCCCAGATCGGGCGACGCGCGCATCGGCCGCGAGCGTAGCCGTACGCCTGGGGAACAACTGACAGGTGTCGCGCGTTCACCGCTGGCACACGGTGTTCGTGAGGCTTTCCGCGGGCCGCGGGGGTCTGCGGGCACCCTGGGAGGGTCCGTACCCTGTGAGGTACGCACGGACCGGAGGTGGCGTGTGACCGACATGTCGATCCAGGCCGGGGTGGCCTGGGTACCGCCCACCTGGGACGAGGTGGTGCGCCAGCACTCCGGGCGGGTGTACCGGTTGGCCTACCGGCTGGCCGGCAACCCGCAGGACGCCGAGGACCTCACCCAGGAGACGTTCGTTCGGGTCTTCCGGTCGCTGGCGAACTACACCCCGGGCACGTTCGAGGGCTGGCTGCACCGGATCACCACGAACCTGTTCCTGGACATGGTGCGTCGCCGGCAGCGGATCCGGTTCGACGCGCTGCCCGAGGACGGCGACCGGTTGCCCGGCGGCGACCGGAGCCCCGAGCAGGTCTTCGCCGACACCCATTTCGACTCCGACATCCAGGCCGCGTTGGACTCCCTGCCGCCGGACTTCCGGGTCGCCGTGGTGTTGTGCGACATCGAGGGGCTGACCTACGAGGAGATCGCCGCCACCCTGGGCATCAAGCTCGGCACCGTGCGCAGCCGGATCCACCGAGGTCGCCTCCAGTTGCGGGAGGCCCTGCGGCACCGCGCCCCGCGGTCGAGGCCGGTTCCGCCGGTTCCGCCGATGGACGTGGTACCCCACCAGCGGACCGCGTCCGACGGGTCGGGAATGGCCTCGGGTATGGCCGAGGGGAGCGTCTCGTGACGTTTCCCGAGGTCCATCTGGCCGGCGAGGCGGTCGTCGCGTTCGTCGACGGTGAACTCGGCTCGGTCGCCCAGGCCAGGGCACTGACCCACCTCGGTGTGTGCGCGGAGTGCCAGCGGGCGGTGGAGGCGCAGCAGGAGACCTCCCGGTTGCTGGCCGGAGCCCCCGATCCCGCGCTGCCGGCCGGGCTGGCCGGCAGGCTGCGCAGGATCCCGATGACAGCCGATCTCGGCGATCCGGACGGGTCGGACGTGGTGTTGGCGGTTGAGGGCGACGACCTGGTCTGGGGTACCAGGGCGAGCCTGCGTTCCCGGCCGAATCCGGCGCCGGTGCCCACCGGCGGGCGGCCGAGGAATCCAGGCCGACCCGATCCGGGGTCGGCCCG
>DASULA010000055.1:0-27713 GCA_036278435.1 Mycobacteriales bacterium | reverse complement strand
GCGAATCCGCGTCCAAACCCGACGGGTCGAACCCGGCAAGCAACCCGACCACCTCAACAGGGTCGAATCCGGTGACCGGAACCCGGCCGTCCGATTCCACACCAATACCGGTATCGGTGTGGGGAATCGAACAGGTCAGGGTATCCATGCCACCAATTCTACGTCGACACCACTACTGTTTGATCACCTGTACGAGTGAATCCGACGATGAACCGGGAATTCCGTGGCCTCACGGATTCAACCTTACTATCGACCGGGGAAACCATTGTCAATCACCTGATACAGCGTACCGCCTGCTTCCCGACATTCGACCAGCGATCCACTGACCATCAACAACCAAGGTTTCGCATAATCCTCATGGACAAGATCTAAACGAGTACGCCGGAGGCGAGGACGCCATCCACCACTTCGCGGAGGTGTTCTATGCCAGCGTGCTCGACGATCCGCTGGTTCCGCGCGACACTGCGATCGCACGTCGAGTTCGGCTCGCAGGTCGCGTTGCAGAACTCCCACGCCAGGATCGATGACGAACTCCACCCGCTGCGCGATGTGCCGCTGTGGAGTGGGAGGAGTCGAACGGGTCCTGACACCCGCCCGGCCGGGTGGTCGACCCCCCGCCGTGTTCCGACGCCCGGTCACGTCGGTGCCACCCGGTGCTGCCACCATGAAGGCGTGACCGCCCAGCCCGCCTGGCCCGCCGTCGCGTCCGAGGCGATCGCGCTGCCCCCGCCGGGGTACCTGGCGCTGATGGTGCTCGGGCTGTGCGCGGTGTCCACCGCCGCCCCACTGATCGCGGCGACCGCGGCACCCGCGCTGGCCATCGCGTTCTGGCGCACCACCCTGGCCAGCGCGGCCATCCTGCCCGTCGCGGCGGTACGCAACCGGACCGAACTGGGCTCGCTGGACCGGCGGCAGCGGCGCCTGTCGGCCGCCTCCGGGGCGTTCCTGGCCGGACACTTCGCCACCTGGGTGCCCAGCATCGCGCTGACCACGGTGGCCTCGTCCACCGCGCTGGTGTCCACCCAACCGGTGTGGGCCGCGGTGATCGCGCGACTGGCCGGGCGGCGGATGGAACGCGGCGCGTGGGTCGGCATCGGCATCGCGGTCGCCGGCGCGGCCTGGATCTCCGGGGCCGACCTGGCCCTGTCCGCCCGGGCGCTGCTCGGCGACGCGCTGGCCGTCACCGGCGGGATGTTCGCCGCCGCCTACATCACGGTGGGTGCCGCGGTGCGGGCCAGGATCAGCACCACCGCCTACACCGCCATCTGCTACACCACCTGCTCGCTGTTGCTGCTCGCCGGTTGCCTGCTGTCCGGCGCCGCGCTGGCCGGCTACTCAGGCGGGACCTGGCTGAAGCTGGCCGGGCTCACCGTGGGCGCCCAACTGCTGGGGCACTCGCTGTTCAACGTGGTGCTCCGGTCGACCAGCGCGACCGTGGTCAGCCTGGCCATCCTGTTCGAGGTACCCGGGGCGGCCGTGATCGCCGCGCTGTGGCTGGGCCAGACCCCGCCGCTGTCCGCGGTGCCGGGCATGGCGCTGCTGCTGGCCGGTATCGCGGTCGTGGTCCGCTACGGCCGTCCGGCCACCAACCCGGCCACCAACCCGGCACCCGAACCGGCGTCCGAACCCGATCGGCCCGCTCCAGACCGCGGCCCGGCCGGCGGCGCGGCCCGGGGCGGCGCGGCCCGCGGATAGCCGGCGCGCCGCCGCGGCGGCCGGGTCAGGTCACCTCGGCCAGGCTGTACTCCCACAGCCGGCGCGGCAGGTCCGCACCACCGCGCATGGTCGGCCGGGCCGGCCGGCCGCCGGCGAAGTAGCCCCCCGACGATGCCAGTCCGGTGTCCTCGGCGGCCAGCGCGACCAGCATGCCGCCGGCCCGCTCGGCGGTGATGAACCACGGCAGCCGCCGGACCAGCCGGTAGGCGGCGTAGGACCGGCCGAAGTCCGACCGGACCGTGCCCGGGTGGAAGCAGGTCGCCACCACCCCGGTCGCACGCAGGCGGGTGGCCAGTTCCCGGGTGAACACCACGTTGGCCAGCTTGCTGGCGCAGTAGGACCTGAACGGGTTCCACCGGCGGCGCCGGAAGTCCGGATCGGTCAGGTCGATCGAACCGGCCCGGTGGGCCGTCGAGGCGGTGGTGACCACCCGGGTGCCGGTGCCGAGGCGGTCGGCCAGCAGGTGGGTGAGCAGGAACGGCGCCAGGTGGTTGACCTGCCAGGTCAGCTCGTGGCCGTCCACGGTGTCCTCCCGCCGCGCGGCCAGCAGCCCGGCGTTGTTGGCCAGCACGTCCAGCCGCCGGTGCCGGTCGGCGACCCGTTCGGCCAGTCTCCGCACGTCGGCCAGCCGGGCGAAGTCCGCCTGGTGGCACTCGATGCCCACCCCGGTGCGCTGGTGCACCGACCTGGCCACCGCGTCGAGTTTGGCCTGCGACCGACCGGTCGCGATCACCCGCCAGCCGCGCCGGGCCAACTCGTGCACCGCGGCCGCGCCCACCCCCGCGCTCGCCCCGGTCACCAACGCTACCTGTGGCTCATCGCTCACGGTTGCTGAGCCTGCACCATCGCGTGTTCGGCTGGCGTGTGGCTAGATTGGGCCAGACCGTGGAAGGAGAGTGACCGTGGCCGAGTTGCGTCCCCGACGTTCCTGCCTGGCGGTGCCGGGCAGCAACCCCCGCTTCCTGGACAAGGCCCGTGCCCTGCCGGCCGACCAGGTGTTCCTGGATCTGGAGGACGCCTGCGCGCCGCTGGCCAAGCCGGGCGCGCGCAAGAACATCGTGGCCGCGCTGAACGAGGGCGGCTGGGGGGATCGGATCCGGGTGGTGCGGGTCAACGACCTGACCACGCACTGGACCTACCGCGACGTGGTCGAGGTGGTGGAGGGTGCCGGGGCGAACCTGGACTGCGTGATGCTGCCCAAGGTGCAGGACGCTGACCAGGTGCGTTGGTTGGACACCACGCTCACCCAGATCGAGAAGACGATGGGCTACCCGGTCGGGCGGATCGGCATCGAGGGGCAGATCGAGAACGCCCGCGGGCTGATCAACGTCGACCGGATCGCCCAGGCCAGCGGCCGGCTGGAGACGATCGTCTTCGGCCCGGCCGACTTCATGGCCAGCATCAACATGAAGTCGCTCACAGTCGGGGCGCTGCACCCGGACTATCCCGGTGACCCGTACCACTACATCCTGATGCGGATCCTGATGGCCGCGCGGGCCAACGAGGTTCAGGCCATCGACGGGCCCTACCTCCAGATCCGGGACACCGACGGGTTCGCCGAGGTGGCCCGCCGCTCGGCCATGCTCGGCTACGACGGCAAGTGGGTGCTGCACCCGGGCCAGATCGAGATCGCCAACGAGGTGTACTCGCCATCCCAACAGGACTACGACCACGCCGAGTTGATCCTCGACGCCTACGAGTACCAGACCTCCGAGGCCGGCGGGAAGAAGGGTTCGGCCATGCTCGGCGAGGAGATGATCGACGAGGCGTCCCGCAAGATGGCGCTGGTGGTGGCCGCCAAGGGGCGCGCGGCCGGGCTCGCCCGGACCAGCACGTTCCAGCCGCCGGACGCGTGATGGACACTGTTTGTTTGGTGATCGACACGCATGGTGCGTGAACGACGTGACAAGGCCCACATGTTGGCGTTTCGATTTGCCAGCGTCGCGGACACCGGAGCGATCCTGGAGGCATGTCCGATTCCGACGCCACGCTGACCGGTGCGATTCGCCGCCTGATCGGCCGCCGGCACACCGGCGGTGCGGTGAACCCCGAGCCGACCCTCGATGTCGAGCCGGAGAGCCTGCGCGACTGCCCGGCCTGCTCGGCACAGGTGCACGTCCTCGCGGTCCGCTGCCGGCACTGCGGCCAGACCCTGGAGCTGCGCGCCGGCTGACCCGACCGCGCTGCCGCGGATTTTCGGCGGCAGGGTCTCGATGATGGTCCCGCAGTCTGAGCAACTCCTCGACGAGGGGAACCACCGGTCGACCACCACGATCTGCCGGCCGTACCAGTCGGCCTTGTACTCCAACATGGTGCGGACCTGCCGCCAGGACGCGTCGGAGATCGCGCGGGCCAGGCTGTGGTTCTTGACCATGTTGCGGACGGTCAGGTCCTCGATGACCACAGTTTGGTTCTCGCGGATGATCCTCGTGGACAGCTTGTGCAGGAAGTCCCGGCGCCGGTCGGCGATCCGACCATGAACCCGGGCCACTTTCAGTCGGGCCTTGGCCCGGTTGTTCGAGCCCTTGGCCTTGCGGGCCAAGCGGCGCTGGGCGAGTGCCAGCCGGGCGCGGTCGGCACGCTCGTGGCGAGGGTTGGTGACCTTCTCCCCGGTGGACAGGGTCACCAACGCGGTGATCCCCGCATCCACACCGACCACGGCATCGGTAGGCGGGGCCGTCGTGGACGGTCGCCTCGACCAGGATCGAGATGTGGTACTGGCCACGGGAGTTCCGCGACACCGTCACCTGCGACGGATCGGCGCCGGCGGGTAGCGGCCGGGACCATACGTCTCGGCATGCGTGACCCGGCGTTGCTCCATCGTCTATGCCCGGGACCGCTCGGCCAAAGCGCGGTTATATACATACCGCACACACCCGAACGTACGAGCCAACTGCCCGGCCTGCTCCGGGGTCGGGTAGAAGCGGTAGCGGTACGCCCGCTTCACCACCCGAGACCCCACACCTGACAATATATCGCACTGTCCTGTCAGAACAGAATCGATGCACTACCCCGACCTGGAGACCGGAGCCCCGCACGCTACGTCTCATTGGTCACAGCACCGGTTCGCCAGCGTCCGCCCCCGGGATACTCGCCGGTAGATCGACACCTCGCCGCACCGCACCCCGGGAGCAGCCATGGCACGGCTTGCCCAGACCGCCGGACTCACCGAGGTCCAGCGGGAGATCCTGTCCACCGTCCGCACGTTCGTCGACCGCGAGATCCTCCCGCACGCCACCGAACTGGAACACGCCGACGAGTTTCCCGAGGCGATCGTGGCGGGCATGCGCGAGATGGGCCTGTTCGGACTGACCATCGACGAGCGTTACGGCGGGCTGGGTGAGTCGTTGCTCACATACGCGCTGGTCGTCGAGGAGATCGCCCGCGGCTGGATGAGCGTCTCCGGGGTGATCAACACGCACTTCATCGTGGCGTACATGATCGCTCGGCACGGCACCGAGGAGCAGAAGCAGAGGCTGCTGCCCCGGATGGCCACCGGCGAACTGCGCGGCGCGTTCTCCATGTCCGAACCCGGCTGCGGGTCGGACGTGGCCGCGATCACCAGCCGGGCGGTGGCCGACGGCGGGGACTACCTGCTGTCCGGGCAGAAGATGTGGCTCACCAACGGGGCGAGGGCCGGTGTGGTCGCCACCCTGGTCCGCACCGACGAGGGCGCGGAGTCGGTGTACCGGAACATGACCACGTTCCTGGTGGAGAAGGAGCCCGGCTTCGGCGAGGCCCGCCCTGGGCTCCGGATCCCCGGCAAGCTCGACAAGATGGGGTACAAGGGCGTGGAGACCACTGAGCTGGTGATGGACGGGCTGCGGCTGCCCGCCTCGGCCGTGCTCGGCGGCCCGGCCGGCCGGGGTCGCGGTTTCTACCAGATGATGGACGGGGTGGAGGTCGGCCGGGTCAACGTGGCGGCCCGCGGCTGCGGGGTGATGATCCGCGCGTTCGAACTGGCCGTCGGCTACGCCCAGCAGCGGCGCGCGTTCGGCAAGCCGATCGCCGAACACCAGGCCATCGCCTTCGCCCTGGCCGAGATGGCCACCAAGATCGAGGCGGCGCACCTGATGATGGTCAACGCCGCCCGGCTGAAGGACTCCGGCCAGCGCAATGACGTGGAGGCGGGCATGGCCAAGTACCTGGCCAGCGAGTACTGCTTCGAGGTGACCGAGGCCGCGTTCCGCATCCACGGCGGCTACGGCTACTCCCGGGAGTACGAGATCGAGCGGCTGATGCGGGAGGCACCGTTCCTGCTGATCGGTGAGGGCACCAGCGAGATCCAGAAGACGATCATCAGCCGTGGACTGATGCGGGAGTACCGGCTGCCGGGCTGACCCCCGTCCGCCCAGGACCGGTCCGGCTGTCCGGACAGTCCGGTCAGGACCAGGCCGGCCGGCCGCCGGTGCGGGTCCGGTGGGATCGGCCAAAGCGGTCCGGCCGGGCCGGACGGTGCTCGACCCTCGGTGGTGGAGTGGGTCGGGACTGTCCCGCATCGGCTGACCGGGTCCCGCCCGGTCCGGTCCTGGTCGAACGCGGGTGATCCGTACCCGGTGGCGCCGGCGGTGCCGGCCGGACGGAGGGTCAACACCGTTGGATTCGCCCGGAACGCTCACCGAGAGTCCCCGATCCGGCCCTGGTGATGCCATTTTCTCCACTGTGGACGGTCTTGTTTGGTCACAAGGGTGGCGTTCGGCGCCCGATCGTGGCAGCGTGTGTCCTGTGACCACGCTCAATTCGACTGCTGCTGCCCTTCTCGGGCTCCTGCACGACGGACCGAAGACCGGCGGTGAGCTCGTCGCCGCCGCCGAGGAGCGGTTCGGAGCGTTCTGGAGTCTGACCCGCAGCCAGGTGTACCGCGAGCTGCCCGCGCTTGCCGAGGCCGGATACCTCCGGCCGGGCAAGCCAGGACCACGCTCTGCCCAGCCCTACTCCATCACCGCCGCGGGCAAGCGTGCCTTCGTCGGCTGGCTCAACGAATCGGCGGGCACCGATCATCCGCGCAACCCGGTGCTGCTCCGCCTGGGCTTCGGTGCCCGCCACACCAAGGCCCAGCACCGCCGGCTGATGGAGGAGGCGCGGGCCGAACACGACGCCAAGCTGGCCTCGCACCGGGCCCGGGTCAGCGATCTGAAGAAGTCCGGCGAGGACCCGTTCCTGCTCGCCACCGAGGAGTTCGGTGTCGCGTATGAGCGCGCGTTCCTCAAGTGGCTGGACAACGTACCCGGGGCCTGAGGACGCCCCGGGGCGTCCGGTCGCCCGCGCCGTTCGGTGTCCACACGCGGACGCTGGGTGGCGCGGTCGGCCACCGACCGGTGCCATCCGGTGCCATCGCCGGACGGCGGCCCGTGCGTACCGCTGCCCGCGGCCGGGTGGGTGGTTGCCGGCGGCCCGCCCGTTTCGGCTGGCCGGGCTCACCCCGCTCGACACGGCCTGGCGCGGTCCTGATCTGATCTCGGCCGCCGCGTGACGTACCCTGCGGAGTCGTGGCCGTCGATTTTCCCGCGGAGCTCAAGGAGCTCACCTCGACCCTGTCCTCCATCGAGGCTGTACTCGACCTGGACGCGCTGCGTCGGGAGGCGGCGGAGCTGGAGGAGCAGGCCGGGCGCCCTGACCTGTGGGACAAACCCGAACGTGCCCAGCAGGTCACCAGCCGGCTGTCCTACGTCCAGGGCGAACTCCGCCGGACCGAGGAGCTGCGGCGCCGGTTGGACGACACGGCGGTGCTGCACGAGTTGGCCGAGTCCGAGGACGACGCGGAGACCCGGAACGAGGCGCACACCGAACTGGTCGCGCTGCGCAAGGCGATCGGCGAGATGGAGGTCCGCACCCTGCTGTCCGGGGAGTACGACGCCCGTGACGCGCTGGTCACCATCAAGGCCGAGGCTGGCGGGGTGGACGCGGCCGACTTCGCCGACACGTTGCTGCGGATGTACCTGCGGTGGGCCGAGCGGCACGGATACCGCACCGAGGTCTACGACACGTCCTACGCCGAGGAGGCGGGCATCAAGTCCGCCACGTTCGCGGTGAAGGCGCCCTACGCCTACGGCACGCTGGCCGGCGAGCACGGCACGCACCGGATGGTACGGATCAGTCCGTTCGACAACCAGAGCCGGCGGCAGACGTCGTTTGCTGGGGTGGACGTGGTACCCGTGGTCGCGCAGAGTGATCACATCGACGTGGACGAGAGCGAGATCCGGGTCGACGTGTACCGGTCCAGCGGCCCGGGCGGACAGGGCGTGAACACCACCGACTCGGCCGTACGGATCACCCACCTGCCCAGCGGCATCGTGGTGTCCTGCCAGAACGAGCGGTCCCAGTTGCAGAACCGGGCGACCGCCATGGCGGTGCTACAGGCGAAGCTGCTGGAACGGCGGCGGCGGGAGGAGAAGGCCGAACTCGACGCGCTGCGGGGGGACAGCGGGGGGAGTTGGGGCACCCAGATCCGCAGTTACGTGCTGCACCCGTACCAGATGGTCAAGGATCTGCGCACCGAGGTGGAGACCGGGAACACATCCGCCGTGCTCGACGGCGAGATCGACGACTTCGTCGAGGCCGAGATCCGCTGGCGCCGGCAGACCGAGCAGGCCGCCACGAACTGACGAACACAACCTATATACGACGTATGTGCCATATATGGCGCTGCGGCCGTCGGAGTGCTCGACCCGCGCCGACCGTGGGCCCGCTGGCGTCAGGCGGGATCCGTCGAAGGCGCCCCGAGATGCACGGGTAGGGCAGCCAGGCTGCGGTTGACATGGCTGCCCTGCCAGCACAGCCGCTCGACCCCCCTTGCCAGGGCCAGCCGCGGGAAGCGGCGCAGCAGCGCGGTGAGCGCCACCTCCAGTTCGACCCGGGCGAGCGCCGCCCCGGGACAGTAGTGCCGGCCCAGGCCGAAGCTGACGTGCCGCCCGGCGGTGGGTCGGTCGAGGTCCAGGGTGTGTGGGTCGTGGTGCTCGGCGGGGTCGTGATTGGCCGCGTCGATGGACAGCAGCACCCGGTCGCCGGCCGGGATCACCACGCCGGCGAGGCGGATGTCGTCGGTGGCTGTCCGCGGCGTGCCCGACGGTCCGGGCGTGTTGAAGCGCAAGAGCTCCTCGACCCCAGCCGGTACCAGGGACTCCTCGGCCCGCAGCCGGTCGAGTTCGTCGGGGTGGGTGAGCAGCGCGACCACCGACATGCCGAGCATCTGCGCGGTGCTCTCGTAGCCGCTCAGCAGCACGGTGCTGGACACCGAGTTCACCTCCTCCCTGTTGACCTCGTCGTCGGACGCCCAAGCGGTAACGATGGCCGACAGGACGTCATCTCCGGGCTGGCGCAGCCGGCGGTCGATCTCGGCGGCCATGAACTGGCAGATCCGGTCGAAGGCGGGCCGGCGGGCTTTGCCGCGACTCGCCGGGCTGAACAACACCGCCGCCCAGTGGAACAGCTCGGCCTGTCTGGCCGCTTCGATTCCGAACACATCGCATATGTTGGCGAAGGTGAACGGGTGGACGAAGTCGGCCATCAGGTCGATACCGGCGGCGTGGTCGGTGTGGTTCAGGGAGCCGAGCACGCGGGCCGCCACGCTTTCGATGGCGGACCGTCGCGCAGCGATGCTACGGGGGGTGAACGACGGTGTGATCAGCCTGCGCAGCCGGGTGTGTTGCGGCGGCTCCTGGCGGATCAGGTTTCCGTCCCGGACGCCCCCGGCCAGACCGGTGGCCGTCGGGGCGGGGCGCAGGGAAAGCCGCGGGTCGGTAAGCCCGGCCCGGACCAGCTCGCAGGTGGTGACCAGCCACACCGGCCGGCCGGCCGGGGTGCGGACCTGGGTGACCGGGCAGGTGCCCCGCAGTTCGTCGAGGACCGGGTGTGGGCGGCCCGGGTAGTCGGCGTTGAATGGAGACCGCATGTCGGCGCTGTCCAACCTGTCCCTCCTTACACCGCGGGTATCACCCCGCGGACATCGTGGTGGATCAACGCCGCGCCGGCCCCGCGTCGAGGCCGAGCTGGTCGGCGAGGAAGGCGATGGCGTCGGCGGTGAGATCGACCGCGGCCGATCGTGCCCGCATGCCGTGGCCGACCCCGCGTTCCAGGCGGAGCAGTACCGGACCAGACCCGGTGGAGGCGTGCTGGAGGGCGGCGCACATCTTCCGGGCGTGCATCGGGTCGACCCGGGTGTCGGACTCGAAGACGGCGAACAACACCGCTGGGTAGCGCACGCCCTGGCACACCCGGTGGTATGGCGAGTAGGCGTGCAGGGCGCGGAACTCCTCTGGGTCGGCGATGCTCCCGTACTCCGGCCGCCAGCTCGGACCGAATCCGCTGAGTTCGTAGCGCACCATGTCCAGCAGCGGCGCGATGCACACCGCGGCCGCGAACTTTTCCGGGTGCTGGGTGAGGGCGGCGCCGACCAGCAGACCGCCGTTCGACCCGCCGAGGATTCCCAACTGGTCCGGAGTCGTCCAGCCCGCCTGAACCAGGTGGTCGGCGGCGGCGGTGAAGTCGTCGAAGACGTTCTGCTTGCCGGACCCCATCCCGGCGCGGTGCCACTGCTCGCCTTCCTCGCCGCCGCCACGCAGGCAGGCGACCGCATAGACCCCACCCCGGCCGGTCCAGGCCAACGCCTGGGGTAGGTACCCCGGTGTGGCCGACGCACCGAACCCGCCGTAGCCGGTCAGGATGGTCGGCCGCGGCCGATCCGGGCGGCCGCTGGGAGAGTCCACGAACAACCCCACCTCGGTCCCGTCAACGGACCGGTAGGTCACCTGGCAGGTCTTCACCTCACCGGTCCGCACGTGACCCGTCCGCACGCCACCGGGAGCCGCCGGCGCCGGTTTCCCGGAAAGCCACGGCCGCACCTGCCCGGTGTGGCCGTCGTAGCACAGCACCATCGGAGGTGTGGTGCGGTCGGCGTACCGGAACCACGCCTCGTGGCCGCCCTCCGGCCGCACCACCAACTGGTCCACGATTCCGCTGCCCGGCAGCAGTACGGTACCTACCTGGCGGCCGTCCGTCAGGGCGTGCACGGTGATCTGGGAGACCGCGTGACTGGCCCAGCAGACCAGCGCCAGCGGCGGGTCCAGTCGCGGACCGTCCAGGATCGCGAAGTCCTGGAGCACCGCATCCGGTCGCTCCGCGACAAGGCCACGCCAGGTCGCCACGGTCGGGTTGGTGGTGGTCACCGCGATCCGGCCGCGTGGGGCGCCCCGATCGGTCAGCACGAACACGTCGCAGGCCGTGCCCGTGCCGGCGCGGACGTGCAGCCTGCTCCTCGCCGGCACGCCGACCTGCACCGGCACCAGTCGCGGCAGTTCCAGCGAGCAGGCCCGCAGGTCGGCCAGCCACACCTCGGTGTTGGGATCGGTGCCGGTGCTGGCGGTGATGGTGAGCCAGCGGCCGTCCGCGGTGACCGCGACGTGGTAGAACTGGGTGGGATCCCGCCCGGCGCCGAAGATCTCCGGATCACCGTCCGGATCAGAGCCGAGCCAGTGCAGGTAGACCCGCCGGTGGTAACGCTCCTGTCCCGGATGGCGACCGGGTGCCTCCCTGCGCACGTAGTAGAACGCTCGGCCGCCGGGTAACCAGGCCACCGGTGAACGTCGCACCCTGTCGATGGGACCGTCCAGGACCGCTCCGCCGGGCACGTCGAGGATGTTCAGGAACGACTCCTCGGTGCCGCCGGCGGACACCAGCACGGCCAGCCGATCTCCCTCAAGCGAGGGATGCCATGCCTCCAGCACGGTCCGGCCGGTCGGGTCGAGGCGGGACGGGTCGAACAGGGTGTGGTCGGTGCCACCCTCCCGCAGCAGCAGACGCGGGTGGTCCGCGCCAGCGGCCCGGTGGGCGTAGAACGCCCGCGTGCCGCGCATCCGGGGCGTCGAGCTGAGCGTCGTCGGGTACGCGTCGGTCACCCGGGTCCGCCAACGGTCGAGGTGCGACCAGGTGGCCCGTTGGGAGTCGAACAGCGCTTCCTGGGCAGCCACCCAGGCGCCGGTGGCCGGATCGGAGCCGTCCTCTAGCCACCGGTACGGATCGGCCACCCGGTGACCGTGGTGAGTACTGGCGGTGTCCGTGCGGACCGCCTCGGGATAGCGCCACCCCTCGCTGCCCACTGTTGTTCCTCCCTCCGATCGGCCAGCTACGCATCGGCCCGCGGCCCGCTCAGCGGCCCGCCCGCCCGGCCCGCTCGGCGACGGGTTCGGGTGAATCGGTGGCCACCGCCGGACCATCACCGGACCCGTCCGGCGTGTCCGGCCCGTCCTGCGGGTGTGGCGTCTTGGATCTGGCTCGGCTGGTCCGCGCCGAGGTCACCAGCAGGACCGACAGCGCGCAGACACCAGCGAGGAGCAGCCAGGTCGGCGCGGTGCCGATGCTCTGCAGGGTTGCGCCGACCAGGATCGGCCCCACCGAGGCGAGACCCACCGTCACGGTCTGTTCGGCGGTGATGACCCGTCCCAGGATGTCGCGGGGTGCCTCACCCATGGTGATCCGGCCGAGCACCACCCCGGCTGCGGGGGCGAACAGCAACAGCCCCACCAGCACCGCACCGATCAGCCATGCCGAGGTCACCGAGGTCAACACCACCGAACCGGCGGTCCACACCAGTCCGACCAGCGCGCACAGCGCCACCGGGGAGAGCATCCGGATGAACCGCCCGGCCAGCAGCGATCCCACGATGCCACCGATGCCGGCGCAGGCCATCACCAGGCCGATGACGGCGCCGGTGTTGCCCCGCTCGCGCAGCCCGAGGAGTACCGCCAACTCCGAAGCGGATCCGACCAGGTTGATCAGGCTGGCGAACAGCAATACCCGCAGGACCGTTGGTCGGCGCCACAGCCACACCAGCCCCGCGATCATCCGACGGTCGCCACCCCCGCCTTGCCGCGCCCGCGGGGAGCCTCCGGCGGACAGCTCCCGGATGCTGAGCAGCAACAGGGTCGAGGCCAGGTAGGACCCCGCGTCGACCACGAACGGCAGCAGGGTGTTCACCCCGAACAGGGCACCCCCGGCCACCGGGCCGACCATCGACACCGTCGCCGTGGTCGCCTGGCCACGGCTCAGCGCGGCGGTGAGTTGCTCCTTGCTCACCAGGTCGCGGAAGGACACCGCGGCGGCCGGGCCGAACAGGGCGGTGGCCGTCCCCTCCACGAGGGCAACCACCAGCAGTTGCGGGTAGGACAGCCAGCCCATCAGCCCGGCGACCGGGATGCTGCCCAGCGCGGCGAGGCGGATCAGATCCATCCCGACCATCAGGGTCCGCTGGTTCACCCGGTCGGCAAGGTGCCCGGCGGGCAGCCGTAACACCACGCGGGTGATCAGCGAACACGACGCCACCGCCCCGGCCTGGGTGGCCCGGCCGCCCTCGGCGAGTACCAGCAGCGGGAAGGCGATCACCGACAGCGCGGACCCGAACTGGGAGACCGCGCGGCCCACCCAGTACCGGGTGTACGCGTGGTTGCTCCACAGCCCGGAAGAGTCCACCGGGGTCTCCCGTCTCGGGCTACAGCCGCCCGGTCAGGCTCAGGTAGTCGAGCAGGGAGGCGTCCAGCGCATCGCGGAACGCCAATACCGTGGAGAAGTCATCGTCGTACCGGTAGGACTCCTCGCAGGATGTCCATCGGTCCGCGGTCAGGTCGCCGGAGAGGTAGCCCGTGGAGACCGTGCCGACCATCTTGTCGGGTTTTCCCGCGGTCTCCCAGCAACTTGACAGGGTGCCGTCCGCGCTGACCACGGCACCGTACCTGCCGTCCCGGAACGAACACGCCTGGCACGGTACGTCGGCCCTCGGCCGAGGCACCGAGAAGCCAAGGTCCACGGCCCGTCGCTGCCATCTCGAGAAGCTGGCCAGCATCTCACCGGAATGAAGCAGATCGTTGCGGTACCCGACGCCGGTGTCACCCACCCGGGCCAGGTACAGGGCACACCGGGCCGGATCCAGCCGCTCGGCCAGACGTTCGACCAACGCGTCGATCGTGTGGTGGTTGTACTCGGAGACGTTGATGCGCAGGTACCACCGAATCGGTGCGACATCCTGCACCCGGGCGATGTTGTCCACGATGAGGTCGAAGGTGGCGCCGCCGGTCCGCTTGACCCGGATCTGATCGTGCGTCGTGGCGTCTCCGTCGAAGGTGATCTGGACGGTCCGGAGGCCCGCGTCGGCCAACTGTCTCACCAGTGGGCGCGTGAGCAGGGTGCCGTTCGAGGTCATGCTGGCCGAGTGCAGGTTGAGGTCGGCGGCCCGTTGCAGCAGCCGCAGGCAGCCGCGCGGGTTGAGCAGCGGTTCACCGCCGAAGAGCATGACCACCAGTTCGTCCAGGCCGGCCCTGGCCATCTGCTCGGCGGTGAAGGCGAGGACCTGCTCGATCGTGTCCGGGGTCAGCCGCCGGTTCCTGATCCGGGGTGGCCTGAAGCCGGTCTTGGTGTCCTGCCCGGTGTTCTGGAAGCAGTACCCGCACCCGAGGTTGCAGGCCGTGCTGGTCAGCACGGTCAGCGAGTACCTTCGGTAGGCGGGCGCGGTGAAAAGGCCCTGCTCCCGCAGGTACCGCTCGGCATCCGGGCGCAGCGCGTTGGTGTCGGTCAGGTGCCCGGCCGACAGCCGCGCTACTCCACCCGGGCCGAGGAACCACCAGCCGCGTTCGCCTTTGATGATGCGTTCCCGCGTGGCGGTCAGTGTGGATCGTCCGGTATCCATTCCCCCACCCTTCGCACAGTTATTTGTGGCTGGGTCGGCCGCCGCTGGGGCCGGATACGGCATGGCGTGGCGGGCCGCCGCGCGAGCATCGTGTGCCGTCAGGTCTCAGATCGGTGGCGGCCGAACACCGAGCGGCTGGCCGTACTCTCACCGCGCCGTTGCCGGCGTGCCCGGACTGGGCCGGTGCACGCCGGCAACGGCATGTCAGCGGTCGAACCTCAGTGGTAGACAGGGGCCTCGGCGGTGCACCAGGGAGTCTCTTCGCCCTCCTCGGAGTCCACGACGACCTCGGGGGACTCCAGTTCGGTCACGTCCAGTGCGTTCTTGACTTCTGACATTTCCGTGCTCCTTCCACGACCCGCTTCGGGATGTTGTCGGCGCCGAAAGAAGGCTACGAGGCAGGGGTTGACCGCTGGTATGTCGGCGGTGAACCGATGGGAACGTGATGGCAGTCGGGCGGGGTGTGGATGCATGCCGGAAATTCGCCTCAGTGCGCACTCGAAGGGGTGCTTGCACGACTTTCGTCGGGTGACCGGAGGGGATATCTGAGAGCACTCCGGCGGCGCTGGAATGCCTTGCCATACCAGCCGGCAACCAGGATCAAACCGGCCTCTGAAAATCTGCGGGGCCGCAATGCCGTCGCCCAACGAGGCGCAGGCCGGTCCGCGGCGCTGCTCGGCGGGCGCGGCGGCACTCAGCGAGGGGCACCGACGTTGTCGGTTTCCGCGGTCGCGTAGGCCAGGACCGGCAGCGGCACCCGGAACCGCACCTCGGTGTCGTCGGGGCGCACCACCGGCTGCACGGCGTGACACTCGGCGAGTCGGTCCAGCGCCCGTTCGGCATCCGAAGGGTCGGTGCTGGCCGCAGCGACGAAGTCGGCGAGGTCGAAGTCTGTCGGCCCCAGTCTGCTTGCCGTGGCCAGGGCGAACCGCTCGTTGGCGTCCAGGTCGTGCCAGAACTGGTCGAGGGTGGCGCGGATCGACAGGTCGCCGGCGACCAGTTCGTCGAGTAGCAGGACGCCCTCCAGTCGCTCGGCGAACCGCCCCGGGCTCAGGTGCTGGAGCGAACACAGCCGGATGCCGGCGATCCGCAAGGCCAGCGGTAATCCGCCGCAACACGCCACGATCCGGGCGACGGTGGTCTCGTCGAGGTCGACCCTGTCCTGCGCGGCGCTGCGCAGCAGCGAACCTGCCGGGCCGGCCGGCAGCGGCTCAATGCGCTGGTGGAACCCCGGGGTCAGCCCACCCAGGTATCGGCGGCTGGTCACCAGCACCGATGTCGGGCTGGTTCCCGGCAGCAGCCGGCGGATCTGCTCCTCCCCACCGGGGTTGTCGTAGATGAGCATCATCCTGCGCTCGGCGAGCAGGTTACGCATCAGCATCAGCCGGCGCGATTCGCTGGCCGGCTGGTCGGCCGGTTCGACGCCCAGGTGGTCGAGTATCGAGCCCAGCACCAAGTGCGCGGACTGCGGCACGCCGGCGCGGTCGCGGAGCGGAACGAGGAGCTGTCCGTCCGGGTAGTGCTCGGCGAGCTGGTGTGCCAGCCGGACCGCGATGGTGGTCTTGCCGACCCCCGGCGCGCCCGAGAGGTTGACCAACCGACCGGTCCGGTCGGAACTGGCACCGCCGTCGGAGGCCAGCACCCGAGCAAGCGTGGAGATGGTGTCCCGGTGCCCGACGAAGTCCTCCACGTCCCGCGGCAGACCGGCGGCGTGGGCTATCACCGCCGTGGCCCGGACCGGGGGCGGCTGGGCAGCGGGCTGGTTCAGCGCCGGATCTCCGGACAGGATCGCCTGGTAGAGCTGCTGGAGCGCCGGGCTTGGTTCCAGGCCGAGTTCCGCGGCGAGCATCCGGCGGAGGTTGTCGTACTCGGCCAATCCCTCGTTCTGCCGCCCGGCCCGGTACAACGCGACCATCTGCTGGCTACGCAGCCGCTCCCGCATCGGGTGGATGGCGATCATCTGGGTGATCCGGTCCAGCACGTCGATATGCCTGCCGAGTTCGAGTTCGGCCTCGATCCAGTCCTCGAACACGGTCAGCCGGTGCGCGGCCAGGTTGGCCACCTCGTCGCGCAACGCCGGTACCAGGACGAGGTCGGCCAGCGCGTCCCCGCGCCACATGTCCAGCGCCCTGCGCAGCGTGGCCGCGGCCTCGGTGGTCCGCCCGTCGCGCAGCGCACGCCTGCCGCTGCCGACCATTTCCTCGAAACTGGTCGCGTCGAGATCTTCGGTGCGGACCTGCAGGGAGTAGGAGCGGGTGCGGTGCACAATGCAGTCCGACCGGCCGCCGGCGGACAACATGCGGCGCAGGTGCGACACATAGACCTGGAGGTTTTTGCGTGCCGTTCGGGGTGGATCGTCCCATAGTGTCGCAGTAAGCCGGTCCACCGAGACAAAGGTGTTCGCCCGACACAGCAACATGGCGAGCAGCACACGTTGCTTGAGAGGACCGAGCGGGAGGGGGTGTGGCACTCCTGCCATGTCAACCAGGTCAGCGTCCAACGGCCCGAGAATGGCGAATCTGATCCTAGGAGGCACGGGTATACGGTAAGGTCAGGACGCTCCCACGTAGGGTGTGCCTGTGTCGCCGAATGGACAGTACGCGCCCAGTGTCCGGTTTTAGCCGCGAAGTTTGCATACGACTGCACACCTCGGCTCATCAGGTGGCTGAACCATCAGGATGACGCACTTCGGAACCACCTCAACAAGGAAGTTCCGACCTGCCGGATACTTCCAGATAGTGCGTTGAAAGGCAACATGTCGGCCGTGCCACCACCTGCTCATGTAACTGATCAGCTCTCGGTGGGTTTGTGAGCTGCCTTCGGGTGGTTTCCGAGAGCCGAGGTTTAGCTGGGGTTTAGTTGAGGTTTGCCTGTGTGAGGCTGGCGTGGCGTCGAAGGGCTAAGGCCGTATTTGGCGGCGGTGGCCAGGTAGGAGCGGATCATGGTGAACCGTTGGGCGCCAGTGAACGTGCGTAGTTAGCCGGAGATCTTCTGTCGGAGTTTGATCATGCGGAGTTTGATCATTCGGATCTCGCCCGATGACTCCAGTACAGCTTCGGCATTCCGTATTTCGCTACCTCGCCATCCCTGGTGATCTTCTGAGACCTGAGTCCCTTTGTCCTGTGGACGGCGTTGCTCCGCCGCATGCCGAATTACTGGACGAATGCCGCGCCGATGAGGAGGGGTCCCCAGGATGTTGACCACGGCTGTACACCGGCGCGCTGGCGAGGAGTGGGCCTTCATCTACCGGGTGACGGTGAAGAGGGTGGCGTGGCCAGGCCACAGTGCCCGTTTGGGCAAAAACGACTGTTTTGTCCAGCTTAGCTACTGCGTAGGTAGATCGCGAGGATCAGGTAGAGTACCGTGACCAGCCCCACCAGGATCGGCACCGTGTACGCCGACCGGTCACCGTCCCGGTGGTGCAGGGCGTCCCGGGCGGCCCGACAGGTGGGGCAACGCGCCTCGGCCACCCGGCCCGCGCAGCGCGCGCAGATCAGTTGCTCGCAGCACATCGCGGGACCTCCTACCCTCGTCCGCCCGGCAGCTTCCGGTATCCGGCGAGCCACTCTCCGCTCAACGGTAGACTCACCAGCCGTGATCCGGCTCCTCAATGTCACCAAGCTCTATCCGGCGAGCAAGCGCCCCGCCCTGGACCAGGTTACGGTCGAGGTCGACAAGGGCGAGTTCGTCTTCCTCATCGGGTCCTCGGGCTCGGGGAAGTCGACGTTCCTGCGGCTGTTGCTGAAGGAGGAGAACCCGACGCGGGGCATGGTCAAAGTGGCCGGCTTCGACCTCAACAAGATGAGCCGGTGGAAGGTTCCGTCGCTGCGGCGCAGGATCGGCTGCGTGTTCCAGGACTTCCGCCTGCTCCAGAACAAGACCGTCGCGGAGAACATCGGGTTCGCCCTGGAGGTCATCGGCAAGCCGCGGCACACCATCCGCAAGGTCGTCCCCGAGGTGCTCGAACTGGTCGGGCTGGACGGCAAGGCGCACCGGATGCCCACCGAGCTGTCCGGCGGCGAGCAGCAGCGGGTGGCGATCGCGCGAGCGTTCGTGAACCGGCCGCTGGTGCTGCTGGCCGACGAGCCCACCGGGAACCTCGACCCGGACACCAGCGCGGACATCATGATGCTGCTGGAGCGGATCAACCGCACCGGCACCACGGTGCTGATGGCCACCCACGACAACAACATCGTCGACTCGATGCGCCGCCGCGTGATCGAGCTGGACCTGGGCCGGGTGGTCCGGGACCAGGCGCGTGGCGTCTACGGCGTGGGTCGCTAGATGGCCGCCACACGGCCGGCAGACTGGCCGCCAGACGAGCGGCCCACGCCGGAGCGGGGTCCCGACCGCAGCCTCGGCCGGGACCCCAACCACCGGAGCAGGGTGAGCGACAGCTCCTGACACCGACCGGCCGCCTCGCCAGGGATGCCCCCAGCCCTGAGGCGCCGCCCGACCCCCTAGGGACCATGCGCGCCAACTTCGTACTCACCGAGGTCGCCACCGGACTGCGGCGCAACCTCACCATGACCATCGCCATGATCATCACCACCGCGATCTCACTCGGCCTGTTCGGGGCCGGGTTGCTCATCGCGAACGAGATCGGGCAGATGAAGCAGATCTACTTCGACAAGGTCGAGGTCTCGGTCTACCTCAACGACGACATCACCACGGCCCAGCGCACCGACCTGCAGAAGCAGCTCAGCACGTCGCCGGAGGTGACCGGGGTCAACTACCTGGACAAGAAGCAGGCCTACACCCGGTTCAAGAAGCTGTTCGAGGCGCAGCCGGAGCTGATCAGCGCGGTAGGGCCCAACGACCTGCCCGCCTCGTTCCAGGTGAAGCTGCGCAACGCCGAGCAGTTCGACCTGATCTCCCAGGAGTTCAACAGCGCGCCCGGCGTGCAGCAGGTGCAGGCCCAGAGCGACCTGCTGAACCGGCTGTTCGGCCTGCTCAACGGCCTGCGCAACGCGACTATCGCGCTGGCCGTGATCCAGGCGCTGGCCGCGTTGCTGCTGATCTCCAACACCATTCAGGTGGCCGCGTTCACCCGACGGACCGAGACCGGCATCATGCGCCTGGTCGGTGCGTCCCGCTGGTACACCCAGTTGCCGTTCCTGCTGGAGGCGGCGGTGGCCGGTCTGATCGGGGCGCTGCTGGCCCTGGGCATGCTGTTCCTCGGCAAGCTGCTGTTCATCGACAAGACGCTGGCCGCGCCGATCAAGGCCGGCATCATCCCGAAGGTGGGTTGGGACGCGATCCTGGCGATCAGCCCGGTGGTGGCCGGCGCCGGCGTGGTGCTCGCGGGCGTGGCCGCCTACGTCACGCTCCGGTTGTACGTACGGTTGTAGCGATGTCACGGGAGTCGGGGCGCAGGGTGATCGCCCAGAACCGCAAGGCGCGCCACGACTACGCGATCCTGGACACCTACGAGGTCGGGGTGGTGCTCACCGGCACCGAGGTGAAGTCGCTGCGGGCCGGCCGGGCGTCGCTGACCGACGGGTTCGCCACGGTCCGTGACGGCGAGGTGTGGATGCAGAACGTGCACATCCCGGAGTACACCCAGGGAACCTGGACCAACCACGCACCGCGCCGCACCCGCAAGCTGTTGCTGCACCGGAGCGAGATCGACCGGCTGGTCGGCAAGACCCGGGAGGGCGGGTTGACCCTGGTGCCGCTGGCGCT
This sequence comes from Mycobacteriales bacterium, assembly GCA_036278435.1. Taxonomy (GTDB): domain Bacteria; phylum Actinomycetota; class Actinomycetes; order Mycobacteriales; family DASULA01; genus DASULA01. Next base: position 7,639 of record DASULA010000055.1, on the reverse strand, counting down.
GTACTTCGTCGACGGCCGAGTCAAGGTGGAACTGGCGCTGGCCCGGGGCAAGCGGGCCTACGACAAGCGGCAGTCGCTGGCCCGCCGGGACGCCGAGCGGGAGATGGCCCGGGCCGCCGGGCGGCGACGGAAGGGGCGCACCTGAGCGTGCCGGACCGTGTCCCGGCCCGGCCGGGGCCGGTCGACGACGCGGCCGTGCCCCGGTTCTGGCGGGAGCTGGGGCTGCCCGGCCTGGTCGACGTGCACGTGCACTTCCTGCCGCCGGCCGTGCTGGCCAAGGTGTGGGCGTTCTTCGACGCCGGCGAGGAGCACTACGGCGTGCGCTGGCCGATCACCTACCGGATGCCCGAGGTCGACCGGGTGGCCGCGCTGCGGGCGATGGGGGTGCGGGCGTTCACCGCCCTGGCCTACCCGCACCGGCCCGGCATGGCCGAGTGGCTGAACGGGTGGACCGGGGAGTTCACCGCGCGCACGCCGGATGCGGTGCCGTCAGCGACTTTCTACCCCGAGCCTCACGTTGTCGCATATGTCGTGAAAGCGCTGGATCGAGGGGTCCGGGTGTTCAAGGCGCATGTGACCGTGGGCGACTACGACCCGCGGGACCGGCTGCTCGACCCGGTGTGGGGCGTGCTGGCCGAGGCCGGGGTCCCGGTGGTCGTGCACTGCGGCAGCGGACCGCGGGCCGGGCGGTTCACCGGTCCGGCGGTGATCGGCGAGGTGCTGGCCCGGCACCCTCGGTTGACCCTGGTGGTCGCGCACCTGGGCGCGCCGGAGTACGCCGAGCACCTGGCGCTGGCCGAGCGTTACCGCAACGTGCACCTGGACACCACCATGGCCGGCACGGACTTCATGGAGCGACTTGCCCCGCTGCCGGCCGGACTGCGGCCACGCCTCGCCGCGCTGGCCGACCGGATCGTGCTCGGCTCGGACTTTCCGAACATTCCCTACTCCTACGCTCACCAGCTCCAGGCCCTGGTCCGCTGGGACCTGGGCCAGGACTGGCTGCGGGCCGTGCTGTGGGACAACGGGACGCGCCTGCTCGGACTGCCCGTCCGGCGGCCGGGCCGATGACCGAGTCCGCACCGGCCTGGTGCCGTTCGTGGGTGGTCGCGCTGGGCACGCTGGCGCGGCCGGCACGGGCGGTGGCGGGAGCCGCCCGGCATCCGGGGTAGCGTGCCCTGATGGACGAGGTTGACCGTGTTGACCATGGTGACCGGGCCGGCGGGGCCGATGGGGCCGATGGGATGGACGGACGCGGGCTGACCTGGCGGCCGATAATCCACGGCGACGCGGCGGCGCTGGCCCGCCTGATCGGGCTGAGCGAGCGGGTGGACCAGGCCGGCACGTACACCGACGAGGCGGAAATCTCCGCACAGTTCGACCAACCCGGTCTGAACCTCGGCCGGGACACCCTGGTCGCCGCCGCGCCCGACGGTGAACTGGCCGCGTTCGGGGTGGTGTACCCGGCGCCGGCCGCCCGGGACACCCAGCGGATCTTCCTGTCCGGCGGGGTGCGCCCGGACTGGCGCGGCAGGGGGCTGGGGCGGCGGATCCTGGACTGGCAGCTCGTCCGGGCCGAGGCGTTGCACAAGGAGATCCACCCGGACCTGCCGGCGCTGGTGAAGGCGGGCGGGGTCGACCGGGACGATCCGCGCGGCCGGGCGCTGCGCCGCGCCGGCTTCGCCCCGGTCCGGTGGTGGTATGAGATGGCGCGCGACCTGTCGGCGTTCCTGCCCGACGTCCCGGCGGCGGGTGACGGGGTGAAACTTGTCCCGTTCGAACCAGCTCAGGCGGAGGCGGTGCGGAACGCCCACAACGAGGCGTTCGCCGACCACTGGGGCACCGTGGCCGTGGACGAACACGTCTGGGGGCAGCGGTTCTCCGCCACGCAGGGGTTCCGGCAGGAACTCTCGCTGACCGCCCTGGACGGTGGCGAGGTCGCCGCCTACCTGCTCAGCTTCGTGCACGCCGCCGAGATCGCCGCGCTCGGCGTGCCCACCGCGCACGTCGGATACCTGGGGACCCGACGTGCGTGGCGGCGGCGGGGACTGGGTGGCACGCTGCTCACGGCGGCCATGCGCGGGTACCGTGACGCTGGGTACACGGTCGCCCGGCTGGTGGTGGACACCGAGAATGGCTCTGGTGCGTTGCCCATCTACCGGCGGGCCGGCTTCGAGGTGGACCGCCGGTGGGTCACCTACAGCCGCCGACTCGCCCCGATACCGGAATGACGCGCCCGGCTCGGGGCGTTACCCTTGAGGCGACCAGCACACGCTGGTCTGGCACCAGGGGGTGATCGGTCTCGACTTCGGACGTCGGATCAGGGGAAGCGGGCCGAGGAAGGCGACGATGATCTCGTTAACCATCCGTCGCAAAAAAATCAAGCGCCGACAATAGTCAGCGCGACTTCGCACTCGCCGCCTAGGCGAGTAGCGGGTCTGTCAGCCCGGGCATGCCTCCGGCCCGGTCACTGGCATCAGTGAGGAGGCTCACCACCGGTCCCGGCTACGGGGACCGGCGGGACAACCCACAGTAGCTGGGCCTGTCACATCGGCTAGCTCGTGAGACCGGTGGGGCCGAGCAGAGACACAGCGGGCTGCGCCCGGAGAAGCCCTGGTGAGGCGACGGAGGACGCGGGTTCAATTCCCGCCACCTCCACGAGGCACACCGCCTCTGACCTGCGGAAACGCAGCAGGTCAGGGGCGGTTTCGTGTCCATGGGGGCACCGTGGGGGCACCAGGTTTCTGGGTGCCCGCTCGCGGGTGTCCGAGCGGTACCGTGGACTCCCGTGTCCCGCCCTGGCCGGGAGGGCGGAGCATATGGCGTCATCTCGTAGGCGTCGGCCTGAGGGTGTTGAGTACCGGGATCGGGCCGATGGCACGACGGGTTATCGGGTGCAGTGGCGTGAGGGTGGTTGCCGTGATGGCGAGAAGGGGTCGCGGACGTTCGACCGGCTTGATGAGGCGGTGACCTTCCGGGGTGCCCTGGTGGCCAATGGGTACCGGGATCCCTATGAGGATCCGGAGTGGGCGGTCCGGTTGGGGTTGGTCGCGCAGCCGACCCACGTGCGCACGTTCGGAGTGGTGGCTGCGGAGTACTTGGCGACGTTGGTGGATGCGCGCCGGCGGACGGTGGCTGAGTACCAGCGGGACCTGAAGGCGCACGTGTGTCCGGCGGTGGTGCGGCTGCCCGACGGGCGGCGGGTGGGTCCGCTGGGCCGGTTACCGGTGGATCGGTTCGACACCGACATGGTGCAGGCATGGGTGGGTCACATGCGGACCAAGACGTATGGCGGGAAGGCAGCCCACGCGTATTCGGCGAAGACGATCGTGAACATCCACGGTTCGGTGGTCGCGCCGGTGTTCGACTTCGCGGTCGACCGCGGGTATGTGGGGGCCAACCCGTGCCGGCGGGTGCGGTTGCCCGAACGCAGGGGCCGCCCGGTGAAGTCCCACCACGTGCTGGATATGGATGAGATGCCCGACTGGATCGACTGTGCCTACCAGGTCGACGTCGACACCGGGGACATCACCGCGTTGATCCTGGGCACCGGGTTGCGGTGGGGTGAGCTGACCGGGTTGCGGGTCTGCGACATCAACATTCGGGCGCGGACGTTGAGCATCGCCCAGGTGGTGCGTGAGGACGAGAACCGTCAGCTCTACGTGGACACTGAGGAGGGTAAGTCACCGAACGCGTTCCGCACGATCGCCCTGCCACCGACCACGGTTCGGCTCCTGGAGGCGCGGATGACAGGTCGAGGACGCTTCGAGTTGCTGTTCCCGCCACCGGGGACTCGCGGTGGGACGTTGTGGCGGAACGCGAACTTCCACACCCACCGCTGGTCCAAGGTCAAGCGGCTGGCTGCCGAACGGGGTCTGGTCCAGGACCCCTCCCCGCACCGGCTCCGCCATTCCCACGCCACCGCGCTGATCCCGCTGGCCGGCATCGAGTCGGTGTCCAAACGCCTCGGCCACGCCAACGTCACCGTCACCAGCGCCATCTACTCCCACCTCACCGTGGCAGTCGACGCCCGCATGGCCGACGCCATAGACCCCGCCCTCCACCGCCGCGGCCACGCCACAACCCCGGACCGCAAGGGCGCACTCGCCGACACGAACCCAACAGGGTCGGGTGCAGCAGACGGGCCGGTGCGGAAACGGTGATCGCGGCGAGTTCGAACAGTGCCCAGGTGCGCGTAGATCGGCCGGGCTTGACGCGCATCTCATCTTGTGTCTTTGTCTTCAGACAACACAGAGATCCGTAGTAGTTCTTGTCGGCGATGAGGGTCTGGCCTGGTCGGGCGACCAGCAGATCGGTCACCGCGTCGCGGTCTGGGGTCTTCGCGCCGGTGTCGGCTCCGTCTGAAAAAGTGACCCCTGGTTCCGCGCGGGTTCTGGTGCTTGTGGCAACAGCGTTCGCACCAGGCTTGTCAAGTTGTCGCTTGACAGACCCTGCCGCGGCGCGTCGCCTGACGTCGGCGTACCTTGACTGTGCTCACGGGGGAAATTGTCGCGCGGCATTGATGCTCGCATTCGGGCTGATGAGGAGGCAAAAATGGATATCGGTTCGGCAGATCTGGCTGATCTCGCAGCCCTGATCGACGGGCACGAGCACGTCGAAGTTCGCATGGCGCTCTTCCATACGGACGATAAGTGGCAACTTTACCACGGCGCGGTGACAGTGGATGCGCCGATCCCCGCTGCTGATCGAACCTGGCGGTACTCCGACGACGTGTTTCTGGAGCGACGCCTTCCTGGGCCGTTAGTGGCCGCCTTGCTGCGGGAACAGCCCCAGGAGATCGCCGGGCTCACGGTGGCCACACCGCGGCCGACAGTCAACGGCACGTTCTGGCGGTTGGCCGGGCACACGATGTGGAACGACACGAGCATGGCGTGGCCAAGAACCGAGTGGGACGTGTCTCCGGCAGAGACGATGTCGAGACGTCCGGACGGTCTCCTCGTCGGTGACGGTCCGTCGTTCCTACACTACGAAGCCGCCTACAGTTCGTTCTTCTTCGGCGCGCCGCCCAGCAACCGAGCGACCTGCCAGCGACTGTGGCGCATCATCCAGATTGACCGGCGGGCGTGGTTGCATCGGATCAAGATCGCCCCCGACACGTTGACAGTCGTGGCGAAGGGAACCGACTTGGCCGGCGTCCGTATGGAGTTGACCACGCCGACCCGCCACGTGGTCCGCCCGATCGGCCAGACCCGACAGGTGCGTCTGCGGCTCCCCGATGGACTGCCCAACGACTGCCTGCTGGTCCTGCGCAACGACGAGGGGTGGCTTGACTATCGCTACTTCCAGACACCGGTGCCCGGGCAGAAACCCGATGCATCCGTGGTCTGGGACTTTCCGGGCGTGGAGGTAGACCTGCTGATCGCTGGTGGGGAAGGACCGACTGTGGAATTCAAGCAGGAGGTCCCGACTGGCAAGGCCGGGAAAAAGGTCATGAAGACCATCGCCGCGTTCGCATCGGGCGGTGGTGGCACGGTGCTGTTCGGCGTCACTGACGACGCCGAAGTCGTCGGTGTCGACCCGATCGCGCGGGATCAGTTGATACTCGCCGTTGGCTCGATGATCAGAAACACGATCGAACCTGAACCACCATACGAACTGCGCACCGTCGAGAGGCGCGGAAAGATGATGTTGCTGGTCGAGGTGAGCGCTGGTGGCCGTTGGTATGCGGTCAACCCGGTGAAGCCAGAGTTCTACGTGCGGCGCGGGGCCAGTACGGTACCGGCTCGTATGGACGAGATCGCCACCGGGTTTGGCCATCAGCAACGCGGATTGCAATATCAATCGTGGTAAGCGTTTACTTCACTAACGCATGGCATCGCCGTGGTCGTAGGGTTGTATCGGAGCGAGGCGATGGTCATCCCAGTGCGGGATAGCAGGCTGAGGCGATCGTGGTTTGCGGGGGAGTAGAGGCTGGCCGTGCAGGCTTCGGAACTGGTAGCTGGGCACGCGTATGTTCAGCGCGCCGGGCCCCGCAATAGGGAGTCACCGATACGCAAGGTCGTCTTTGTCGGTCCCGCGCGAGCGGGAAAGGCCAAGATCCGCCATGCGAAGGCGAGCTGGGCGGTCTGGAGGAGTGGGTACCATCGCGCACCCTCGTGTGTCGTTGGGGTGAGCGTGCCGCTTTCATCCGGGATGAGGCACGCATGACTGCCATCAAGGATGCGACTGATCGGGACTACGACAGCGTCGTCGCCGACGCGATCAGTGAGGTGTTGACCGCGACAGGTGAGGAAGGCGGCTTCATCAGCACGTGGAGCTTGGATCCGGACAAGGCCCGGCGGCTGTGGGACAGGGCGGGGTTGGAGGGCGAGCCAGACGACCACCCGTTGGCCTTCATCGACCGCAAGGGTGTTCCGCACGTACCGTACGAGACGACGCTGAGCTTTGCCCAGGCGTTCGCAGCAGCCGAACCGGAGTCGGTCCTCCTCCACATCCAGGAGTGGGAGGATCGGCTGCGTGCCGAGGGGTACGAGCCCGGCAACCGGCATTCCCATGAGTTCCTCCGCACCAAGCGACCTGCCCACGTCCTTGCCCGACAGTGGGCGGGGCGAGCCGAGGTGACCATGCTTCAGGAGGAGAACGACCGCCTACGCCGCCTCGTTCACCAGGCCATCTTGGCGCTCACCCATGCTGGAGACGAGAGCGCGGCCCGACGCATCGGGCGAGGCTTGCGCGGCCGGTGACACCGCTCGCCGCCGGTCGGGGTCGGGGGCATCATCAACGACGTGAGCTTCATCTACCCGGCTGGACACCCTGGTGTGTCCGATGTTCTGGCCCATCTTTGCGGTCGTGCACGTCAGGATCGGCTACCCGCCGCTGTCGCGTTGATGTCACCGCAGGACCGACTCAGCGCCATCCTGTGGTCCGCCAGCCTCAGAGGTTTCCCGCCCTACGGCGGAGACGATCCCGTGGTGTCCTTCACTGAGAGCCGCCCCGGCGGTCTCGCGTACCTGATCAGGGAGAAGTCGTGGGCGCCGTGGGGGATCGTCCTCGACCGGGACAGCGTATTCGCGCTCGGCGGCGGTCCGGTCTGGTATGTACGTGGGGACATGTGGGATGAGGTGATCGCGTCGGGTCTGGCGTCGGTACGATCCTGGTTCGTGCGGTTGCAGCCGGGAGAGTCCGAGTGGCTTCACGAACGCGAGTGGCGGGTGCCCACTGAGCGGCTGGAGCTGTCGACGTTGCGCGTGCGGGCAGTGATCGTGGGCGATCCCCATTGGACTCCGGAAACGCGGACCGAGTTATGTTCGGCCGGTGTGTCCGAAGTGCCTGGGCCATGCCGCATGCTGGCATGAACGAGGTGACCGGAGGGGTGGGCTGGAGGGAAGAGCCGCCGCACTTGGTTCAAGGAGTGCCGCGATGGTGCTGGAACTCCACGCAGAGCGGCTTCGACCTGCTCCCGCGTACGCCTCCTTACGCGATTGCGGAGCTCAGGGGCGATGGTGCGGTTGTGGTGGGGCGTGCGGCTGTGGTCACTGGTGAGGGGATGTGTGTGGTTGACAAGGCGATCTTTGTCCGTACCGGGGGTCGGTTGGTGCCTATGACGGAGACGCCATATGACAACGAGGCGATCCTCCAGCAGATGTTGGAGGACTTCCCCGACCTGTTGGCTGGTGCC
>DASULA010000054.1:0-8758 GCA_036278435.1 Mycobacteriales bacterium | reverse complement strand
CGCGCGGCGGGCCGACGTGTTCGTCGGACTGCTCCTGGGACACCGCGACCCCGGTGTGACCAGTGAACCCCGGGTGCGGCCGTTGGTACACCTCACCGTAGCCGCCTCCACCCTCACCGGCGCCAACAACAACCCCGGAATACTCCACGGGTACGGTCCGATCTCCGCGGCGTACGCTCGGGCTATCGCCGCGGATCCCACCGGAACATGGAAACGGTTGGTCACCGACCCGGTAGACGGGTCACTGGTGAAACACTCACCGAACACCTACCGGCCACCGGCCGCACTGGATGCCTTCGTTCGCGCACGGGACGGACGATGCCGGTTCCCCGGCTGCCAACACCCCGCGCAACGCGCGGATTTGGATCACACGATCCCGTGGCCGAAAGGACCCACCACCGTCGGCAACCTCGGAGCGGTATGCCGCCACCACCACCGCCTCAAACACCAAACAGCCTGGCGACTGGCCCAAACCAACGGACAATTCCACTGGACCAGCCCCACCGGCCGGCACTACACCACCACACCACAAAAATACGACCCACCATAACAACCACCACCCACACCAGGACATGTCACACAACCCCCGCCCGCCGTGGTGGAATAGATCAGACATGCCAAAGTCAACCACCGCCGGCCGGACCAGACCACAACCAGACGACAACACGCCACCCCGGCCCACTCAACATCACCACAAGCCAGCCGCCCGATGGAACGCCACGAGCCGACTTCTGCATAAGCCTCAGAGTCGATCCTGCGAGCTTCTGAGGCTTTCACCGGCGACCTGCTGAGAGATTTCCATGACGCGGTTGAACTGGATTCGAATGGATCGGGCGATAGATTGGGTGAATCGGGCGGGTGCGACTATCGCGGGACGTCGCCACCGGAATGACAATCTCCGTACTCTTCGGGATGACTTGGATGGGAGGGGTGACTCGGAATCGGTTTATCCAGGGCACATCGGATGGGAGAGAGACCGGTGCGAATCCGTCGTCAGGTCAGACGATGCCCATGTGCTTGGCCAGGGTGCGTAGGCCGGTCATCGAGGCGCGGCGTTCGCGGTCGATCAGCCAGGCCACGACCTCTCGGGCCATGACATGGTTGCGCACGTACTCCGGCGCCGCCTTGTACGCAGCCGTGATCGCCTGGTAAGCAGCCCGTTCGTTACGGCCCTGGGCGTGGGCACGCGCCAAGTCGATCTGGTACCGGGCCTGGCGTTCGACGGTCTGCACCTCGGACGGGCGGATGTCCGAGGCCCACTCCAGGGCGGTCCCGGTGCGCCCCATCTCAACATTCGCCGCGATCGAGGCGATAGCGACCTCTGTCGGGCCGAATACCGTCTGGTAGTCGTCCCGTCCGCGCCCAGTACGCTCCGCGGTCGCCCGCGCCTCGGTCAGTGCCTCCATCGCGCGGGACGCATCCTCGTTCTGGGCCGCGCCGATGGCGTGCAGCAGGTGAAGCGTGCCGTAGAGGCTGCTCGATGCGAGCCGGTTGCCACCCTGCTCCGCGAGCACCGCCAGACCGTGGTCCACGACCCTCAGCGCCTCGTCGGTCTGCCCGGCGCGGAACAGTGTCTCGGCGGTCTGCCAGTCCTGCACGGCCGGCAGCAGTGGGTCTCCTGAATCCGCTACTGCCACCGCGGCTCGGTTCAGTGCGATCCAGGCAAGGTCGACATACCCCAGCCGGCGAAGCAGCATCGCCGCTCCGTGCAGTAACTCGACCAGCGCCGATACGGCCTGCTCGCGCTCCGCCCCCGTCGCCGTAGCAGCGGAGTGCTCGACCTCATCGAGAAGTTCGGGGATCGCCCGACCGAACGCGGCGAAACGACCAGCCTGCCGGGTGATGATCGCCGACCGGACGTCACGGACCAGCGCGTCCACCGGCCGAGCGGGCTCGTTTCCATCGGACGGTCCGGCAAGGAGTCGGCCGCGGATGTCTTGCACGCTCTGGTGTGCGTCGTGCTCGTCTCGGACCCGAACCGGCTCCTCGGTCAGCTCGCTGACGTGAACGCCGAGCGCCTTGGCGACCTCTGAGATCACCGAGTATCTGTCCAGCGGCCGGGCGCAGGACTCGATCTTCTTGACCCAGCTCACCGAGTAGCCGAGCTTGTCCGCGAACTGGCGTTGGCTCATGCCCTTGGCCTTACGGACCAGTGCGACTCGTCGCCCGATGGATGTCTCCACGGTTCCCCCTGGTGGACAGATTGGGTACCTCAAGGGGATCGTAGCTCCCTACCTTGCCCCTCACGCACCGCGGAGAGGCGGTGACGGAGGGGATGCCGATGTCTGATCATGTGCACCTTCGTTGGGTGGAGCCGGATGACTACTCGGTGGTCGCGGAGCCCGCCGGGCCGCTCGGTCAGGACGTAACGCTGCAAGCCGATCTCGCCGCGCATCTCGCCGAGGCTCCACCCGAGGCATGGGGTCGCATGGTGCTGGCGGTCGCGGCGATGCACGAACCCGACGACACCGGCCAGTGCCGGTACTGCCGGCCCGACCGGCACCGGTGGCGGTGGTGGCGACGCCTGGCGGCCCGTCCGTGCCCGACCCGGCGGATGCTGCTGGCCGAGGCGAGCAGCATCCCACCCGGTCCATCCTGGATGCCGGCATGAACGAGGCCCGCGACCACTACTCGCCACGGCCGTACCCGGGTCCGACCGACCCATACCGACCCACCGACGCCCAGCTTGTCGCCTACGCCCGGCAGGTGTTGGCGTGGCACAAGGCGGTGCCGACCCAGGACGGCCGGGTGCCGAGCTGGTGCACGTGCGGTTCGGCGTTGGTGCTGTGCCCCTACCAGGGGGCGGCGACCCGCTTCCTGTGCCGCCCGCCCCAAGATGCCCGGTGAGCCGCGGGGAGATCCGCCGGGTCAAATCGCAGCGGTGGGAGGTACGGCCGCAGGGCAAGGTTCGTGGTCACCGCACCAGCTACTGACTGCCCGGCGCACCGTCATATGCGGCGAGCCCACCGGGCGGCCGCCCTGGATAATCGATCGGTGAGTGTGGGGCGCGACTTCGGCGTTGTGTGGTTGGGGCAGGGCATCAGCAGCCTGGGCACGGCGGTGACCACCCTGGCCCTGCCACTGCTGGCACTGCTGGAACTCCACGTGCACGCGTGGCAGGTTGGCCTTCTCACCGCGTGCACCTATGCCGCGTACGCGACCCTCGCGCTACCGGCCGGGGTGTGGCTTGAACGTCGGGCCCGGCGGCCACTGGTGATCGCAGGTGACCTCGGCCGGTTCGGTGCGCTGGCATCGATCCCCGTTGCCCAGTCGCTGGACGTGCTGACGTTCGTCCAACTCGTCGTGGTCGCGCTAGTCGTCGGGGCACTCACGGTGGTGTTCGACGTCGCCTACCAGAGCTGGCTTCCGATCCTGGTCGCCCCGGACTCGTTGGTGCGGGTCAACGGCCTGCTGGACGCCACCGCGTCGACCGGTCGGCTCGCCGGTCCCGGTGTGGCGGGCTTTCTGGTCGCCTCGATCGGCGCGGCCTACACGATCGGATCAGACGCGGCCAGTTTCGCGATCGCGGCCCTGGCCACCGTGGCGGTACGCACGGGGGAGCCCGACATCCCGGGACGGGCCGAGGGCCAGGCGCGTCACCTTCGCGGCGAACTGCGCGCCGGCCTGTCCTGGCTGCGGAAAACCGTCGCCATGCGCGCGCTCGTCGCGTCCAGCACGACGTCGAACTTCTTCGTCGCGACATGGCTCGCGGTGGAGGCGATCTTCCTCGTCGACACCCTCCGGGCGTCACCCGGCACCATCGGTGTGGTCCTCGCGCTCGGCAGTGGTGGAGGCATCCTGGGCGGTGTCTTCGCCGGTGCGCTCAGCCGGCGGTTCGGGAGCTGCCGGGTGATCGTGCTCAGCGCGGCACTGGGCGGACCCTTCGCGCTGTCCGCGCCGCTGGGTACCCCGCTACTCGGGCCGTGGTCCGTCGCGGCCGGACTGTTCGGCGTCACCTTCACCAGCGCGGTCCGCGGCGCGGGAGCGACGTCGTACCGGCAGCGGGCAACACCACCCGAACTGATCACCCGGGTCACCTCGGCGGTACGGCTCGCCGCGTACGCGACCCTTCCGGCCGGCTCCCTCTTCGGCGGGCTCCTTGCCAGCGGCACCACCCCGCGCACGGTAATGGTGGTCGCGGCCGTCGGGTACGGCGCCGCCGTCCTGTGGCTCCTGCCGCTGCGTGCTCATCGCGACCTGCCCTTGCCAGGCGCACGTCCGGTCACGGCCTGAACGGCGGGCGCATGTCCCCGTGGACACCGCGTTCCGTCAGACCCTCGCCGCGACACGTGACGTTGGCTCGCCACACTGCCGAATCGCGGCGTCAACGGACGAAGGATGCGAGTGTTTTCGCGGTCGGGTCGAGGTCGTCCATACGGTTGGACGCCACGGCCATGACGAGCGCGTAGGCGTCGTCATCGTCCGGGTCGAGTTCGATTCCGTTCTTGGCGCAGAAGACGTACGTCGCGAGCCAGCCGAGCCGCTTGTTCCCGTCGGCGAGCGGATGGTTGCTGACCAGGGAGTGCAGCAGCGCGGCGGCCTTGGTGAGCAGGTCGGGGTAGGCGTCTTGGCCGAACACGCTGGCCCTGGGCCGGTTGACCGCCGCGTCCAGCAGACCCAGGTCGCGAACCCGTACCGGGCCGCCCACCGCGGCCCGGGCCACGGCCAGTGCCTGTTCCAGGGTGAGGTGGCGGGTCACTCGGCCAACCGCCGGAGCAGGTCGGCGAAGCGTTCGGCTCCCCGTGCCGCCAGCCGGCCGGTGATCTCGTCGTCGTCGGCGCGCAGCACGTACTCGTCGATGGCTGTGAGGGCGACCTGCTGCATGCTGCGCCCCTCCTTGTCGGCCCGCCGACGCAGTGCCTCGGACTGCTCGTGGCTGAGCCTCAGAGTCATCGCCATGCAGTCGATGGTATCAATCCAGTACCACCCGATAGTTGTCGCCATGAGCTTGCTACGTGATGCTCGGGAAATCGGTGTCGCCGAGGCGACCCGACGGGGAGTGGCCGGTCTCGTCGCCGACGCCGAACACGGCTCGGACCTGGTGGTGACCCGCAGGCGCCGGCCGGTGGCCGTGGTGCTGGGCGCGGGCAGGCTGGCGGATCTCGAACGGACTCTCACCGACATGGGTGACCTGGCTCTGGTACTGGCGCGTTCCACGGCCGACACGGGTCGCCGCACATCACTCGACGAGGTTCTCACCGCGTTCGGGCGCGCCCGTGAGTCTCTCGCCACGCTGCCGGACGACTGAGCGATGGTGGAGATCAGGTTCGCCGATGCGAGGATCGACGACCTCTGGTGGAATTGAGTGGGGGTGACTCAGGTTATGTGAGGTGACTGCCGGCAGTAGGCCGGTACGGTCCCCGAGGGAGACACCATGAGCACACTGTCGCTGTTCACGCAGCGCGACCCGTTCGCGGAGTTCGACGCCGTGGTCCGGAGCGTCTTCGGTCCGGTCGGGCCCCGGTCGGCCCGGTCCAGCACGGCACCGTCCGGGTTCGTCCCGCCGGTCGAGATCGACCGGGACGGCCAGGACGCGGTGGTCCGGGTGGAGCTGCCCGGGCTGGACGTGGCCAACGACGTCACCGTGGAGATCGACCGCGGTCACCTGGTGGTGCGCGGCGAGCGCCGCGACGAGCGCTCCGCCGAGCGGGACGGGCGCGGCCTGCGCGAGTTGCGCTACGGCTCGTTTCGCCGGACGTTCCGGCTGCCCGAGCACGTTCCGGCCGACGCGGTCAGCGCGTCCTACCAGTCCGGCGTGCTGAGCATCCGGGTGGCCGGCGCGCACGCCGGCTCCGAGCCGCGCCGGGTCGAGATCGGCATCACCGACGCCGGTACCACCGCTTCGGGTACCACCGCGGTCGCGCCGACCGGAGAGCCGGACCAGAGCTGACGCCCCGTCGACGGGCCTGGCGTGTGCATTGCGCCAGGCCCGTCGCCATGCCCGGGAGTCCCGGCTGGACGGGACAATGTGGCCGGACGCTCATACGCTGGTGCGCATGGCCGACACGATGATCTTCGTGAACCTGCCGGTGCGGGACCTGCCCGCCTCGCAGGCGTTCTGGACCGAACTGGGGTACTCCTTCAACCCGCAGTTCACCGACGAGAACGCCGCCTGCCTGATCATCAGCGACACCATCTACGCGATGCTGCTGACCACCGACTTCTTCAGGACCTTCACCAGCAAGGACGTGGTCGACGCCACCAGGGCGACCGAGGTGCTGCTCGCCCTGTCCGCGGACAGCCGCCAGGCCGTGGACGCGCTGGTCGACCGGGCCGTGGCCGCCGGCGGCACCGAGGCCGGCGCGCCGATGGACCACGGGTTCATGTACCAGCGCAGCTTCGACGATCCGGACGGCCACCGCTGGGAGATCATCTGGATGGACCCGGCCCATGTCCAGCACTGATTCCCCCCGGCGCAGCGCGCGTCCGAAGCCGGAGCCTCCACACCTGGATCGCCGGGAGCCGACGGGAGCCGAACCGCCACGCTGGTGAGCACTGACGATCTGGTCCGGCTCAGCGGGAAGTGCGCCGACCTGGACGGCCCTGAGATCATGCGCCCGGCGTGGTCCTGACGTGTGGGTCTGACGTGTGGGTCGGGACGCCCCGGGCTACCCCTCCACCCGCAGGCCGGCCTCGGCGGCCAACTGTGGGGCGATGCCGATCAGTTGGTCGTAGTCGATCAGCGCGCCGCGCAGGCTGTGCAGGCCGCGCACCCCGGAAAGCCGGGACGAGCGCAGGTCGGTGTCCCGGGCCGCGGTCCCAGTGAATTCCGCCCCGGCGAAGTCGCATTCGCTGAAGATCACTCCGGACAGGTCGCCGCCGATCCTGGCCTCCCGGAACGAGCAGTCGTGGAAGACCGCGTGCCCGCGCACCCGCTCCAGGTGCACTCCGGCGTAGTCCAGCCGGGTCTGCTCGACGTACAGGTCGGCGGCCAGGTCCAGCGACAGGCCCAGCCCCACCGCGCGGGCCGAGACCAACTCGACCCGCCGCGCGACCACCGCGTGCCACTGCGCGTTGGAGATCTCCACCCTGGCCAGCCGCACGTCCACCAGGGTCAGCGGCCGGAACCGGCTCTCCGACAGGTCGACCGAGTCCAGTAGGCAGCGCCGCAGTTCGCCCTCGCCGCGTGCCCCGGCGCCGCTGCCGCCGGTGACCCGCACGCCGACCAGATCGATCACGTCGACGGTGTCCGGGTCGCCGCCGGCCGGGAATCCGGCGTCGTCGAGCCCGCCGTCCAACGCCGGCCGGGTCACCGACCGGCCCTCGCCCAGATCACGGAACCGCACCGGGTCACCGTAAACGGTCCCCGCTCCCCGACGGCGGCAACCCGATCGGGCGGCGCGGACCGGCCAAGGCCGGTGAGACCGTGGGCACCTGGTGGCACCGTGGGCACCCGATGGGACCATGGGCACACGGTCAGCCGGCGGGGCGGAGGTGGGTCGCACGGTGCGTATGGACAGGCAGGCGCCCGGCCGTAGCCCGGCCGGGCCGCGCTGGAAGCGTTACGGCATCCACTGGCATTTGTTCGTGCGCCGGCACGATTTGGGCGACCGAGCACGTTCGGCCGGATCGGCGGCCGAGGTGGTCGAGCGGTACCGGTCCGACCCGCCCGACCGGGTGGGCCACGCGCCCCCGGAGGTGCTCGGGTGGCAGCGCGAGCGGATCCGGGAGGCGCTCGGCGACGCCACCCCGGAATGGGCGGACGGCCGCCGGCAGGGGCTCGACGACCTGGACGGTGAGTGGGCCCGGCGGCTACAAAGCCAACTGGACAAGGGGCTCTCGTCGTTCCAGACCGTCCGGGTGTCCGACACCCGGGTGGTGGACGTGACCGCCTACGCGATCCGCGGCCGGGACTGCGACCAACACCAGACTCGCTGAACCGGCTGGCCGACCGCCGGGGCCGGCCCGGCCACCACCGCACCGAACCGGCGGTAACAGTCCACTTCACATTGCTCACCGCAGAACACCAGCCGACCGCTTGGACCGGGGCCGTGCCGATGGGATGGCGCAGGGCCCCGCACGGGGGAACGGAGCCCTGCTACGCAGGGTTTATCGCGTACCTACTGAATTTCGCAAATCATCCCCCGGCGCGTCGCCAGCGCGCCTTTCCGGCCACCCGCCCAAGTGGGATCACAGTGGTCCCACAGTGGGACCACACTCGACGCCGCAAAGATCGCGTCAGCGCCTGGGAATCCCGCCGAGCGGCGAACCGGCACACCGACCGGCCGGCGGAATGCCGCTGCCGGACGCCCACGGAGTGAGAGGTTGACATGGCAGGCGTTCTCCGGCACCGGACAACACGACCCCGCCGCATTACCGCGGCCGCACTGCTGGCCGGTCTGCTCGTCCTCGGCTCCGGGTGGGCCGGCGCCGCCGCCCGGGCCGCGCCGCCGGCACCCGCGGCGCCGGGATCGCCCGGTTCGGCGGCGGTGGGGGCGGCCGTGGCGGCACTGGTTCGCGACGCGCGGATCCCGCTGCCCGACGCGGTGGCCGGGGTGCGCCGGCAGGGTCGGCAGCGGGCACTGGCCGGCGAGCTGGCCGGGCGGCTGGGCCCGCGCTACGGCGGTGCCTGGATTGACTGGATCGACCGGATCGACCAAGCCCACAGTGCCCACAGGGGCCGACTCACCGTGGCCGTGCTCGACTCCGCCGCCGCGGCCACCGTACGGCGGGCCGCCCGGCGGGCCGGCCTACCCGACACCGTGGTGGTGCGGGTGAGCCATGCCGCCGCCGCCCTGGACCGCGCCGCCCGGCGGCT
>DASULA010000053.1:0-2331 GCA_036278435.1 Mycobacteriales bacterium | reverse complement strand
TGGACGGCGGATCCCTGCTCACCCTCTATAAGGTCGGCGTCGTCACGCAGGACCGCGAACCAGTAGGCAAGGTAGTCATCGGCGATCTCATACCTGGGGTCGGCCGAACCGCCCGACCCCAGGGAGCGCACCGCCCGGACGTAGCCGGCTCGGCGTAGCCGGTCCAGGGTGTAGTCGATGCGCTGCTGCGCCCGGCCAGCGATGCGGGAGCGTCGGCGGGCACCGCCGGCCATCGCGGTCAGAACCCGCTCGTAACCGCCTCGCCAGTCGAGGCCTTCGGACAGGATGTCCGGCGCATCACGCAGCAACAGCCCGCCGGGAGTGAAGGCCAGCTCGTTGAGGTTCTCCTCGGAGGTACGGGCGGCCGACCACCGGCGTAGGTGCAGTGGATATCCGCCGCAGGCCGCGTACGCCTGGACGAAGTCGTCGGGACTCAGATCCGGCTGGAAAGCTCGCGCGTCGATGAGCGGAAAGGGATCCATCCTGCGCTCCAGCCCGGCCCGGCGATGCAACCCGCCGTGGGGTCCGAGCATCTGCTCCATGACGGCGACGGCCGAGCCCGAGAGCACCACCATGAGGCGCTGGTCGCGGATGCGGTTCTCCCAGACCGCGGAAACCGTGTCAGCGAAGTCGGTATGTCCGCCGGTCAGCCGAGGCGCTTCGTCGATGACCACAAGCAGTGGAGTGGTCTCGGCCAGTGCGGCGGTGAACCGCAACGCGGCTTCCCAGTGGGGGAACGTCTCCGGTGCGAGGCCGTCGATCTCGTGACCGAGTTGCTCGCGCAGCCGCTCGGCAAAGCGTCGGAGTTGACGATCTTCGGTGTCTTGCCGGGTCGCGGTGAAGTACACCGCTCGCTTGTGCTCGGCGAAGTGCGTCAACAGGTATGTCTTGCCGACCCGACGGCGACCCCAGACGACGGCGAGTTGTGGCTCACCTGAGGTGGCCAGGGTCCACGCGGCCTCCAGCTCTGCCAGCTCCACGGCCCGACCCACAACATGCACAGGAACATCGTACTACAAGCAGTTTGCACTACAAGCAGCCTGTACTACAAACAGTTTGTACTTGTCGGTCGCGACGTGGCCGACACGGCGGGCTCGGCGAAGGCGGCCCAGGTGGAGGCGTCGAGTGGTCGGTCCGTGTACCCCATGCCGGGTCCTTCCACGGCGCGTGTTGCCGTCTCGGTGGGCTTGCTGGGCCGGGCAGCCGGCATCCCGCCCAGCCACCGCACCGGAGACCGTAGCCGGCGGGTCTGTCAGACGGGTCAGTCGCCGCCTTCGACCACGGCGATCAGGTCGCCCTCCTGCACCACGTCGCCCTCGCCGACCGAGATCTCGCTGACGACCCCGCTGGTTTCGCAGAGCACGGGTATCTCCATCTTCATCGATTCGAGGATCACCAGGGTGTCGCCGTCACCGACCCTGTCCCCGGCCGACGCGACAACCTTCCACACGTTGGCCACCATCTCGGCGCGGATCTGCTCGACCTTCAACGCCCATCCTCCATCCGTGGGCCGACACGGGAACGGCGCGGCCCCGGGCGCATCCAACCATGCCCGCGCCACCTCCCGGCGCGATGGCCGCAAACCTCCACCGCCGCCCAGCAGCGTTCACCGGCCGCCCACCCCAGAGGTTTTCGCAAGAAAACCTCGCGATGTAACCGGTTAACCGTGAGGTTTTCGCGAGAAAACCTCACCTTGGGCGGGCCGGAGGGGACGGGGTCAGCCGGCCCGCATCCGGGCGACCAGGCCGGTGTCGTACTCCCCGGTGGTGAACTCCTCCCGGTCGAGCAGTTCGGCGAAGAACGGCAGGTTGCACTTCGGCCCGGTGACCTCGAACCCGGTGACGGCGGCGGACAGCCGGCCCAGGGCGGTCGGCCGGTCCGGCCCCCACACGCACAACTTGGCCAGCAGCGGGTCGTAGTAGGGGGTCACCACGTCACCGGCGGTGTAGCCGGAGTCCACCCGCACGCCCTCGCCGGACGGCTCGACCCAGCGGCTGATCCGCCCCGGGCCGGGCCGGAACTTGACCGGGTCCTCGGCGTACACCCGCGCCTCGACGGCGTGGCCGCGCGGGACCGGCGGATGGTCCGGGTCGAACGTAGGCCCGTCCCCAGCGGCCAGGCGCAACTGCTGCTCGACCAGGTCCAGGCCCAGCACGAGTTCGGTGACCGGATGCTCCACCTGGAGCCGGGTGTTCATCTCCAGGAACACGAAGTCCCCGGTCGCCGGGTCCAGCAGGAACTCCACCGTCCCGGCGTTGTGGTAGCCGACCGCGCCGGCCGCCCGCACGGCCGCGTCGAACAGCCGTTCCCGCAGCGGGCCGGACACCGCCG
>DASULA010000052.1:0-5132 GCA_036278435.1 Mycobacteriales bacterium | reverse complement strand
GGCCGGTATGAGCCAGATCGCGATCTCGACCGCGGCCACCGCGCGCACCGTCGACACCCCGGCCGGGCCGCTGGCCCTGCTGGACACCGGCCCGGACAGTGGCGCCGGGCGGCCACCGGTCCTGCTGGTGCCTGGTTACACCGGCAGCAAGGAGGACTTCCTGCCGCTGTTCGACCCGCTGGCCGAGGCCGGCTGGCGGGTTGCCGCGATGGACCAGCGCGGCCAGTACGAGTCCCCGGGGACCGACGACCCGGCCGGGTACACGGTGCCGGCGCTGGCCGCCGACCTGCTGGCCGTCGCCGCGGACCTGGGGCCCACGGTGCACGTGGTCGGGCACTCGTTCGGCGGGCTGGTGGCCCGGGCCGCGGTGATCGGCGCACCCGGGTCGTTCGGCTCGCTGGTGCTGCTCGACTCCGGGCCGGACGGACTGGCCGGGACCCGCCGGGAACGGATGGAGGCGCTGCGGCCGGTGCTGGCCGGCGGCGGGATGGTCGCGGTGTACGCCGCCATGGAACAACTGGCCGCCGGCGACCCCAGGTGGCGGGACGGACCGCAGGAGCTGCGGGACTTCCTCAAACGCCGGTTCCTGGCCTCCTCGCCGGTGGGCCTGGAGGCGATGGGCGACGCGCTGGTCGCCGAACCCGACCGGGTGGACGAGCTGCGGGCCACCGCGGTGCCGGTGCTGGTGTGTCACGGCGAGGCCGACGACGCCTGGTCGCCGGCCACCCAGGCGCGGATGGCCGGCCGGCTGGGTGCCGCCCACGTGGTCATCGGCGGCGCGGTGCACTCCCCAGCCATCGAGAACACCACTGCCACCGTGCGCGCGCTGCTCGACTTCTGGTCACGCACCAGTGTCCCCCCGGCCCCAAGGGGTGAGGTTTTCTCGCGAAAACCTCACGTGTAACCGGTTACCAAAGCAGGTTTTCTCGCGAAAACCTCGCCTTGGTGGGGGTGTCGGTGGCCGGGGGTGTGGAACGGGGTGGTCGGCCGTGTCACGCTTGTGGGTGATGACCAGTGCCGAGCAGTTGGGGTACTTCGGGCCGGACAGCCTGACCTGGCGGGTACACGCGGATCCGACCCTGTGGGTCGGCGGGATACGCGCGCTGTACCTTCAGGCGCTGCACCCCGGCGCGATGGCCGGTGTGTCCCGGCACTCCGGGTTCCGCACCGACCCGTGGGGCCGGCTGTTCCGTACCGCCGAGTACGTCGGCACCATCACGTTCGGCACCCGCTCGGCAGCCGAGCGCGCCGCCGGGCGGGTCCGCGGCCTGCACCACCGACTGGGCATAGACGACCCCGACCTGCTGCGGTGGGTGCACTGCTGCGAGATCGACTCGTTCCTCACCGTGGCCCGGCGGGCCGGCCTGCGGCTGACCGGCGCCGACGCCGACCGGTACGTGGCCGAGCAGGTCAGGGCGGCCGAACTGGTCGGCATCCCGGCCGCCGACGCCCCGGCCAGCGAGGCCGAGCTGCGCGCCCAGATCGGGTCATACCGCCCGGCCCTGGCCGGCGGCCCGCAGGCCCGGGAGGCGGCCCGGTTCGTGCTGATGCCGCCGATGCCGGCAGGCGCCCTGGCAGCCCTGGCGGCCCGGCCGGCCTGGGCCGGCGTGGCCGGCCTGGCGTTCTGCCTGCTGCCCGGGTGGGCCCGCCGGATGTACCGGCTGCCCGGCCTGCCCAGCACCGACCTGGCCGCGTCGGTGGCGGTACGGGGGTTGCGGGCCGCGCTGCTCGCGCTGCCGCCGAGGTTGCGGGAAGGCCCGCAGTACCAGCAGGCCACCCGGCGGCTGGCCGCGGCCGGGTCGGCCCCGGCGGGATCGACTCCGGTCGGGTCGCCCCCGCAGACACCGGCCAGCCCGGCCAGCCCGGTCAGCCCGAACGGTTCGGCCCGGCGCGCTCCGGCGTGATCACCACCAGCACCCGACGTTCGCGCTCCATCGCCGCCCGGTAGTCGTCCCAGTCCGGGTGCTCACCGGACACCGAGCGGTAGTAGGCCACCAACCCGTCCATCGCCTCGGGCAGCGACACGATCGATGCGGTGCCGTCCACCTGGGTCCACGGGCCGAAGAACGCCTCGGTGAACCCGCAGTAGGACGCCCGGGGGTCGCGGCGCAGGTTGCGGACCTTGAAGGCCGTCTCCCGGCTGCTCACGATGATGTTCCCGGCGCCGTCGGTGCTGGCGGTCACCGGGGAGAGCTGCGGTCGTCCGTCGGCCCGGTAGGTGGCCAGCACGCCCCAGTGGTTGCCGCGCACGAACGCACGGGCTTCGGCGAGATCCATGATGCGGTCATACCCCGCCGGCCGGCGCGATGTCCACAACCGACGTTCAGCCGGTCGGCTGGGCGGCCGGTTCCGGGCCCGCCGGGGATGCCGGGGCCGGGCTGTCGCTGCCCCGCAGCCCGACCGCGGCGTAGCCGCCGCAGACCACGATCAGCAGCCCGGACACCAGGAAGATGGTGTCTATCCGGCCGAACCGGATGCCGGCCACGCTGGCGTGCAGGCCGAGCAGCACGGTGCTGGCCAACCACCCGGCGACCACCACCGACACCGTCGAGGCGATCTGCTGGAACAGGCTGACCAGGGAGGCGACCCGACCCAGGTACTCCTGCGGGGTGGCCCGCAGCACCAGCGGAACGAGCGCCACGTGCAGGGCGGCCAGCGGCACCCCCAACACGACCTGCAGCACGATGGCCGAGCCGAGGTTGCCCAGCCGGGCGTAGACCATGATCAGCAATCCGGTGGCCAGCAGCCCGACGTAGACCGTCCGGGCCGCCCCGAAGCGGTTGGTCACGCCGCTGCCGAGCACCGCGCCGATCACCGAACCGATGCCCAGCGCCATGCCCAGCGTGCCGTACCAGTGCGGGGCCACGTGCAGGTTGTCGCTGACAAAGAACACGTCCAGTGCGTTCATCGCCCCGGTGCCCAGGCCGCCCACCACGATCACGACCAGGAGCGTGACCAGCACCCGGCTGGACCCGACGAACCGCAGGCCGTCGACGAAGTCGTCCCGCATCCGCCGGCCGCCGGCCGGACCGGTCGGTCCGGCGGGCTCCGGTGCGGGCCGCTCCGGGTTGACCGGTGCGTCGGTGACGCGGACCGACCGGATCGCCAGGTAGGACACCACGAACGAGGCTGCGTTGAGCAGCAACGCCCAGGACACCCCGGCGGTGAACAGCAACGGCGCGGCCAGCGGCGGCCCGACGATCGACATGACCGCCAGGGTGGTCTGCCCGATCCCGCTGGCCCGGGCCCGATCTTTATCGCCGGACACCACGTCGCTTATGAGGGCGACCCGGGCCGGGCCGAAGAACTGCTGGGCACCGTTGATCAGCACCACCACTAGGTAGACCAACACCAGCCAGCCGGCCACCGGTAACCGGTCGGTGGGCAGGAACGACAACACGGCCAGCACCCCGACCAGCACCGCGCGGAACGCGTCAGCCCGCAGCATCGTGCGCCGCCGGTTCCAGCGATCCACCAGCACTCCGGCGACCGGCGCGACCAGGGTGCCGACCGCCACCGCCACCAGCACCCCACTGACCGCGACCGGCGCCCAGGACTGACCCCGGGCCAGCACCGTACCCACCCACAGCACCAGCGTGGTGTCGAAGACGAAGTCGCCGAGCAGGGACGTCGCCTGCCCGTACCACAACCGGGCATAGTTCCGGTTGATCAACAAGCCATCCACTGCCCCCATACGACCATTGTCAGGACCAACAGCAGCCAAACACCGTTGAATGAGGAATCATTTGGCTTTCCACCCAAACGGACATCAGACTGGGTACACGGCCCAAAGAACGTGTCGGTGAATCCGCAGGCCGTCGCACAGCCCTACAACCGACGTTCAGCCGGCTGGCTGGGCGACCGATTCGGCCCCTGCCGGGGCCGGGCTGTCGCCGCCCCGCAGCGCGACCGCGGCGTAGCCGCCGCCGGCCAGGATCAGCAGCCCGGACACCAGGAAGATGGTGTCGATGCGGCCGAACCGGATGCCGGCCACGCTGGCGTGCAGGCCGAGCAGCACGGTGCTGGCCAACCACCCGGCGACCACCACCGACACCGTCGAGGCGATCTGCTGGAACAGGTTGATCAGGGAGGCGACCCGACCCAGGTACTCCTGCGGGGTGGCTCGCAGCACCAGCGGGACGACCGCCACGTTCAGGGCGGCCAGCGGCACGCCGACCGCCGCCAGCACCACGATGGCCGAGCCGAGGTTGCCCAGCCGGGCGTAGACCATGATCAGCAATCCGGTGGCCAGCAGCCCGACGTAGACCGTCCGGCCCGCCCCCAAGCGGTTGGTCAGCCGGCTGCCGAGCACCGCGCCGATCACCGAACCGATGCCCAGCGCCATGCCCAGCGTCCCGTACCAGTGCGGGGCCACGTGCAGGTTGTCGCTGACGAAGAACACGTCCAGCGCGTTCATCGCCCCGGCGCCCAGAGTGCCCACCACGACCGTGACCAGCACGGTGACCAGCACCCGGCTGGACCCGACGAACCGCAGGCCGCCGACGAAGTCGGCCCACATCCGACGGCCACCTTCCGGACCTGCGTCACCGGCCGGGCCGCTCGGATCAGCGAACTGCGGATCAGCGGGCTCCGGTGCGGCCGGCTCCGGGCTGACCGGCGCGTCGGTGACCGGCGCGTCGGTGGTGCGGACGGACTGGATCGCCAGGTAGGACGCCACGAACGAGGCGGCATTGAGCAGCAGCGCCCAGGACACCCCGGCGGTGAACAGCAACGGCGCGGCCAGCGGCGGCCCGACGATCGACATGACCGCCATCGTGGTCTGACCGATCCCGCTGGCCCGGGCCTGGTCCTGCTCACCGGGCACCACCTCGCCGATCAGCGCGAACCGAGCCGGGCCGAAGAACTGCTGGGCACCGTTGACCAGCACCACCACCAGATAGACCAGCACCAGCCAGACGCCCACCGGCAACCGGTCAGTGGGCAGGAACGACAGCGCGGCCAGCACCCCGACCAGCACCGCGCGGAACGCATCGGCGCGCAGCATGGTCCGCCGCCGATTCCAGCGATCCACCAGCACTCCGGCGACCGGCGCGACCAGGGTGCCGACCGCCACCGCCACCAGCACCCCACTGACCGCGACCGGCGCCCAGGACTGACCCCGGGCCAGCACC
>DASULA010000051.1:0-6465 GCA_036278435.1 Mycobacteriales bacterium | reverse complement strand
TGCTGACCAACGCCGGTGACCAGCAACGTTCACCGTCCGCGGGCCAGAGGTTTTCGCAAGAAAACCTCACGAAGTAACCGGTTACCCGTGAGGTTTTCGCAAGAAAACCTCAACTTGGCTGGGCGGGAGGAGGCGCGGCGGGGGTGGTGGTCACGGCACTGGCTAGAGCTGGTTCACCTCGGTGATCCGGACGGCGGCGGTGCCGGCCTGGTCCGAGGCGGCCAGGTCGACCTCGGCGCTGATGCCCCAGTCGTGGTCGCCGGCCGGGTCGTCGAGGATCTGCCGTACCGTCCACCGGTCGGGTTCGGTGTCGATCATCAGCATGGCCGGGCCGCGGGCGTCCGGGCCGGTGCCGATCGCCTCGTGCTGGTCGAAGTACGGCTCCAGTGCCTCGGCCCAGGCGTCGGCGTCCCAGCCGTCGGCGGCGTCCAGCTCGCCCAGGTCGTGGTAGCGGCGCAGCGCGGCCAGCTCGACCCGGCGGAACAGCGCGTTGCGGACCAGCACCCGAAACGCCCGGACGTTGCCGGTCACCGCGGGCGGCTCGGCGGCCCGGCTGACGGCCGGGGCCCCGTCGTCGGTGGGGTTGCGCAGCTTCTCCCACTCGTCGAGCAGGCTGGAGTCGACCTGCCGGACGAGTTCGCCGAGCCATTCGATGATGTCGTCCAGCTCGTCGTTCTTGGCCTCCTCCGGCACGGTCTGGCGCAGCGCCCGGTACGCATCGGCCAGGTAGCGCAGCACCAGGCCCTCGGAGCGGGACAGGTTGTAGAAGGCGACGTACTCGGTGAACGTCATCGCCCGCTCGTACAGGTCGCGGGCCACCGACTTTGGCTCCGGCTCGTAGTCGGCCACCCACGGGTGCCCGCGCCGGTACATCTCGTAGGCGGCCTCCAGCAGCTCGGCCAGCGGCCGGGGGTGGGTCACCGACTCCAGCAGTTCCACCCGCTCGTCGTAGTCCACCCCGTCGGCCTTCATCTGGGCCACCGCCTCGCCGCGGGCCTTGAACCGCTGGGCGGACAGCACCTGTCGCGGGTTGTCCAGAGTGGACTCGATCACCGACAGCACGTCCAGGGTGTAGTCGGGGGAGTTCGGGTCGAGCAGCTCGATCGCGGCCAGCGCGAACGGTGACAGGGGCTGGTTGAGCGCGAAGTCCAGTTGCAGGTCCACGGTGAGCCGCACGGTGCGGCCCTGCTCGTCGGGGGTGTCCAGGCGTTCCACCACGCCGGCGGCCAGCAGGGCGCGGTAGATGGCGATGGCCCGGCGGACGTGGGCGACCTGGGCCGGGCGGTCCTCGTGGTTGTCGGTGAGCAGGTGCCGCATGGCCGCGAACGCGTCGCCGGGCCGGTTCACCACGTTGATCAGCATGGAGTGGCTGACCGCGAAGCTGGACGTCAGTGGTTCGGGTTCGGCCGTGACCAGGCGTTCGAACGTGGGCCTGCCCCACGACACGAACCCCTCCGGCGGCCTGCGGCGGACCACCTTTCGCCGTTTCTTCTCGTCGGCGCCGGCCTTGGCCAGGGCGCGCTCGTTGTCCACCACGTGTTCGGGGGCCTGCACCACCACGTTGCCGACCGTGTCGTAGCCGGCCCGCCCGGCCCGGCCGGCGATCTGGTGGAACTCGCGGGCCTTCAGATGCCGGGTCTTCACACCGTCGTACTTGGACAGTGCGGTGAACAGCACGGTGCGGATCGGCACGTTGATGCCCACCCCGAGGGTGTCGGTGCCGCAGATCACCTTGAGCATGCCGGCCTGGGCCAGGGTTTCCACCAGCCGGCGGTACTTGGGCAGCATGCCGGCGTGGTGCACGCCGATGCCGTGCCGCACCAGTCGGGACAGCGTCTTTCCGAACCCGGCGGTGAACCGGAACCCGCCCACCATCTCGGCGATGGCGTCCTTCTCCGGCCGGGTGCACACGTTGACGCTCATCAGCGCCTGTGCCCGCTCCAGCGCGGCGGCCTGGGTGAAGTGCACCACGTACACCGGCGCCTGTCCGCCGGCCAGCAGGTCGGCCAGCGTCTCGTGCAGCGGCGTGCTGGCGTAGGCGTAGGTGAGCGGCACCGGGCGTTCGGCCGAGCGCACCACGGCGGTGTCGCGGCCGGTGCGGCGGGTGAGGTCGCGTTCGAACCGGGCCACGTCGCCCAGCGTCGCCGACATCAGAACGAACTGCGCCCGGGGAAGTTCCAGCAGCGGCACCTGCCAGGCCCAGCCCCGGTCCGGGTCGGCGTAGAAGTGGAACTCGTCCATCACCACCTGGCCGACGTCGGCGGCGGCACCCTCGCGCAGCGCGATGTTGGCCAGGATCTCCGCGGTGCAGCAGACGATCGGCGCCTCCGGGTTGACCGCCGAGTCGCCGGTGGTCATGCCCACGTTGTCCGCGCCGAACGTGTCACACAGGGCGAAGAACTTCTCCGACACCAGCGCCTTGATCGGGGCGGTGTAGAACGTGCGCTGCCGGTGCGCCAGCGCGGCGAAGTGCGCGCCGGTGGCCACCAGGCTCTTCCCGGATCCGGTCGGGGTGGCCAGGATGACGTTGGACCCGCTCACCACCTCGATCAGCGCGTCGGACTGGGCCGGGTAGAGCTCCAGCCCCTGGTCGCGCGCCCAGGCGGTGAACGCGTCGAACAGGGCGTCGGGATCCGGCTCCCCGGGAAGCCGCTCGGTCAGATTCATGGTCCCCCGATCGTGCCCTGACCGGTGACATGGTCTGGAACCGGGTCACATCCCGCATGATCGAATTCGCCTCGCCACCCCGCGGGTTACGGGTATATTGGACGAGATATCCCTTTCGTGCCGCCACCTTCTTCCTCTGGTCGCGACTGAATACGCCTGGGTTCAGCGGGTCCAGGCTTCCACCATTCTGAGGTGATCTGTGCTCTTTCGTCGATGGCTGCTGTCCTCAGCAATGGTCAGCACCGTGGCCCTGGTGGCCGTGACAGCACTCAGCGGTACCGCGCTCGCCGAAGCGTCGTGGCACCGCCACGCGATTGTCTCGCCGGGCACAACGGACATGTCCACCGCGAATCCGAGCGCTCCGTGCGTGACCACCCTTGTCGACGCCCCACACGTGAACGTGCTCGCCGGGACCGGGATCACGCTGAGGATCAGGGTCGCCGACACCACGGGCGACAACCTGCGGGTCTCGTTCGACTTCCGCCAGAAGGGCGCCCACCATCCATTGGCCACGGCCGTCAGCCCGCCGGTACGGTCCGGTGAGGTGTCCTCGGTCACGGTGCTCACCGACACCGCCCTGACCGACAACATCACCTACCAGTGGCGGGTGCGGATCCGGGACCTCGACGTGGACGGGCAGCCCACCAACGCCCCAGCGGTGTCACCGACCTGCCTTCTGACCCAGGACGGCACGCCACCGGCCTCCCCGGTGGTGGCGTCCACCGACTACCCGAGCAGCCAGTTCGCCGGTGGGGTGGGCAAGGCGGGTGTGTTCACCTTCAGCCCGGCGGACCCGACCGACACCAGCCTGGCCGACTACCGTTACGGGCTGGAGCAGCCCTCGCCGGCGAACTCGATCCCCATCGGCAGTGACCTCACCGCGTCGGTGACCCTGACCCCGACGACGTTCGGACCACTGGACCTGTTCGTCCGGGCCGAGGACACCGCCGGCAATCTCTCGCCGGTCGTGGACTACCACTTCTTCGTCAACGACGCGGACGCTCCGGTCGCGCACTGGAAGCTGGACGAGGGTTCGGGCTCGACCGTTACCGGAACGGTTGATTCGGACCCCACGGCCGCCGGACCGACGGCAACACTCTCGGCCGCGGGCGTGTCGTGGATCAGTGCCGGCGAGGTCGGCGCCGCGCTGCACTTCGACGGCACCTCGGGTTCGGTGGACGCCGCTGACGCGCGGGTGACAACAGACCGGAACTTCACCGTTGCCGCGTGGGTCAGGCTGGACGGCCGGACCGCTGCCGGCGCCGCGGTGAGTCAGGACGGGACGAGCCGGAGCGGTTTCTCGCTGCGGTACGACGCGGTCAGTGACCGGTGGGAGTTCGCCGTGCCCAGCGCCGACTCCGACGACGCGACCGTGGACGCGGCCAGTTCCACCGAGCCTGTGGCCCTGGGCGTCTGGACACATCTGGCCGGGAGTTACGACGTCGCCACCGGGCAGATCAGCCTGTACGTGGACGGGGCACTGGCCGGCGTTGCCGCACACCCGGTCGGTTGGGACGCCTCTGGGCTCCTGGCCATCGGGCGCGCGCAGGAGTCCGGAGTGGACACTGACTTGTGGAACGGTGACGTGGACGAGGTGCGAGTCTACGACCGGGCGCTGACCGGTACCGAACTTGGCGCCATCGTGGAAGCGGACAAGGCGAGCAGACCGGTCGGCGAGTGGGCGTTCGACGAGACTTCCGGGACGACCGCCGCGGACTCCTCCGGTCAGGACCACGCGCTGACGCTCGCGACCGGTGCGACGTTCACCGCGGACGGCCACACCGGCGGCGGGTTGACCCTGGACGGGCTGACCGGCCTGGCCAGCAGCACCGGACCGGTGATCCGAACCGACGAGAGCTTCACCGTGGCCGCCTGGGTGAAACTGTCCCGTGCGGACGCACCGGCGACGATCATCAGTCAGGACGGCACCAACACCAGCGGGTTCACCCTCCAGTACAGTCCGGACAATGGCGGAGAGTGGGTGTTCGCGGTGCCGCCCGCGGACACCGCGACCAGCGCCCCACTCGCTCCGGCGACGAGCTTCGCCTTCGACCCGGTGGGTTCCTGGGTGTACGTCGCGGGGGCCTATGACGCGACGTCGAACCAACTTGAACTCGTCGTGAGGGACTCGTTCGGATTCGGCGTGAGCTTCGGCACCCGCCAGACACCGTGGAATGCGACCGGCCCGCTGCGGATCGGCGCGGACAAGTCTCTCGATGCCAGCGGTGACACGGTCTTGAGAGATTATCTCCCGGGCGTTGTCGACGACGTGCGGGTCTACCAGGCCGCGCTCACCGAAGCCCAACTCGCGCAACTGGGCGCCGGGTAATCCACGCCTCCACGCCAAACCGACACCGACACCTCGGGTCGCGCCGGGACCGACCTCGGCGCACCCACCGATGTCGGGTTTCGAGCCCGCGGCCAGGGGCCCGCGCGATGCACGGTCGTGGTCGGACCGGTCCGGCCCCTGGCGAACGGCCGTGGGGTCCCGGTCGGTGACCCGCATCGGGCCGATTTGCTCCGTCGACCGCCCGGCCGCCGCCAGGGCGACGGCCGGTGGTGAAGGGCCGGTCCGGGGGATCGGGGTGCCGGGGACGGGTGGGTCTGCGACGATTCCGATGGGGGGTGGGAACCGTGGCCGGAGTGCGCCTGGTCCGGGTGGTCACCGGGATGGCGCTGGCCGTCGGGGTCGTCCTGGCGGGGCTCACCGCACCGGCGGCGGCCCGCGACGAGCAGCCGGCCGCGGTCCCGGCGGCGGCGGTGCCGATCGGCCCGGCCGCCCCGCCGCGGCGGTGGGTCGCGTCCTGGACGGCCAGCCCCGGCGGCACCCTCGACGCCTCGGCCACCGCCCACCGGTCGGTCCGCGACGTGGTCCGCGCAGCCGTGGACGACCAACGCGAACCCGGCCAGCCCGGCGCCGGCGATCAGCAGGCGCCTCCGTCGGCGCCGACGGCGCCAGGACGGGTGGTAGTACCGATCATCCCGGCGCCACCGCCACGGCGCGCCCGCGCCCGGCCAGCCGGGAACCCGTGGCTGGGGCCGGTCGGCCCGGTTGGCGCGGGCCTGGGCGGCCATCTCCTGCACCGACATCCCGTTGCCGCGCGCCACCTGGACGGCGGCGACGGTGAGTGCGGCGAGCAACGGGAAGGCGACCAGCGGGCCGGGCCAGGTCGGGTGCAGTCCGGCGGCCGGGGGGTGGATCAACGCGCGGAGTTCGAGCAGGTCGGCGAGTCCGGCGGCCGCGGCCGGGACGACGTCGACCAGCGCCGTACCGAGTCGGGTCAGGCGGGCGAGCATGACCGCGGCGGCGGCCAGTGCCAGCCACACCGCGGCCCGGCTGCCCGACGCGGTGACGTGCGCGCACGCGTCCCGCAGAGGATCGCCCGCCGGGTAGGTGCGGGCGCACTGGGCAGGACTGGTGCGCCACCACGGCAAGCCCGCGGCGACGTAGAACAGCAGGCCGGCCGCGGCGCCGGTGAGGCGCCACGCAGTGTCGGGCAGGACGTCCGGGCGCCACCGCCGGTAGGGCGCCGGGGCGGCGGGGTCGTGCTCCTGGTCCTGGTGGTCGTCGTGCGGGTGCTGGTCGCTGCTCGGCGCCGGGCCCGGGGCGCTCGAAGGCGGCGGCCCGGCCGGTTTTCGCCGGTCTAACCCGCTGCCCGGGGCGCCCGGCGGCCGGAACATCCCCTCTTCGGTCATCCCTCCATCGTGCGCTCTGCTGCGCTGGATGCGCCCGTGTGTTTCGCCCATATGGGTTAGCCGGGCGGCGTGGGCAGGTCGAACAGGGCGCCTTGACCGGCG
>DASULA010000050.1:0-9829 GCA_036278435.1 Mycobacteriales bacterium | reverse complement strand
ACGTACAACCTTGTACACGACGACTCCTGCCACGACGCCGACATCGCCGAACTGCGCGAGATCCACACCGTCATCGACGCCGCCACCGTCCGCGCCTACGGCTGGACCGACCTCCTGGAGACCGGCCTCGGCCACGGCTTCCACTCCACCGGCCGCGACACGAGATACACCATCTCCCCACCCGTCCGCCAGGAAATCCTCGACCGCCTCCTGGAACTCAACCACACCCGCCACGCCCAAGAGGTATCCGCCGGCCTCACCAAGCCCCCCCGCAAACCCGGCCGCGCCCGCCCCACCCCCACCGACACCCAAGCCGGCCTCTTCTGATGCCCCCGATCAGTCCTCGCCCCGGACCGCGTCGAACTCGGCGAACATGTCGTCCATGCTGTCGAACGCCCGAGTCCGCCCTTCCCGGATGTCCGCCTCCGCCTCAGCCTCCGCAGCCTGCCACCCCGCACTCCAGAACCACGCCTCGTTGGCGGGCGGTTCGGGGTTCACGCGACCGCCCGGAGCAGGCGTTGCGCCACCTCGGTGACCTGGTCGGCCGGGATGCCGTAGTCGTCGGCGACGTCCTCGATGGTCTCGCCCGCGCGCAGCAGGCCGGAGACCGCGAAGACCGGGGTGCCGCTGTGAGCGAAGTACGGTCGGCCGAAGTTGATCTGCGGGTCCACGGCGATCCGGGCCACCTCGTACGCCGGCAGGAGCAGCCGGCAGGCGTAGCGCTCGTCGTAGCTGATCCGCCGGAGACACCGCCCGATGACCGGGTGGAACGCGTACCGCCCGTCCCGCCGCACGGCCAGGTCGCGGGCACCGGCCTCCCACAGCAGCCGCGCGCCCCGCACGGAGAACTCCCGGGACGCCAGCACGTGGTCCACGCCGATCCGGGCGCGCACCAGTTCCAGCGCCGGTCGGACCCGCCGCAGCGGGACGCCCGCCTGGCGCAGCGCGGACAGCACCATCCCCTCGGCCAACCCGGCGAACGGAACGCACGGCCAGCCGCGCCCCTCCGCCGGCAGCCCGGACACCAGCGGCCGTCCGCCCCGCGTCCAGGCGCGGAACGTCGACGCGGGCACGCCGAGACACCGCGCCGCCTCCGCACACGTGTACAGCGGCACCCCGAACCGCACGTCAGATCCATCTGCCACAGCCACAACCTAACCGTCAGCCCGCGCGCCCAGACAGCCGATCGGCTCCGTGACCGCCGCATACGAAGGAAATGAAACCATGGACCGGCAACTCACCCAACTGCACGTGCAGAACTTCCGCAGCCTGCGGGACGTCACCATCCCCCTCGGCCCGGTAAACGTCCTGGCAGGCCCCAACGGCTCCGGCAAGACCAACGTCCTCGACGTCTTCCGCTTCCTCGCCGAGATGTACCGCAGCAATCCCGCGGATCGTATGGAACTCGGGGATCTAATGAAGTCCGTCTTCGGCAAGCACGGTGGATATTGGAACGTCGCGTCCTGGGGTGACGAGACTCGACCGAAAATACAGGTTGGGCTGGAAGGCATCTGGACCAGATACAGTAGCCATAATACCCCCGACAGGTACAAACTGGAATTTAATCCGGTGACCAATCTGGTCGTCTACCGGAGTTCTCTCGAATTCAAACGCATAGGCGGGCCGGGCAGGCCGATCACGCTCAACTTTCAATCTTCGTGGTTCGAAAGTGGCAAGGACGTCGGATGTCCACTAGATACTGTTACCGAAGAAGCTGGTGAGGCACTTCGGTCTCGGGACGAACCGGCTGCTGTTGACGGGCAGGCCGAAGCCGAGGAGTTCACGGATGAGTTGGCATCACTCCGCGACGTCCCCGCCGACGCCGACCTTGCCAACGACGCGCATGCTGCGCTGCTCGCCCGCCGGGCGGACGGATCCCACTGGCAGCCCTTGGTCGAGGATGCCCGGAGGTTGCTACCGCAACTGGAAAACATCGAGGTCGAAAATTCGCCGCACTCGCACGAGGATCGGGTCGTCCTGCACGAGCGGGGTCTTCGGCGCCCGACCCCACTCGCCGACGCCTCCGCCGGCACGATCCGGCTGCTCGGGCTCCTCGCCTTGCTGTACGACCCGGAGCCGCCCGCGTTGACGTCCATCGACGGAATCGAACGCGGAATACACCCGCAGGCCCTAGAACTGCTGGTGGAACGCATCCGGGAGGCCAGCGAACGCACCCAGTTCCTGATCACGACCCACTCGCACGCACTGGTCGACTGGCTCCGCCCAGAGGAACTCATCGTCTGCGAACGCCGCGACGACGGCTCGTCCGCCATCCCGGCGCTGTCCACCAACAGGATCAAGAAAATCCAGAAGGAGTGGGAGGGGCTTCCGCTGGGGAGGCTGTGGTTCTCCGGCGCGCTGGGCGGTGACCTGAACCGTGATACGGCGCGGGGCCCGCGCGTCGCCGCGCAACCGAGGTGAACTGAAAGGGTGGATTCGGGGAGATGACCAACGGCCAGAGAGACCAAGGCGGCCTGTTCCCGCATCCCAGCGGAGAGCAGGGATCCTTGGCGGACCACGCGGGCGAGGCAGCGGCCGGCGGGGGCGGGAGTCCGCCGGGTGGGTTGGATGGGGAGCAGGAGTTTGAGGGGGCCACCTCGTACGAGGTGCGGGACGAGGTCGAGAAGCTGGTTCGGCGGGATCTGCTCGGGCCGTGGGACGGGGAGACCGAGCGGTTCCGGCGTGGGGCGTCCGGGCCGCGGGAGCGGTACCTGGTCGGGATGCTCGGCCCCAAGGCGGCACCGAAGTCCACCGTGGACAACGCCGACGAGCTGCCCGACACCGAGACCGGGGTGAGCGGCGACGCGGCCGACGGGGAACTGCCCGACGTGTCCACCCCGCAGAACCTGGGCCGGATCTGGGCGTCCTCGGCCGGCCTGTCGTTCACCGTTCCCGCCAGCGTGGACGCGGTGTCGGTGACCGCCGGCTGGGGCCGGTACACCCGACAGGGGTCCGACGAGGACCCTCGGCCGGCCTGGACCCGCGAACCGGTGGAACACCGGCTGGAGGTCCGACTGGACAATGGTGCGTCCCAGCGCATCCCGCTGCCCAACACCGGCACCGCCGGCACCACCGCCACACAGCCCGGTGAACCCGGTGAACCCGGCCATCCAGGCGGGTCGGACGCCGACGGGGTGTTCCTGGCCGTGACCGTGCGGCGCCGGGACGCCGGGCGGGTGGTCGAACTGGCCCTGGTCAACGCCCAGGCCGAACCGGGCGGCACCGCCGATGTGGCCTGGTTGTTCCAGGCCGGACTGAGCGTCACCGCCACCGACGGCGACTCAGCGATCTTCCTGCCCACCGGCGACCCCGCCGACGAGATGACCGGCCCAACCGGCGGCCCGGCGGGCGGCCCGGACGGGGTGAACCCGGCGGCCGACCCGCACCGGGCGGCGGTGGCCGCCGACGACCTGGAGGACGTGCACCTGCGGTTGCTCTACCGGCACGCCCGCCGGTACGCCTCCGGTCGCAACGTGGCCGTGCATCCGTCCGTGCGGGACGGCGACCGGCGCGCCCACCGACTGGACACCACCTGGCTACCCACCCACGACGTGCCGATCACCCTCGCCCCGACCGGCGCCGGCATGGCCGGGATCCAACTGTCCATGGACGCCCTGGCCGACTCCGGCCCGGACGACCTGCGGGCCGGCCTGGAACCACTCGTCGCCGGATACGAGTCCTGGTTGGACGAACGCCAGGCCGAACTGCCCGGCCTGCCCGACCGGCTGCGGCCGGCCGGCGAGGCGGCCGTGTTCACCGCCCGGCAGGCCGCCGCCCGGATCCGCGCCGGTATCGCCCTGCTCACCGACGAGAACGCCCCCCGGCACGGCCAGGCGCTGGCCGCGTTCCGGTTCGCCAACCGGGCGATGGCCGCCCAGCGCCGGCACACCACGCTGGCCGCGCTGCGCGAACAGACCGGCCTGGGCTACGCCGCCGCCCGGGTCGAGGTGTGGGCGCGTGGGGCGGCCGAGGCGTCCTGGCGGCCGTTCCAGCTCGCGTTCGTGCTGCTGAACCTGCCCGCGCTGACCGACCCGGCGCACCCCGAACGCGCCGCCGACGCCACCGGAACCGTGGACCTGCTGTTCTTCCCCACCGGCGGCGGCAAGACCGAGGCGTACCTGGGCCTGACCGCGTTCACGTTCGCCATCCGCCGGTTGCAGGGCGTCGTGGGCGCCGGCGAGCGGGCCCGGGACGGCGGCGCCGGGGTGGCAGTGCTGATGCGCTACACCCTGCGGCTGCTCACCGCCCAGCAGTTCCAGCGGGCCGCCGCCCTGGTCTGCGCCGCCGAGGTGATCCGCCGCGAGGACCCCGACACCTGGGGTGGTGAGCCGTTCCGGATCGGGCTGTGGGTCGGCGGCGGGGTGTCGCCGAACTGGTTCGACGAGGCCCGCGAGCAGATCGCCGCCGCACGGGAGGCCGGCGATGGCAGCCGGGTCAACGTGTTGCAGACCCTGGCCTGCCCGTGGTGTGGCACGCCGCTGCGTGGCCACCACGACCTGGACGTGGGCGAGGACGACCGCCGGGTGCGGCTGTTCTGCCCGAACGGCGAGGGCGCGTCGGCCTGCCCGTTCTCCCGGCGGATCTCCCCCGACGGGCTGCCGATCCTCACCGTGGACGAGGACATCTACCGGTACGCGCCCGGCCTGGTGGTGGCCACCGTAGACAAGCTGGCCCAGTTGCCGTGGCGCGGCTTCGCCGGTGTCCTGTTCGGACGGGTCCGGGAGCACTGCCCGCGGCACGGCTACCGGCACGACGACCTGGACACCAGGATCGGCTGCGGCGCCCGGCACAACCGGAAGGGCGCCCTGCCCGCGGTGACCAGCCGGCCGGTGACCCGGCTACGCCCACCCGACCTGGTCATCCAGGATGAGCTGCACCTGATCTCCGGCGCGC
The DNA here is from genome assembly GCA_036278435.1 of Mycobacteriales bacterium. GTDB lineage: Bacteria > Actinomycetota > Actinomycetes > Mycobacteriales > DASULA01 > DASULA01. The sequence continues at coordinate 4,936 of DASULA010000050.1, read as the reverse complement.
TGGGCACCACGGTCGGCCTGTTCGAGGCAGCCGTGGCCGAACTGTGCACCTGGACCGTGTCGTCCGGTGTGGACAGTATGGACGGTATGGACAGGGTGGACGGTGTGGGCACTGTGGACACAGCGCCGAAGATCGTGGCGTCGACCGCCACCACCCGGCGGGCACGCGAACAGGTGCTCGGCGTGTTCGGCCGGGACCTGACCGTGTTCCCGCCGCAGGTGCTCGACGTGCGGGACACGTACTTCTCCGTACAGGTGCCGGTCAGCCCGACCCACCCCGGCCGCCGCTACCTGGGCGTGTGCGCGCACGGGGTGCGGATGAAGTCCGCCGAGATCCGGCTGGCCGAGATCCTGCTCATCGCCGGGCAGACCGCGGCCGACCGGCACGGCCCGCCGGCCGACCCGTACCTGACCCTGGTCGGCTACTTCAACGCCACCCGGGAACTCGCCGGCATGCGCCGCTACCTCGACGACCAGGTCACCACCCGGGTTCGCCGCAACGGCCGGCGCAAGGGCCTGTCCGACCGGATCGTCAGCGCCACCGGCATGCTCACCGTGCAGGAGTTGACCTCCCGGATCTCCTCGGCCGACATCAGCGACGTGCTCAAACGCCTGGAGATCGGTTTCAACGCCGAACTGGACACCTCGGCCCGGCGCCGCGCCATCGCCGCGGAGATCAGCGAGGCGCTGAAGAGCAAGCCGCGCCGGACGTCCCACCCGTTGGCCGAGCGGTGGTCCGAACGGGCCCGCACCGGCCGGGTGCCGGTGGACGTGGTGCTGGCCACCTCCATGCTCCAGGTCGGCGTGGACGTGTCCCGGTTCGGCCTGATGGTGGTCACCGGGCAGCCGAAGAACACCGCCGAGTACATCCAGGCATCCTCCCGGGTTGGCCGTGACCCGGCCCGTCCCGGCCTGGTGGTCACCCTCTACAACTGGTCCCGGCCGCGCGATCTGGCCCACTACGAGGACTTCGAGCACTACCACGCCACGTTCTACCGGCAGGTCGAGGCGCTGTCGGTCACCCCCTACACCCGCCGGGCCCTGGACCGGGGCAGCGCCGCGACGTTCCTGGCCGCGGTCCGCCACACCCAGGACGCCTACTCCCGCAACGCCGACGCGCACGACGTGCCGCTGGACGGCCCGGCCGTGGCCGGGATCACCCGGCGGTTGCTGGCCCGCGCCGAGGTTGTCGGCGGGCCGCGCGGGCGGGACTACCTGGCCGAGCGGATCGGCCGGATCACCGACCTGTGGCGGCAGGCCCGCACCGGGCAGACCCGGCTCGGCTACGCCACCGGTCGGTCCGGCCAGCAGCAGCTCCGCGGGCTGCTGCGGCGGGCCGGGGACGGCCGGTGGGACGACCTGACGGTGGGAATGTCCATGCGGGAGACCGAGAACGAGATCAACCTGCTGGTACCCGGCGGTGACGGCGTCTTCACCCCGACCTACGGCGCTCCACCGTGGACGTTCGGCCCGCCGGGCGGGGATGGCAGCGCCGGGGACGGCGACGGTGGCGACGGTGGGGACAGCGGCGACGAGCTGGGCGAGTCAGGGGCGGGCGACCGATGACCAGCCAGTACGGCCGCAGGGTCGGCGCGGTGCGGCCCAGCCACCTGATGTTCACCAGCGGCGTCGGGTCACTGGTCGACCTGCCCAACCTGTCGGTGCTGGTCCGTGGCCTGGACGACTGGTCGTTCGCCAACGTCCCGGACTTCGCGCCGATCGACCTGCCCCGGCTGCGCGAGGCCATCCACGCGCTCGGCCCGGCCTACCGCCGGATCGACCAGCTCCGCCCGGCGCCCTGGCTGAGCGGGCTGGACCGCGACCCGACCGGGCCGGCCGCCAACGTCGGGGTGCCGGTCACACCGTTCCCGACCTGGCTGCGCTGCACCGCCTGCAACCGGCTGGGGCCGGTCGAGTCGCGGGAGTTCGGCTTCGACAACCGCAACCCGCGCCGGCCGCACGAGGCCCGGTTCTTCCACCAGAACTGTGGGCGCAAGCGCTCCGGGCGCCGGCCGCTGGCGGTGCCGGCCCGGTTCGTGCTGGCCTGCACGGTCGGACACCTGGACGACTTCCCGTACCGGATGTTCGTCCACCGCGGTGCGGACTGCGCCGCGATGAGCCACCCTCCACTGGAGATGGACGACCGGGGCGGGAACCTGGGCGCGAACGTGGAGATCCGGTGCGTGAGCTGTTCGGCCCGGCGCAACATCCGGGAGGCGATGGGGGAACGCGGCTGGCGGAACCTGCCCGCCTGCCGGGGCCGGCACCCGCACCTGGCCACGTTCTCCGGCTGCGACCGGAAGCCCAAGCTGCTGGTGGTCGGCGCGTCCAACCAGTGGTTCGCCCAGACCCTGTCCGCGCTGGCCGTGCCCCGCACCGGCACCAGCGAACTGGAACACCTGGTCGAGCAGCACTGGAGCACGCTGGAGAAGGTCATCAATCTGGGTTACCTCGAATTCGCGTTCTCGGTCGCCCCGAGGCTCGCAGAACTCAAGAGGTGGACCAACCAGGAGATCCTTGATGCCATCGAGGCGCACCGCGTCCGGACGGCGAACGGCACCGGCCAGTCGACCGGCTACCCCGACCTGCGCACGCCCGAGTGGGAGATCTTCTCCGCCGAGAAGCTGCCCGAGGCCGGCGACGACTTCGCGCTGCGCCGCGACCCCGACGGGGTGCCAGCGGCACTGTCGGGTGTGTACGCCGACGTGGTGCAGGCCGAGCGGCTGCGCGAGGTGCGCGCGCTGGTCGGGTTCACCCGGCTGGACGCCCCCGACCCCGACGACCCGGAGCTGGTCACCTCCGTGCGGCTGGCCCGGGACGACCCGACCTGGGTGCCGGCCAGCGAGGTGCGCGGCGAGGGCATCTTCCTGCGGCTGGGCGAGGACCTGCTGGCCGGCTGGGAGAAACGGGTCGACGGGTCGGCGGCGCTGGAGGCGTACCGGGACGCCTACGCCCGGTTCCGGCGCAACCGGTACTCCGGCCGGATCCCGGGGTCGTTCGACCCGATGCGGCTGTGGCCCGGCGCCCGATACATCGCCCTGCACACCCTGTCGCACCTGCTGATCCGCACCATCGCACTGGAGTGCGGATACAACTCGGCCAGCCTGTCCGAGCGGATCTACGCCGGCAGCGGCGACGATCCGCGCTCGGGCATCCTGATCTACACCGCGGTACCCGACGCCGAGGGCACCCTGGGCGGGCTGGTGTCACTGTCCGAACCAGACAACCTGGTGCGGCTGACCCGCCGCGCACTGGCCGATGCCCGGCACTGCTCGTCGGACCCGCTGTGTGCCGAGCGGCTGCCGGCCGCGCCGGCGGACTTCCTGCACGGCGCGGCCTGCCACGTCTGCCTGTTCGTGTCGGAGACCACCTGCGAGCGGGGCAACCGGTTCCTGGACCGGCGGTTCGTGGTTCCGGTCGCCGGTGACGGTGATGGCGGTGACGGTCTGGCCCTCTACCCGGGGTTGCCGTGAGCAGGCCGGGCGGGTTCGAGCGGGCCGTGGCCGAGGTGGCCGACCGGCTCGGCCCGGTGCGGCTGCGGGTGCTGGCCGCCCGGATCGCCCGGGGCGGGCCGGCCGCGGCGATTCCGGCGGCGGTGCCGGTGCCCGGGTTCGCCGAGGCGGCCCGGACCGTGCTGGCCGCCCAGGCCGTCGACGGGATGCCAGACGACACCGCAGCGGCGTATTTGCGCGGGGTGGCCGCCGGGTACGCGCTGCGCGCCGACGGGCTGCGGGTCGAGTCGGTGTGGTCCGGGCCGGGCAGCCACCCGGTGCCGGTGCGGGCCACCGCGCAGGTACTCACCGACCTGGTCGCCGGGGCGGTCGGCGAGCTGTTGCTGATGACGTACTCGGCCCGGCCGTATCCGCCACTGCTGGCCGCGCTGTCCGCGGCGGTGGCCCGCGGGGTGGCCGTGGACGTGGTGGTGGAGACCCTGGCCGGGGCCGGCAGCGCGCTGGCCGGCACCGAACCGGCCGCCGCGTTCGCCGAGGTGCCCGGCTTGGCGCTGTGGCACTGGCCGGCCGGTCGGCGGGACCGGCCCGGAGCCAAGATGCATGCCAAGCTCGCGGTGGCCGACCGGCGGGTGCTGCTGGTGTCCAGCGCGAACCTCACCGCCTCGGGGGTGGACCGCAACATCGAGTCCGGGGTGCTGATCCGGGGTGGCAGCGCGCCGCGCCGGGCCGCCGAACACGTCGCCGAACTGCGCGCCGCCGGGGTGCTGGCCCGGCTGTACTCTGGATCCTGAGAGGTCGGTCACAGTGGACGGTATGCGATCGGGACAGGGCCACCCGGCCGACCCTGCCGCTCCCGCCGCCGGTTTGGCCGAAGCGGCCGGAGCGGCCGAGGCGACCGTGGCGTCCAGTGACATCGCCCGGCTGGCCGACGTGGGCAAGGCCGCGGTGAGCAACTGGCGGCGCCGGTTCGACGACTTCCCCGAACCGGTGGCCGGCACCTCCTCGGCTCCCCGGTTCCGGCTGGCCGACGTGGAGGACTGGATGACCCGGCACGGCCGGGAATTCCGGGTCGGTGCCGTGGACCGGGTGTGGCAGCAGATCGCCTCGGCCGTCGAGGACCTGCGGCTGGGCGAGGTGGTCGGCGCGGTCGGCGCCGTGCTGGTGCTGGCCCGGCGGGACCCCGACCGGTGGTCCGCGCTGGCCGGCCGGCCCGACCCGGACGTGCCCGGCGCGCTGGGGCCGGCCGTGGTCGCGGCGGTGCCCGAGGTCGCGGCCGGACCCGCTCCGGTCGAACCCGGCTGGGTGCCCGCGATCCGGGCCGTCGCCGAACTGGCCGCCGGGCGCGGCCACGCCGAGGTGTTCGGGCTGATCTGCGACCGGTACATCGAGGCACACTCCCGCCGGGTGCCGGTCACCCCGCCGGACATCGCCGCCCTGATGGTTCACCTGGCCGGCGTGTCGCGCGGCGACGCCCGTGGCCGCCGG
>DASULA010000049.1:0-3282 GCA_036278435.1 Mycobacteriales bacterium | reverse complement strand
GATCGCCGACAGTGCCGGCCGCGGGTGGGAGCGGGGCTCCACTTGCTTTCCCTCGCCGAAACGAGGGTGGTCGCACGGAAAAGCGTACCAGCCAGTCAACACCAGTGCCCGTGCCGGGATTCCGGGTGTCCCGGTGGCCGGTCCGGCGCCGCCGGTCCCCGGCACGGGCTGAACCCGGGGACCCCGAGCCGGACTCAGCCCGGGGCTGGGTCGGCACCGTGGCATCGGCTGCGCGTGAGCAGGTCGCGCAGCCCGGCCATGGCGGCCACCGCGTGGTCGCCGTCCATGGCCTGGACCGCCATCAGGTTGATCACCTCGTCGTCGAGGAGGTCCAACGACGCCCAGGGCCACCCGTCCCGGAACTCCACCGCGCGCACCACGTCCCAGGGCACGGTCCGGTCACCGAGCAGGTTGCGGACCCGCACCCCCCGCTCGTCGGCGTCCAGCCGGGGCCGGGCGACCAGCATGATCCCGGCCGCCACGAACACCCCGACCCCGAACACGCCGAGCTGGTCAGTGACCTCCAGGTGCACCCCGGTCACGGACCGTTTCAGCAGCACCGCGACCAGCGCGGAGGCCACCACGACGGCGGTCGCGGCGATCCGGGCATACCGCCGGACTCGGTGCGGGCGGACCGTGAGGCTCACCCGCCCAGTGTGGCGCACCCGGGCCGGCCCGGTCCGGCGGCGCCCCCGGCTCAGGCCGATTCATCCGGTGAACACCTGCCCAAGTATCGGTACCGCTCCAACCGGCCGGCCGACCGTTCGGCCGGATCGCGGCGGAGCAGCCCGACCAGTTCCTCGGCCAGCACCCGGGAGAGTCGCTCCAGGAACGCCTGCGGTTCGTCCGCCGCGTCGGGCAGTTCGGGCACCACCTGGTCCACGATCCCGTTCCGGAGCAGGTCCGCGGCCCGAACTCCCTGCCGCTCGGCCAGTTCGGCGGCCCGGTCGGGCGTGCGGTAGAGGATGGTCGAGGATCCTTCGGGTTGCAGCGGCGACAACCAGGCGTGCTGGGCCGCCACGATCCGGTCGGCCGGCGCCAGCGCCAGCGCCGCACCGCCCGCGCCCTGGCCGAGCAGCAGGCACAGTGTCGGCGCGGGCAACGTGACCATCTCGGCCAGGCAGCGGGCGATCTCCCCGGACAGCCCACCCTCCTCCGCCTCCCGGGACATCGACGCGCCGGCGGTGTCCACCACGGTCAGCAGCGGGATCCTCAGGTCGGCGGCCAACCGCAACCCGCGGCGGGCCACCCGCAGCCCGGCCGGGCCGAGCCGGTGCTTGGCGGCCTCGGCCCGCCGGTCCTGACCGAGCAGCACGCACGGCGCGCCGCTGAACTTCGCCAGCGCCAGCACCAGGTTGTGTTCCCGCTCCCCGGCGCCGGTCCCGGAGAGCAGGGTCACGTCGGTGGCCGACTCGGTGAGCAGGTCCCGCACGCCGGGCCGGTCCGGCCGCCGGGAGCGTTGCACCGACTCCCAGGCCGAGACGTCGGGCATCGGTGCGACCTGAACACTGGGGGGCAGGCGGGGCAGGACCTCACCCCTGGCCGCCAGCACGTCCAGGATGCGAACCATGACGAACGGCAGGTTGGCCGGGGCCACTGCCGCGTCGACGATGCCGTGGTCGACGAGGTTCTCGGTGGTCTGCACACCGGCCGGGAACGGCCTTCCCTCCAGCGCCTCGTACACCCGGGGGCCGACGAATCCGATCAGCGCGCCCGGCTCGGCCAGCGTGACGTGGCCAAGTGACCCCCAGGAGGCGAACACGCCGCCGGTCGAGGGCTGCCTCAGGTAGACCACGTAGGGCCCCCCGGCGAGCCGGTGCCGGTAGACCGCGGCGGTGACCTTCACCATCTGCATGAACGCCGCCGTGCCCTCCTGCATCCGGGTCCCGCCCGAGGCGGTGGCGGCGAACAGCGGCATCCCCTTCGCGGTGGCCCGTTCGACCGCGACTGTCAGGCGTTCGGCCGCGACCGCGCCGATCGAGCCACCCAGGAAGCCGAAGTCGATCGCCACCATGGCGATTCGCCGCCCCCGGATCCGGCCCTCACCGGTGATAACGGCCTCGTCCAGACCGGTCCGGTCGGTCGACCTGCGCAGCGCGGCGAGGTACTCGGGATCGGCGTCCGCGGGTGGTTCGACCGGATCGTCCCATCGGGTCCAGGTCTCGGGGTCGAGCACTCGGGTGAGGAGCTCGATCGCCTCGGGTTGCGTCATGGGCGTGCCGCGCCGGGTTCTTCGGTGCGGTCCGGGAAACCTGTCCCGTCCGTCCAATCAGTCCGGTTACTCCGGTTAGTTCGGTCCTCACTCCGGTCCAGGGCCTCCACCTCGTCGAGCCAGGCGCGCACCGGGGCGTCGTGCTGGCCGAGCCGGGGCGGGGCCTGGTGTTCCGAACGCCCACCGGTGTCGAAACGCAGCGGTGGTCCGGGCAGGCGGAGCGGGCCGAGGGTGTCGTGGTCGACGTCGACCAGCAGCCCCTGTGAGCGAACCTGATCCCACTCGTAGACCTGGTCGAGGCTGCGGACCCGTCCGGACGGGACGCCGACACCGGCCAGCCGGTCCAGCCAGTGCGACACCGGTTCGGTGCCGAACACCGCCTCGATCACCGCGATCAACTCCTGCCGGTGCCGGACCCGCTCGCCGTTGGTGGCGAACCGCGGATCGTCGGGGTCCAGGCCGGACAGTGGGGCGAACCGACGCCACAGCGCCTCGCTGCCGACCGCGATCTGAACGATACCGTCGGCACACCGGAACGCGCCGTACGGCGCGATCGAGGGATGGTGGTTACCCTGCGCTCGGGGGACCTGCCCGGCCACCGTGTAGCGGGTGCCCTCGAACGCGTGTACGCCGACCAGGGCGGCCAGCAGCGAGGTGCGCACCACCTCGCCGTGACCGGTCCGGGCCCGGCGGTGTAACGCCGCCACCACGCCGTACGCGCCGTACACGCCGGCCAGCACGTCGCCGACTGGCAGGCCGACCCTGGTCGGCTGGTCGGGCGAGGGGCCGGTGAGGCTCATCAGTCCGGACTCGCCCTGGGCGATCAGGTCGTAGCCGGCCCGCCCCCCGTCCGGGCCGTCGTGCCCGAAGCCGGTGATGGACAGCACCACCAGCCGCGGGTTGATCTCGCGCAGCCGGGCCACGCCGAAGCCGAGTCGATCCAACACGCCCGGCCGGAAGTTCTCCACCAACACGTCGGAGTGCCGGATCAACCGGGTCAGCAGGACCCGACCCTCGTCGGACTTGAGGTCGGCGCTCACCGACTCCTTGTTCCGGTTGCAGGACAGGAA
>DASULA010000048.1:0-4552 GCA_036278435.1 Mycobacteriales bacterium | reverse complement strand
CCCGAACGCGCGCCGGGAACCGGTCAGGGCAGGCTAACCAGCGCGGTCAGCCGGCGCAGCTTGCCGAGTTGGTCCTGGTCAGCCCGGTCACCTGGTGGCCGGCCGAGACCAGCAACCGGGTGAGCGGCACGCCCACCGCTCCGGTCGCACCGGCGACGAGTACCTTCACCGCGACTCCCGAGATCGCGCGGCGGTTTCCGCCGCGTCCACCACCCTTAGGACACCCGCCGGCACCCCGTTGTGACATCTACCCGGCGCTGCCGGGATGCCGGGCGGCGGCGGTCACGGCGGGCTACCCTCCGGGCCAGGGAGGTTGCCGTGGAGGACACGCAGATTCTCGGTCGGATCGGTGAACTGGTGGCCGAGGAGCACCAGTTGCGCGCTCGGGCCGCCGGCGACGGCCTGGACGAGCAGTCCTCGGCCCGGCTGCGCGCGCTGGAAGAGCATCTGGACCAGTGCTGGGACCTGCTGCGCCAGCGCCGGGCCGCCGAGGAGTTCGGCCAGGATCCGGGTACCGCCCACCAGCGCCCATCCGACGAGGTCGAGTCCTACCTCCAGTAGTCGCACCGCCGGCCCCCCGATCTGAGGTTTTCTCGCGAAAACCTCAGGAGAAACCGGTTACCGATGCTGGTTTTCTCGCGAAAACCTCAAGTACACGAGCCGGCGGAGGTTGCTGGGCACCGCGCTAGCTGCTCACGTCCTTGCCGCTGAAGCGGGCCCAGGCCAGGGTCAGGAACAGCACGGCGTACACCGCGATCGACACCAGCCCCGGCCCCAGCGAGCTGGTCGAGATCGGGTCGCGGAGCAGGTCGCCGAACGCCAGCCAGTAGTGGCTTGGCAGGTAGGGGTGGATGCCGCTGATCTGCGGCACGCTGTCCAGGATCTCGCTGGCGATGGCGACCCCGGCGGTGCTGGCGATCGCCGCCACCGGCGCCTCGACCAGGGTCGATACGAACAGTCCGATCGCGCCGAGCCCGGCCATGCACGCCCCCACGTACAGCGAGACGAGCAGCAGTCGCCACAGCCCGCCGGCCAACCCGACCGGGGTGCCCGACAGCAGCGCCGCACTGCCGCTGCCGAACAACGCCAGCCCGATCACGGCGCCGGCCGCGGCCACCGCCAGGGTGCCGGCCAGGCAGTAGGCGACCACCCCGGCGTATTTCACGGCCAGCAGCCGGGTCCGCGACACCGGCACGGCCAGCAGGTAGCGCAGCGTGCCCAGGCTGGCCTCACCGGCGATGCCGTCCCCGGACACCACGGCCACGGCCAGCGGCAGGAAGAACGGCATCACGGCGACCAGCGCGGAGAATGCGACGAATATCCCATTGTGGGTGATCTGATCGAACAGTGGTGGGCCGCCGCCGCCGCGGCGGTCCGGTCCGCCCGAGACTCGCACCGCCACCGCGATGAGGACCGGGACGGCCGTCAACACCACCAGCACGACCTGGTTGCGCCGCCGGCGGAAGACCATGCCCAACTCCGACCGCACCAGCCTCATCCGCAGCGACCGCGGCACCGCCGGGCCGGCCGAGGCGACCGTGCGGACCCGATCCCGCTGGGTGTCGGCGCGGGCCGGCGCGCCGGTGTCAGCCGCTGACATCGAACCCCTCTCCAGTGAGTGAGACGAACACGTCCTCCAGGTCGGGGCGGGCCACCGCGAACCCGCGCACCGGCACCCCGTCGGCGACCAGCGCGGCGCACACCTGCTCGGGTGCGCGGGCGCCCAACTCCGCGGTGACCACGCCGTCGCGAATCGCGACCGCGTCCAGACCCTGCCGCCGCAGTGACTCGGCGGCCGCGGCCGGCTCCGGACTTTCCACCCGGAGCCCGGCAGCCTCCCGGCCACGCAGGTCACCGATCGGGCCCTGCGCCACCAGCTTGCCGGTGTGCATCACCCCGATGTGCGTGCAGACCTGTTCGACCTCGGAGAGCAGGTGCGAGGACAGCAACACGGTGGTGCCGTCGCCGGCCAGCGCCCCGACCAGGGTGCGTACCTCCCGGGTGCCCTGCGGGTCCAGGCCGTTGGTGGGCTCGTCCAGGATGAGCAGGTCCCGCGGTTGGAGCAGCGCCGCGGCGATACCCAGCCGCTGGCGCATGCCCAGCGAGTAGGCCCGGTACCTCTTGCGGGCCGCGGCCAGCAGGCCGACCCGTTCCAGCGCGACCCCGATACGGACCCGCGCGGTGGACGGATCGGCGGTGCGGTCGGCCGCGTCGAGCCGTTCCAGGTTGGCCCACCCGGACAGGTGGGGGTGGAACGCGGGACCCTCGACCAGCGCTCCGACCCGGGTCAGCACCCGTCCGGCGTGCTGCGGCATGGGTTGCCCGAGCATGGTGTGGCTGCCCTGGGTCGGGGTGATCAGGCCGAGCAGCATGCGGATCGTGGTGGTCTTGCCCGACCCGTTCGGGCCGAGGAAGCCGTACACGCTGCCGAGCGGGACCAGCAGGTCCACGTGGTCCACGGCGAGCTGGCCGCCACCACGGGATCGGAACAGCTTGGTCAGCCCGGTGCTGGTGATCGCGGCCCGATCCGGATCCGGCGCCACCAGAGGGGTCGGTGACTCACCCACCGTGCCCTGGGCCGCGGCTGAACTCATCTGGTCCCCCCTGAACCGGTCGCCTGACTCGGACCGCGGTGGTCCGCTCTCGCGCCGTTCCGGCGCGGCGGGATCCTCATCGGTGCGCCGCGGCCTGGTAGACCAGGTCGGGCCGGACCGCTCCCACGATCAACCGGCCGTCGTCGGTCAGCAGCGCGGTGAACAGCGAGGAACTCAGCACCCGGCCCGAACCCCAGCTCCCGCTCACGTGCGGCAGCGAGCCCAGCACCTGGGTCAGGCTGGAGCCGCCACCGGGACCACCCTGGCCTCCGGGGCCACCCTGGCGGCCGGGACCGATCGGCCCCACCCCGTCGAGCACGGTGACCCGGGCCCAACCGGTGCCCACGGTGGTCGGTGCGGTCTCGGTGCTGTCCTCGTGGTGGCGCGCCGACCCGAGGAACGGGTTGGAGTTGCTGATCCGGGCCCCGGGCGGGGGACGGAACCGGAACTCCGCCGGGTCGGGTCGGCCGAAGCTGACGTGGGTGAATCCGACCGCGAACGCCGGGCTGGTGGCGCCCCTGGCGATCACCCGGACCCGCAGCGGCACGTGCGCGCGCGCGTCCACCGCGATCCGCACCTGGCCGATCAGGGAGCGGGCGTCCCGGGGCGCGAGCACGAGTTCGTAGGCGTCCCGGCCGGCCACGCTGGCGGTGCCGTCCACGCTGACCGCGGTGGACGGGTCGATCGCGTCCAGGGCCCGTTGGGCGGCCTGCCGCGGAGTCAGCGGAACCTGGGCGGCCCCGCCGTCGCCATGCCGGGCCGGACCGGTCTTCCGGTCGCCCTCGGCGGGCAGCCTCACGTGGGTGGCCTCGTTCTGCTGGCTGGACCAGGTCCACAGGTCCGTTCCGTCGCGGATCACGTCGGACTCGCCCAGGGTGCCCAGCAGCGCGACCCGCACCCGGTCCGGCCCGCCGTACCAGACCCGCAGGGTGTGCGACCCGGAGATCAGCGAGGTCAGGTCCGAACTGCCCTGGCCGCCACCGGGCACCGGAATCGCGGGCAGGCCGAGGTCGGCGTTCTCCACCACCGTGCCCGACACCCCGTCCACCCGGGCCTGGTGCAGGTCCACCAGCAACTGCGCGGCGGTCTTCGGCGGCAGTTCGGGAGTGGCGGAGGCCGAGATCATCATGCCGCCGACGCCGGCCCCGACGGCCAGCACGACCGCGGCCGGAACCATCCAACGCCGATGCCCGGTGCCAGTACGCATCATTGTCCCTCCTGTCGGCACCCGTGGTGGCCGCCGGCAGGTCCCATCATGCGACAGCCCGGCTGAGAGCGCGCTGAGAGACCGTTCTGCCCGCTCCCGGTGGCGGCCCACCGGACACCGGCCGGGCCAGCCGGCCGGGCCAGCCGACCGGGGACAGAACGGTCGCGGAGCGGGTGGCCGGCCTCCTCGCCGCGTGACCCTGACGATGAGGCACCCTGTACCGGTGACCAGGCGAAGGGGGTGACCCGGTGCGGCTGCTGGTGGTGGAGGACGAGGTGCGCCTGGCCGAGGCGCTGCGCCGGGGGCTGGGCGCCGAGGGCTTCGCCGTGGACCTCGCGCACAACGGCCCGGCCGGCCTGGCCCGGGCCCGCGACGGCGGATACGACGCCCTGGTACTCGACATCATGTTGCCGGGTTTGTCCGGCTATCGGGTCTGTCAACGACTGCGCGCCGAGGGCAACTGGGTGCCGGTGCTGATGCTCACCGCCAAGGACGGCGAGTACGACGAGGCCGACGGGCTGGACCTGGGCGCCGACGACTACCTGACCAAGCCGTTCTCGTTCGTAGTGCTGGTGGCCCGGCTGCGGGCGTTGCTCCGCCGCGGCGCGCCGCCCCGCCCGGCCCGGCTGGACGCCGGTGACCTGGTGCTCGACCCGGCCGCCCGGCAGGTCCACCGCGGCGAGAGTGCCATTGCCCTCACAGCCCGCGAGTACGGGCTGTTGCAATTCTTGATGCGCCGGCACGACCAAGT
>DASULA010000047.1:0-12803 GCA_036278435.1 Mycobacteriales bacterium | reverse complement strand
CGGATCAGACCTGGCAGGTGATCAGGACGCGACTCTCCGTCGAGAGTGTACGGTCGCCGGTCCGAAGTCAACTACAGTTCGCCTCCGTGCCGAGTTGTTCCAGTGTGGAGGGTGAGCCGACTACGGGTGCCGGACTCGGAGGTTTGGTGACATGCGCGTGGTGGTGATGGGCGGGGCCGGCTTCCTGGGATCGCACCTGTGTGAGCGGCTGGTCGGTTCGGGCTGCGAGGTGGTGTGTCTGGACAACCTGAGTACCGGCTCGGCCGGCAACCTCACCGGGCTGCTGGGCTGTCCGGAGTTTCGGCTGGTGCGCGCCGACGTCACCGACTTCGTGTACGTGCCGGGTCCGGTGGGCGCGGTGGTGCACATGGCCTCGCCGGCGTCCCCGAGCGACTACCTGCGGATGCCGATCGCGACGCTGAAGGCGGGATCGCTGGGCACCCTGCACGCGCTCGGGCTGGCTCGGGAGAAGGGCGCACGGTTCGTACTGGCGTCCACATCGGAGACTTACGGCGACCCGCAGGTGCACCCGCAGGTCGAGTCGTACTGGGGTCATGTCAACCCGATCGGGCCGCGCGCGGTGTATGACGAGGCGAAGCGGTTCGCCGAGGCCACCACGTCGGCCTACCGGCGGGTGCACGGGATGGACACCGGCATCGTCCGGATCTTCAACACGTTCGGTCCGCGGATGCGCCCGGACGACGGCCGGGCGATCCCCACCTTCATCCGACAGGCGCTGGCCGGCGAGGCGATCACGGTGACCGGTCAGGGCACCCAGACCCGGTCCATCTGCTACGTCGACGACATCGTGGACGGGCTGCTGCGCCTGCTGCGCTCCGGGCTGTCCGGCCCGGTGAACCTGGGTAACCCGTACGAGATCAGCATGCTGGACCTGGCCCGGTGGGTGCGTGATCTGGTGGGTTCGTCCTCACCGGTCACGCACATCGCCCGCCCGCAGGATGACCCGAGCGTGCGCCGCCCGGACATCACCCTGGCCCGCACCGAACTGGGTTGGTCGCCGTGCACTCCGGTGGCCGAGGGTCTGGCCCGGACGGTCGCCTGGTTCCGCCGGTATCTGGGCCTGCCCGGCGGTTCGCCGGAAGGCCGGCCCGGCCTAGACCGCCCGGTCGGCGCGGCCTGCCCGGATGGACGGCAGGGCTCGGGAGAGCCGCGTCCCGCGGTCGGCGACGCGCTGGTCAACGCCTCCTGACCGGGTGCCCGCCGGCCGGCGGGGTGCCTCACCGCGGTACCGGGTCAGATCGGTGTCCGGTGAGTGCCGTGGCCCGGGCCCGGGCCACGGTCCGCAGCGACGCGGTCCGCAGCGCGAACTCCCTGGCGTTCGCGCCGAGACCGGACCGCAGGTCGGGGTCCTTGGCCAGCCGGAGCAGGTCCTCGGCCAGCCCGAGGTGGTCCCCGGCGGCGAACAGCAGGCCGTTGTCCGGACCGCCGTCGGGGAACAGCAACTCCGGGATGATCCCGCTGTCGCTGCCCACGCAGGGCAGGCCAGTGGCCATGGCCCGCAACAGCTCGATGCCGTCCTCCTCCTCGTGGTCGGGCTCCTTCGCGGTGGGCAGCACGAAGACGTCCAGGCCGCGCAGGAACTCTGCCACCTGGTCGGTGGCCAGCAACGGGCGGACCCGCAGCCCGCCGCGTAGCCGGAGGCGGGCGATCTGGTCGCCCAGGTCGGGGGCGACCAGCCCCATCAGGTGCAGTTCGGCCCGTGGGACCTGCTCGCGTGCCAGAGCGAAGGCGCGCAGCAGTGTGTCCCCGCCGCCACGCCGGTCGAACCGCCCGACGAACCCGATCCGAAGCCGGTCCACCGGGGCCGGCCCGCCGGCCGGCCGGAACGCGCGGGTGTCCACGGCCAGGTAGGTCAGCACCCGGATCCGGGCACTGGGACAGCCGAACTCCCGTTCGTACAGTCGTGCCGTCGGCTGGCTGGCGGCCAACACACCCTCGGTGTGCCGCAGTGCGGCCCGGGTCAGCAGCCGCCTCGTCGTGGCCAGTCGGGCCGGCACCGGGCGCAGCGTGTTCCGGCGGGTCGCGACGAACACCCGGGAGCCGCCGTACAGCTTCGCGGCCAGCAGCGCCTGCCAGAACGTCGGCAGCCACGGGTCGTACTCGATGACCACGAACTCCGGGCGGGCGGCCATCCCCAACCGAAGCGAGCCCAACAGGTAGGCCGGGCCGCGCCGGGGGAGGCGGGCGAAACCCAGCGTGCGGTAGCCACAGTCCGGGTCGGGTCCGTCCGCGGCGCGGTGCGGGGTCACCAGGGTGACCCGCAGGTGTTCGGCCAGCGCGGACAGGATCCCGGCCGCGCCACTGTCTGGGTAGGAGTGGCTGACCAGGTGGCAGGCCGGCCGGTCCACGCCGGCGGTGCTGGTGGCGCTGGCGGTGCCGGCCCGGCGCGGGTCGATCAGGTGGCGGCCCCACCAGCAGGCGCTGGCCAGGGCGCTGCCGGCGAGCAGGCCGACCGCGGCGCCACCGGCACCGAACCCGCCGGCCAGAGCGGCGGCCACGGTCACCGCCAGCAGGGCCGAGGCGGCCCGTACCGCCGACGTCCGGGCGTCCCGCCCCGAAGCCGGGCGCGGCACCAACCGACCCGGCCGCAGCGACTCCAGCACCTCGCGCGCACCGACGATCCAGATCAGCGCGGTCAGTTCCGGCCAGGCCGGACCGGCCAGGGCCCGGCCTGGCCCGGTCGGAGCGAGCAGCAGGCCGACCGTCCACAGTGCCGCCACCCCGCCGGACCGCAGAGCCGCGGACCGGCCGCCGGACGCCGGCCCCCCCAGAACGCCGATGCCGTTGGCGACCAGGCGGGGCGGGCCGAACAGGGCCCGCGCCAGCGCGAGCTGCCCGGCCGCGCCGAGGCCGGCCAGCGCGCCGGTCAGGTAGAGCGCGGCCTGGGTCGCTCCGGCCGGCCCGACCACCGCGCCGAGGAAGCGACGGCCACCGTGCCGGCTGACGTGGATCCAGGTGTGCATCCGGGTGGGCCGGGGAACCGCCCCCAGTGGTACGACCAGGACGGTCGCGGCCAGCCAGGCCGGTGTGCCCCAGGCGAGCACCAGATCCCGCCCGTTGGTGTCGCCGACCCAGACCACGGCGACCACGGCCACCAGTTGGCCGACCGCGCACACCGCGTCGGAGACCAGCACCAGGCCGGCCCGGCGGCGACGCAGCGCCAGGTGGCGCAGGCAGTCGTGCAGCAGCAGGCCGGGCAGCAGCGGTGCGAGCGCCAGCAGCGGGCCGCTCGACAGGATCGCGCAGGCGGCGGTGACCACGGCACCGGCGGTCACCCCGATGAGCAGCGACAGCGCGACCGCTCCCCCGACCGCTCCCGGTGGCAGTCCGGTGTGGACCCGCAGCGGTTCACCGGCCAGGGTCCGGTTGACAGTGACCAGCACTCCGGCGGCGGCCAGCACCAGCGCGAATCGGCCGAACTCCGGCAACGACACGGCGTGTGCGGCCAGCAACACCAGCACCACCTCGCCCAGCCCGCGAACATCCCGGCCGGCGATCGACAGGACGGTCCTGGCGTGGACCGGGATCCGGCGTGACATCTACCCGCCCTACCGGTCGATCCGGACCAGCCGGCCGCTGCGCTGGTCGTCCAGTTCGCGGATGTCGGCGTCGGTCATGATCCGAGCGAGTTCGCCGGGGAGTACCAGCGGCTGCCAGCCGAGTGCGGACCGGGCCTTGGAGGCATCGCCGATCAGGGCGTCCACTTCGGTCGGACGGGTGTAACGAGGGTCGTGGCGAACGTGCCGGCGCCAGTCCAGACCGGCGTGTTCGAAGGCCATCCGGGCAAAGTCCCGCACCGTGTGCGCGGTGCCTGTGGCCACCACGTAGTCGTCCGGCGTCTCGCCCTGGAGCATCCGCCACATCGCCTCGACGTACTCCGGCGCGTAGCCCCAGTCCCGTACGGCATCGAGGTTTCCCAGGTACAGGTGCTCCTGTAGCCCGGCGGAGATCCGGGCCACCGCCCGGGTGATCTTGCGGGTGACGAATGTCTCGCCGCGCCGCGGCGACTCGTGGTTGAACAGGATCCCGTTCACCGCGAACACTCCGTGCGCGTCGCGGTAGTTGCGGGTGATCCAGTACGCGTAGACCTTGGCCGCGCCGTACGGCGAGCGCGGGTGGAACGGGGTCCGCTCGTGCTGCGGTGGCGGGGTGGCGCCGAACATCTCCGAGGAGGACGCCTGGTAGAACCGGGCCGGCACCCCGGTGCAGCGGATCGCCTCCAGCAGCCGGACCGTGCCCAGCCCGCTGATGTCGCCGGTGTAGGTGGGTTGGTCGAACGACACCCGCACGTGGCTCTGCGCGCCGAGGTGGTAAACCTCCTCCGGTCCGATCCGGGCCAGCAGCGTGGCCAGCCCGGCGCCGTCGTTCAGGTCGCCGTAGTGCAGGAACAGCCGCCGCCCGGCGTCGTGCGGGTCCTGGTAGGCCCGATCCAGCCGCGCGGTGTTGAAACTGGACGACCGCCGGATGATGCCGTGCACGGCATAGCCCTTGTCCAGGAGCAGTTCGGCGAGATAGGACCCGTCCTGACCGGTGATGCCGGTGATCAGCGCAGTCTTCGACACCTTGCCCCCGTGTGGCGCGCACGCCGTCCTGGTCGCCCACAGCGACCGAAGCAGTACGCAGGGTAGTACATTCGGGCTCTGATCCGTGACAGCACCCGGTGCGCCAGACCGCGGGACGCTCCCGGATCCACGTGCCGCGACAACGGGGAGATACATCGTGGACCTTCGCGACTTCGTTCGGCTGCTGCGCCGGCGGTGGGAACTGGTGCTCGCCCTGACCCTGGTCGGGATCGGTGCCGCCGTGGGCATCACCGAGGCCAGCACGCCGATGTACCAGGCGTCGGTGCAGACCTTCGTGTCCCTTCGGGACGCCGACGGCACCTCAAGCGCCTACCAGGACAACCTGTTCAGCCAGGCCAGGGTGAAGTCCTACGCGAAGATCGTGGACTCCCCGTCGATCACCGCCCAGGTCGTGCACGACCTCGCGCTGTCGGTGAGCCCGCAGCGGCTGGCCCGGCGGATCACCGCGAGCGTGCCGCCGGACACCGTCCTGGTCGACATCACCGTCCGGGACAGCTCCCGCACCCGGGCCAGGGACGAGGCCAACGCGGTGGGCGCCCGGTTCGCCGCGGTGGTCGGCCGGCTGGAGGCGCCCGCACCGGGACAGCCGTCCCCGGTCAGCGTGACCGTGGTCCGTCCGGCTGACCTGCCCGCGGCGCCGATCACCCCGCGGGTCCCGCTGAACCTGGGACTCGGACTGCTGGCCGGCCTCGGCCTGGGGGTCGGCCTGGCGGTACTGCGCGACTCGCTGGACACCAGCGTGAAGACCCGGGAGGACCTACAGGAACTGACCGGCAGCGGCGCGCTGGGCATCATCGGCTTCGATCGGCGCGCCCGGAGCGACCCGCTGATCACCCAACTGGACTCGCGCAGCCCGCGCAGCGAGGCGTTCCGCGGGCTGCGCACCAACCTGCGGTTCGTCGACGTGGACGCACCGCCCAAGGTGGTCGTGCTGACCAGTTGCGTCAGCGCGGAAGGCAAGTCCACCACCACCTGCAATCTCGGCCTGACCATCGCCAGCGCGGGCATGCGCACCGTGGTGGTCGAGGCCGACCTGCGCAACCCGAGCGTGGCCGACTACATGGGCCTGGAGGGGGCGGTCGGGCTGACCGACGTGCTGTCCGGCGGGGCCCGGCTCGACGACGTGTTGCAGCAGTGGGGCGACCTGCCGCTGCACGTGCTCGCCAGCGGCGAGTTGCCACCCAATCCCAGCGAGCTGCTCAGCTCCACGCAGATGGCCGAACTACTGGCCAGGCTGCGCGGGCGGGCCGACTTCGTCCTGGTCGACACCCCGCCGCTGATCCCGGTCACCGACGCGGCGGCGCTGGCCCGGGAGTGCGACGGGGCGATCCTGGTTGTCCGGTATGGACGCGTGGACAAGGACCTGGTCAGGCGGGCCACCGAGTCGCTGGGCAACGTGGGCGCGCGGTTGCTCGGCACCGTGCTCACCATGACGCCGGTGAAGGGAAAGCAGGGGTACTACGCGCGCTCGCGCACCTACCACCGTCCCGGCCCGCGCGTTCCGGCGCAGCCGGCCGCCGGCCCGGCCGCGGCTCCGGCGGCCGGCTCGAACGGTGTCGCCCAGCCGGTCGCGGGCAGTGACGTTCGCACCTGAGGACAGGGAGCCGTGCCTGGTGGGCGGCCGGGCGGGGCGCGGACCGGGCCGGACACCGGTCCGGTCGCGCGGTGCGACGGGACGGGCCGCCGGCGCTGTGCGCGCCGACGGCCCGTCTACTGTGGATCGTCACCGGTCAGGTCGTGGGCGACCGCCGGCGCCTGCGGCGGGCGCCGAAGAGCAGGCCGGCGCCGGCGAGCAGCATGACCAGTCCGGCGGCCAGCCCGCCCAGCACGGGTGTACCGGTGAACGCCAGGCTGCCGTGCCCGTGCCCGTGCCCGGGCCGGCCGTGACCGGCAACAGTGCCCTCGACCCGGACGGTCAGCGTGTCCGTGGTCGGCTGCCCCGCGGAGTCCCGGCCGTGGGCCTCGATCGTGGTGATGCCCGGTCGGGTCAGGAGGAACTGAGTGGTGAAGTCCCCGGCTGGGTCGACCCGCACCCGGCAGGTGCGGCCGGTCGAACAGCCGTGGTGGTGTCCGTGCCCGTGTCCGTGTCCGTCGGTCCCGTCGCCGGGTGTCCCCCCGGTGAACGCGGCCGACACGGCCCGGGCCCGCACCGTGCCCGCTCCGGCCGGCGCCCGGGGACCGGTGCGGGAGCCCAGCGCGATCGGTCCGCTCACGAACGAGGTGATGGTGACGATGCTGTTTGGTTGGAAGTTCGAGCCGTTCAGGGTGATGGTCTGTCCGACCTGTGCGGTGGTCGAGGACGCGGTGAGCACCGGGGTGGAGGGCGGGTAGGTTGGTTGGGCAACCGACGGCGTCGCCGTTGCGACAGCCGTAACGATGCCGACGGCGGCTGCGGTGCCGATGAACAAGCGGCGAATGGCCATCGATACACTCCCCGTGACGAAGCGACTACGCTTGGTTGCCGAGTCTGCGGAGCGGTCCGACGCCACGCAAGCCGAACACGCGCATTCATCACAACGAGTGGCCCGGTCCCGGTGCGGCGCCCGCGTGTCCCTGGTGGTCCAGGCGTCCCGGATCCGCGGGCATCCCCACCGTGCCGGCCGTCCTGTGTGTACGGCCCTGGTGGTCGGGGTCGGCCGTCAGTGACAGCGGACCAGTGAGGTGCGCACCCGCTCCGGCCTCACCAGTGGCTGTACCGGGATGACCGGCGCGGCGTTGGACGCCGGCTCGGTGATCTGGAGCGTCACGGTCCGGCTCGCTCCGGGTCCGATCACCAGCGGGAACCCCCACACCGGCCGGCCGTCCTCGGTGTTCGATGACACCCTGAGCGGGTGACCATCCACAGTGGCGTGGAGTACACCCGCACCTTTGGGTCCGTAGATCGACACCAGCACCGACACCGACCCTCGCGCGCCCGACTGGGCCAGGGTGGCCCGGTCGGTGTCCTGGCGCTGGGTCACGTAGGCGGGCAGCGTGGCCGGGGCCGGCGCCGAGTTGGTGAACGTGATCCCGATCCGGCTGCGCCGCCGCCCGGCCGCGCACCGGTCGCTGCGGTAGGTGAGCGTCCGGTTCAGGTAGTAGTCCATCTTGCTGCCGGCCAGGTTGTTCACCACCACGAACGCGTACGGGCCGTTCCCGGCTGGCAGGGTGCCGCCCAGCGCGGTGTCGGCGAGTTGCCGCTCCTCGACCGGGTGACTGCTGTACACCAGCAGTCGCCGTTCGGAGGCCGCCCGGGACAGCCCGCGGAGCAGCGCCCGGGTGTCGCCGCGTCCGGACAGCAGCGCGTCCATCAGCCGCCGGGCCACGTCGCGCATGTAGGCGTCCCGCTGTTCGTTGCTGTCCGGGAAGCGGGCGTAGACCTCACTCATGGTCAGGGCCACCGCGTTGCTGGCCGTCATCGCGTCACCGGTGGACAGCCGGACCGGCCCGATGGCGCCCAGCAGGTACCCCAGGGCGACCGGGTCGGTGGCGATCACCCCGTCCAGGTGTCGGCCGGTCTGCCGGTCCCACAGTGCGAGCCAGATCCTGGCCGCGTAGCCGAACTTCGGGTCCATGTTGCTGTTCGCCCACATCGCCGGGTCGTCACCCCACCGGGTGCGAAACTCCCGGCCGAGGTCGACCGGCAGGTCCGGGGCGTTCTGCAACGCGGTGTCCGAGCCGAGCTCGTCGACGTGTACCCGGCCGTGGTCGGCCGAGACCACCGCGTACAGTCCGACCAGCCCACCGGTCCCACGTGCCTCGGCATCGTTCTGGAACGCGACCAGGTAGTGCCGCGGACCGTCCGCCCCGAGCATGGCCGGCACCAGTTGGGCCGCCCGGTCGATCGAGTCCAACGTGGACGACGCGCCGGCCAGTTCGGTCCGTAGCCGGCCGAGGCCGGAGGCCACCGGGGGGAGTAGCCACGAGCGGCTGACCCGGTCGACCCGGGTCCGGACCGTGGCCAGTTCGGTCGAGACAGCGTGCGCCACCGGCGCGATCGCGGCGAACCTGTCCACTGCCACCGTGTCACCGCTCGGCCGCAGCGCGGCCGGATCCAGGCTCGCGCTCAGGTCCACCAGCGGCGGCAGCACCCGGCGGGACACGTCGTCGGTCGCCGCCGCGGCGGCCCGCACCGCGCGTGCGGTGTTGCCGAGGAACGGCGGCGCGGCGGCCAGTCGCCACAGTGGGCCGGTGGTCAGCCGGCGGGCCCGGCCGGTATGACCGGTGACGTCGGCCAGCGCGGCCCGCGCCCGGGACAGGTGCCCGGACAGCAGGTCGGCGCGCATCGTGCTCATGCCGGCCCGGGCCCGGCCCAACTCGCCCTCCGCCCGCACCGCCCGCATCGTCAGCCAGCCAGCCCCGAGCAGGGCCGCCACGACCGCTCCGGCCGCGGCCCACACCAGCCATCGCCGTCGGGCGGACGGCCCGGGTGATTTGGACGGCCCGCGCGCCAGCGCCGGCCCGGACGGTTCCGGGAGCGGCTGCGTCGTCGCCACGGGTCCGGAGTGTACGGACGCTGTGGACCTGGTCCCGGCGAGGCTCCGGCCCGACCCGGCGAAGCGCATCCCGGTGATCACCTCCAGCGGTCCGGCCAGCGCGTCGGCGATCACCGTGCCCACCGTCCGGTGGACCTGCCCGGCACCGCCGATCGGGTCCGCGACGTCGTCGTCCTCGGGCCGTCGAGGTCGGACGGTGCCGCGCAGCGCGGCGGCCCGCGCGACCAGCATCCTGGCCCGCCGCACCGCGTCGTCCGCGCGGGCCGCCGCCGCCGCCTCCGCGGTGCCGTTGCCGCTGCCCGTGCTGGGTGTGCCGGGTGTGCCGCCGTCGCCGGGAACGGACAGCGCCGCGGGCAGGACACCGGCCAGCCGGGAGAACTCCAGGATGGTGAAGGCGTACCGGTGTGCCCGTGGGTGCATCCGGACCGCGCTGGCGCGGTGCGCTCGCGACGCGGTCAGCACCAGGTCCGCCGCGGCCACGTCGGCCGGTGTCACCTCCCGGGCGGCGAAACCCTCCACGTCGGCCCCGAGCGCGCCGGCCGCCCGAGCGGCCCGCGGATCCATCGGCAGCCCGGTCAGCGGCTCGGTGCCCGCGCTGGTCACGGTGAACCGGTCCGCGCCGGCACCCAACGCCCAGACCAGCCTGGCCCGGATGATCCGTTCGGCCAGCGGCGATCGGCACACGTTCCCGGTGCACACCACAAGGATCCGGAACTGCCCGTCGGTCCGGGGCTGCTCGTCCATGCCGGCGACGCTAACGGACGCTACCGTGCCGACCGGACAGGACCGGCGACGCCTCGACCGCGCCGGGCCCAGGTTCACCCGCTTGGGCCAGGTACCACCGGTAGGTCGATCGGAGTCCGTCCAGGAGCGACACTGCCGGGTGGAATCCCAGGGATGCCAGCCGGGAGACGTCCAACAGCTTGCGCGGCGTGCCGTCCGGCCGGCCCGGGTCGAAGACCAGCCGGCCGGGGTAGCCGACGACCCCGGCGATGAGTTCGGCCAGCTCGCGGATGCTGATGTCCGAACCGACCCCGATGTTCAGCGGGGCCGGCTGGTCGTAGCGTTCCAGCGCCAGCAGGCAGGCACGAGCCGCGTCGTCGACATGCATGAACTCCCGCCGGGGCGTGCCGGTGCCCCACACCACGAACTCCGGTGCGCCGGCCCGGGCCGCGACGTGCATCCGGTGCAGCAGGCCGGGCAGCACGTGCGAGTCGTCCGGATCGAAGGTGTCACCCGGGCCGTACAGGTTCGTCGGCATCACGCTGATCCACCGCGTGCCGTACTGCCGCCGCACCGCCTGGACCTGCACGACCCCGGCGATCTTGGCGATGGCATAGGCGTCGTTGGTGGGTTCCAGCGGCCCGGTGAGCAGTGAGTCCTCGGTGATCGGCTGGGCGGCCAGCCGGGGGTAGATGCAACTGGATCCACAGAACAGCACCCGCCCGGTGCCGAACCGCAGCGCGGCGTCGAACACGTTGAGCTGGATCCGCAGGTTGTCCGACAGGAACTCCACCGGCCTGGTCGAGTTCGCCAGGATTCCGCCGACCCGGGCCGCGGCCAGGACGACGCAGTCCGGGCGGGTCGCGTCGAAGAACTCGAACACCGCGTTGCGGTCGCGCAGGTCCAACTCGGTCGATGCCCGGCCTAGCAGGCGGGTGAAGCCCTCGGCCCGCAGCAGTCGCCACAGCGCCGATCCGACCAGACCCCGGTGCCCGGCCACGTACAGCGGGGCGTCCCGGTCCAGCCGGTACCCGCGTCCGTTCCCCGTTGCGATCACGCACCGAGACTAGGCGATCACCCGGGGAACTCGGCGTACCACGCCGTCCGGGCCGTGGCGCCGTCCACACCGGACCGGTCACGCCACTCTGGTCCACATCGGACCGGTCGCCGCCGGAGGTCAGCCGGGCAGCCGGTCGGCCACCGCGTCGCACACCTGTGTCATGGTGGCCCGGCCGCCCAGGTCCGGAGTGTGCAGCGCCGGGTCGGTCAGCGCGCCGGCGACGGCTGCCTCCAGCGCGGTGGCCGCCGCCGGTTCGTCCAGATGGCGTAGCATCATGGCCGCGGACAGCAGTTGGCCGACCGGGTTGGCGATACCGCGCCCGGCGATCTGCGGGGCCGACCCGTGCACCGGTTCGAACATCGACACCCGGGTCCGGTCCGGCGCGATATTGGCGGACGGGGCCATCCCGATGCCGCCCATCAGGGCGGCGCCGATGTCGCTGAGGATGTCGCCGAACAGGTTGCTGCCCACGATCACGTCGAACCGGTCCGGAGTGAGCACCAGTTGCGCGGCCAGCGCGTCGATGTGGTACTCGGAGTACTCCACGTCGGGGTACTCCGCGGCGACGCCCCGAGCGACCTCGTCCCAGAAGGGCATCGAGTGCACGATCCCGTTGGACTTGGTGGCCGAGGCCAGCCGGCTGGACCGGGATCTGGCCCGGTCGAACGCGTACCGCACGATCCGTTCCACCCCGCGCCGGGTGAAGACGGCCGACTGCACGACCACCTCGTCGTCGGTGCCCTGGTACATCCGGCCGCCGACCTGGGTGTACTCGCCCTCGTTGTTCTCCCGAACCAGCAGCACGTCGAATTCCGGGGCGCCGCGCAGCGGCCCGGCCACGCCGGGGAACGAGCGGATCGGCCGGGCGTTGACGTACTGCCGGAAGTGCCGGCGGATTGGGATCAGCAGCGCCCACAGCGACACGTGGTCGGGCACGCCGGGGAAGCCCACCGCGCCGAGGAAGATCGCGTCGGCGCTGGCCAGTTGCTCCAGCCCGCCGTCGGGCAGCAGCACGCCCGTTTCCCGGTAGCGCGCGCAGTTCCAGTCGTAGTTGTCCCACCGCACGGTGAACCCGTGGGCCGCGCCGAGCCGGTCCACGATCGCCGCGGAGGCCGGCACCACCTCCTGCCCGACCCCGTCCCCGGGGATGGCCGCGATCCGGTACCGGCGGGTCGGGCCGGGATCTGGCGACTGCCCAGCGGGCGCTTCGGATGCCATGCTCGGACCGTATCGCCCCGGACCCGCCCGGTGTGCCCATGCCCGCCCACCGTGGCCACCGTCTCACCCGGGCGTCTCACCCGACCGGCGAACCGGCGGCCGGGACCGCGCTCCTGCTCCGTGGTCCGTACCGTGCTGGCTGTGGCCGCGATGCACCGAAGAATTCATGCTTGCCTTTCCCGGCCTTTCCGTGTTGTTTGTTGAATTCACCCCCACGGGTGATCAAATGGTGGTGGGGTCGAGTTAGAATTGGGGTATGGACGCCCTGACTGATTCGATTTCTCGCCACACCGATTCCGGTGTTGGTGTGGAGTCGTGTGGCGGGTTTCTGATTGCGGGTTTCGATCCGGTCGCTGTGGTCGGGTTGCTTTCTGGTTTCAACCCGTCGGGTTTGGACGCCGACTCGTTGTTGACCGTGCTGTCGGGGATGGAACGGATAGTGGCCGCCGCGCACGCCGTCCAGGCCACGGCGTTGGCGGAGTTCGCCCGGGTTCGCCCGCCGACTCCGGGTCGTCGGTTTGGGGAGTTCGTGGCCGATGAGGTCGCGGTGGAACTGGGTCTGACTCGGCGGGTGGCGGAGAATCGGGTTGCCCAGGCGGTGGAGATGACCACCCGAGTCCCGGCGGTACTGCGTGCTCTGGAAACCGGGGTGGTGGACCTGTACCGGGCCAGGGTGATCACCGATGCGACCTACCGGTTGGACGATGACACCGCCGCTCGGGT
>DASULA010000046.1:0-30165 GCA_036278435.1 Mycobacteriales bacterium | reverse complement strand
TTCAGCGCGTACGCCTGGGCCCGAACGTTGCCGAACCGCTGCGCCGCCTGCGCCGCGGCCTGGCACACCGCCTCCCGGTCGGTGGCCGGTGAACTCCCCGGCAGGAACGGCGCGAGCGCGTCGTCGAGTCGCCAGGCGATGGCGGCCAGCGACGCTCGCCGGGCAGCAGCGGGCGCACCTGGTCGGCGTCGGCGGCGTTGTCCAACACCACCAGAGTCCGCCGGTCGGCCAGCAGGCTGCGGTACGCGGCCGTGGCGGTGTCCAGGTCGGCGCACTGGTGCGGGTTGTTCACCCCCAGAGTGCGCAGGAACTGGGCGAGCGCGGTCAACGGCGCGAGCGGCTGCGCCTCCGCGCCGCGCAGATCGACGTAGAGCACGCCACCGGTGAATCCGGGGGCCAACGGTGCGCCAGATGGTTGGCCAGCGAGGACTTGCCGATCCCGGGCGGACCGTCCACGGCCAGGATCGCCGTGCCGGTGGCCTGCCGCAGCCGGCCGGACAGCAGCACCAGTTCGGCGTCCCGGCCGGTGAACTCCGCGGCGTCCGGCGGGAGCTGGAACTGCCGGCCTACCGGCGCCGGTCGGCCCAGCTCCGGGTCGGCCCGCAGGACCCGCTGTTGCAGTTCTCGCAGCCGCGCGGTGTCCAGCCCGTGCCGGTGCAGCAGGATCAGGCCGTCCTGGCAGGCGCGCGCGGCCTCCTCGGACCGGTTCGCGCGGTGCGGGGGCGAGCACCAGCGGCCGGCGCACGTCCTCGTCCAGCGGGGCCTCGGCGAGCATGCCGGTCAGCTCGCCGATCACCATGCGGTGCCGGCCCAGGGCGAGTTCGGCCTCGATCCGGGACCGCAGCGCCGCCTGCCGCAGGCCCTCCAGCCGAGTGGCGGCGGCCACCGCGAACGGCCGGTCGGCCAGGTCGGCCAGCGCGGGCCCACGCCAGAGCGCCAGCGCGTCTCGGAGGAGTTCGGCCGCCGCCGCGGGCCGCCCGGCGTCCAAGGCCCTGCGGCCCTCGGTCACCGCCCGCTCGAACCGGACCGCGTCGATCCGCTCGGGTGGCAGGCGGAGCAGGTATCCGCCGGGCTCGGTGACCACCACCGCGGCGGTCGCGCCGTCGGGTCGACCGGGTTCGAGTGACCGGCGCAGGTGCAGGATGTGGCTGCGCAGGGTGCCGGCCGCCGCGGCCGGAGCCGAGTCGTTCCACAGCAGGTCGACCAGCCGTGCGCTGGGCAGCATCCGGCCCGGTTCCAGGGCGAGCACGGCCAGCAGTGCCCGCTGCTGCGGACCCAGCCGTACGGCCCGTCCGTCGATCGTGGCGGTCACCGGACCCAGGATGCGAACCTCGACCGCCACGGTGTCCCCATGATGATCTTCACGAGTCGTCGGCGCCGACCCAGTATGCGGGGGTGGGTCGTTCTTCAACATGGTTTGGACGGGTACCCGCCATTCTGCCTCTGACGTCGGTGCCGGGTGCCCCGGTGACGATCCCCCGGCCGGCTCCACCGACGCCCTCACCCCCACGTGGAGGCGGAACCCCATGCACAGAACACGGCCCGCGACCGCAACGCGGGCCCTACTCGTCGCGGCGCTCGCCGTCGCGGTCACCGTGTCGCCCGGGTCTCCGGCGGCCGCGGCGCCGGGTCCGGCGTCCGCTGGCGCGCCCGGGGTGTCGAACTCGCTCGTCCACACCGAGTCGGTCACGCTGGTGATCGGGGACACGGTCGCCGTGTCGACGTTCCCCGGTGGCCAGCGTTCCGCCCGCCTCACCCATGTGGCCGGGCGGCCTGGTGGCCTGAGCGCCACGTTCACCTCGCTGACCACGCCGGACGGCGATCTGTACGTGATCCCCAGCGACGCGGCGGCGGCGCTGTCGGCCCACCGGGTCGACCTGGTCGACGTGGGCTCGGGTACGCCAGAGGAGATCGCCGCGCACGACCTGCGCGGCAAGATCGCGGTGCTGTCCAAGCCGTGGCAGGACTTCGGGTTCAGCGGCACGGTGACCGAGACGAACAGCGATCAGGCGCTGGCCGCCCTGGCCCCGCTGCGCGACGCGGGCGCGCGCCGCGATCCTGTTCCTGAACAGCGAGGGCCGGCCCGGCTGGTGTGGGACGACGCTGGACTGCCAGGACGTCCAGGCCCGGCACACTCCGGTGCCGATCCTGACCCTGGGTCCCGGCGAGGGCACCGAGCTGCGGTCGCTGCTGACCGGTGGCGCGGCCCGGGCCACCATCCACGCGAAGTCGCACGCCGACTACAACTACGTGCTGCGGTTCGGCGACCGCGGCGGCGTGGTCCCGGGCTGCGGACCCGCGAGGTCCATGTCGGCGGCCAGGCAGCCGAGTAGGCAGCGGCGCCGCCGGATCGGTGGTCGGTGGGCCGGGATCCCGGGTCCACCGACCACCGTCCGTGACAGGTACCGGTGCGGTCGGGGGCCGGGGTACCGGTTGGGTCGGGTGGATTGGACGGATGGTGGGCGGTGGCGGGGCACAATTGGAGCATGGACGCCACCTCGCCCACCGACCCCGGCGCCATGCGCGCATCCGACACCGACCGGAACCAGGTGGCCGAGCTGCTCGGTGAGGCAATGGCCGCCGGCCGGCTGACCACCGAGGAGTACTCGCAGCGGCTGGACGCGGTGTACGCCGCGCGCACGTTCGGCGACCTGGAGGAGCTGGTCGGTGACCTGCCGCTGGTTGAGTCCCTGCGCTCGTCGGTGGGCGCGGGTACCGGTGCCGCCGCCGACGGTGCCGCCGGCGGCGGGGATGGATCGGAACGGCTCACCCGGGCGCTGTTCAGCAAGATCCGGCGCGGTGGACAGTGGCAGGTGCCGGCCGAGTTCCGCGCGGTGTCCCGGTTCGGGGCGATCGTTCTGGACCTGCGGCACGCCGAGTTCACCCACAACGAGGTCACCCTGGACGCGATCTCGTTCTGCGGCAAGATCGAGATCTACGTGCCGGCCAACGCCCGGGTGTACGACACCGGCGGGGCCGTGCTGGGCAAGCGCAGCCTGCTCGGCGGCGAACCGACCGGCTCGGACGGCCCGGTGATCCGCATCCGCGGCCGCTCGGTCCTGGGCCACACCCGGGTCGTCCGCAGCAGCCGCGACCGGCGCGCCAACCGGCCCTGAACGCGCCCGGGAAGGCGGACCGGTGTTGCCGCGGTTGGGCGCGGCCGCACGAGGGGGATGGTCGCCGCGAACGCCGTCAGTCGCCGAGGCGGCCCTGGCGGGTGAGCGCCCGCCAGGGCCGTCGGGGGCCGCCGGGGCCACCGGACCGGGTGACGGCTCCGCCCCTCCACGGTCCCCGTCGCCCACCCACGCGACCCCATGCGTCAATGCTTGTTATTCTGCCCTGTTTTAGGGAGAGACCTACCTGATCGAGGCAAAAGGTCCAAAAAGAGCGGGACGGTAGCGCTCGCAGCGGTCAGCGGCGGAGGAACACGACCTGGTCGCGGCCGATCCGGCCCGATTCCTTGAGCAACCGGGCGGGGCTGTCGACGATCGCGCCGATGAGCGACCGATCCTGCGGGAAGGTCCGGGATGGCACCAGCACGATTCCGGCGTGGGTCCGGCCGGTGGACCGGTGCAGCGCGTCCAGCGGAACGAAATACGGCCCGGACGTCGTGACCGTGGTGGACAGGCGTTCGGCGATGCTGGCCGAGAACATCTCGTCGAGGAGAAGCGGGTAGGCCACCGGACTACCGTGCCAGCAGGTCGGTCTCGCGTCGCCAGGCCTGCTCGGCGGCGTCCTCGGCCCTCGTCGCCGCCTCGATCTCCCGGTCGATCTCCGCCGGATAGGACGCCCGGTACCGGACAGCGGTACGCAGCAGGTGCGCCGGTACCCCGGTATTGCACGTCACCAGGGTCAGCAACTCGTCGGGGTCCAGGCCGGGTTCGGCCACCCGGGCGGACCTGATCGCGCGCACGATCTCCCATACGTCGGGGCCGCCGGCCAGCCCGGCGCGTCGTCCGGTCGGCCCGTCCCGCAAGACCAGGCCCGGATGTTCGGTCATTCGGAGCCCTTCATCCACGAGGCGGTTCGCCGCGGATGAGAGTGACGAGCCCGGATGGTTCCCCACGCATACCGTCAGCCGTTCGGCGACCGCGGGATCGAAGCCCACCGCGGTCGCCGATCGCTTCGGCGTGGCGACATGGTAGTCGCTGGTCGTCGGGTCGGGCTGCGTCTGGATTCCGTGGGCGGCTAACACGGGTTGGGGTGCTGGCCGGTGAGGCGGCTCAGCTTGAGGCCCAGGTGGATCGCCAGCCGGTCGCCGCCGTCACGCAGGTCCATGCCGATCAGCCGCTCGGCCTTCTGCAACCGGTAGTACAGCGTGGCCCGGTGCAGGTACAGCCGCTCCGCGGTCGCCTTGACGTCGCACCCCAGGTCCAGGTAGGTCTCCAGGGTCCGCACCATGTCCGGGTTGCCGACCTGGAACAGGGCCAGTACCCGCGGGTCCACCGCCGCCTCGGCCGCCTCGTCGGACGGGAGCTGGGCGAGCACCCGGAACACGCCCAGGCCGCGCCACCGGCACACGTCGCCGATGGAGGGGACCCTGGCCGCCACCTGCGCGGACATCCGGGCCTGCCGGTAGGAGACCACCGTGCGGGTCAGCCGTTCCTGCGGTTCACCGATCCCCACCACGACCCGGGTGGCCCCGGCGGCTTCCGGCGCGGACTCCCGATCGGCCAGCCGCCGGCGCAGCGCCCGGCACATCGTGGCCGCCATCGCCGACCCGGGTTCGTCGTCGTCCACCGACTGGGTGCGGACCAGCAGCACCACGTGGTTGCCCCGGATGAGCCGCAGCCCGTCACTGCCGGCCGGACCGGACTCCCGGGCGAGGTCTGACAGGGCCTGGCCGATGCACTCCCTGGCCTCCCGGGTGGGCACGCCCAGCGGCCGGGCGACCACGGTCAACACGGGCGCGTGCGCGGGCAGCAGCCCGTCCTCGACGATCTGGCTGGCCGCGGCCTGCCGGAGCTCGTCCCACGGCGACAGCAGTCGGGACACCACCCGGTTGGCCGACCGCCGGGCCATCTCCTCGTCGTACATGAGTACCGACAGTTGGCCGAGGATGAACGTCGCCGACGCCACCTGCTCGGCGCCGATCTGGTCACTGTCATCGATGAACCAGAGAAATCCGAGTAATTGGCCACGATGCCGAACCGGAATGCATAATCGGCCAAGAGTACTGCTGTGTGGCTGTGGCGGAATGCGTACCGGTTCCGTTGAGCGGAAGATGCCGAACTGCCGGAACCAGGCGAGCGCTCCGGGATCGGCCCGATGCCGGAGTATCGACTGCCGGCGCAGGTCGTCGATGGGCTCGCTGTGCGCGGAGTAGACGACGGTCCGCTGGTCACGGTCCTCCAGGATGGCCGGAGCGCCGATCCGGGCGGCAAGGTCGTCGATCAGAGTCTGGAGTTCGGAGGGCATGGCATCTCCTCGGTCTGGCGATCGGTCTGCCGACCCCTCGTACGCCCGACGATCGTAGGAAATTCACGGTGCATCTAGGAACACGTGTTGATATCGGATCGGGCCCAATCATTCCTACGCTCGGCGCAGGGCGGGTCGCCCGTGATCACCCCCACGCGCGGAGAGTCGCCGTGGAGCGTCGTACGCAGAAGGGGGAGACATGCGTCTCATTCAGCGTCGCCTGGTTACCGAGCGCCGAGTGGCGGCGGTCGGTATGGTCGCGCTGCTCGGGCTGGCCGCCTGTGGCAGTGGCACCGGCCAGGACAGCACGAGCGCCGGCTCGCCGCACCGGGGCGGAACGCTCACCCTGGTGGGCACCTCCGACGTCGACCACATGGACACGGTGGACGCCTACTACACGGTCACCAACATCGTCCTACGGGCGTTCACCCGCCAGTTGGTCACCTACAAGGCCACCAACAACGCGGCGGAACGGTCCGTGGTGGTCCCGGATCTGGCCACCGAGGTGCCCACCCAGGCAAACGGCGGGGTCACCGACGGCGGGAAGACCTACACGTTCCATCTGCGCCCCGATGTCATGTGGAACACCAGTCCGCCCCGGCCGGTCACCGCCCAAGACGTGGTGCTCGGGATGAAGAGGCTGTGCAACCCGGTCCACCCGGTGCCCGCGCCGGGTTACTACGAGAACACCATCGTCGGTTTCCAGCAGTACTGCGAGGCATTCCTCAAGGCGCCGGGCACCGTGTCGGGGATCTCGGACTTCATCAAGTCCCACGACATCTCCGGCACCCAGGCCACCGACGCCACCACCGTGGTGTTTCACCTGAACTCCCCGGCGAGTGACTTCGTCAACATCATGACCCTGCCGTTCGCCTCGCCGGCACCCGTGGAATACCTGAAGTACATTCCGGACAGCCCGCAGCTACGCACCCATACGATCTCCGACGGTCCTTACCAGATCACCAGGTACCAGGCCAACAAGGAGATCGACCTCGGTCGCAATCCGGCCTGGAAGGCCAGCACCGACCCGCTGCGCAAGGCCTACGTCAACAAGGTCACGGTGACCGAGGGAATCGACTCCACCGCGGTGCAGCAACAGCTTGAGGCCGGTGCGGCCGACATGGAATGGGACACCAATGTCCCGCCGGCCAGCCTGCCCGGCCTGTTCGGGTCGAAGGACCCGCGGCTGGTGATCACCGGTGCCGGGTCGACCAATCCCTACCTGGTGTTCAACTTCCTCAGCCCCAACGCCAACCAGGCCACCTCCAAGCTGAAGGTGCGCCAGGCGCTGGAGTACGCGGTGAACAAGAAGGCGATCATCCAGGTGCAGGGCGGGCCGCGGATGGGCGGGCCGCTGGACACGTTCCTCACCCCCGAGGTCAAGGGATACCAGCAGTTCGACATGTACCCGTCCAAGGACCACAAGGGCGACCCGGCGAAGGCCAAGAAGCTGCTGGCCGAGGCCGGCTACCCCAACGGCCTGACCCTCAAGTTGCTGTACTCGACCTCGGACACCTCACCGAAGATCGCCCAGACGCTCCAGGCCGACCTGGCCAAGGCGAACATCACCCTGAAGCTTGTTCCGGCCACCCAGAGCGACTTCTACGCCAACTTCCTGCAGACCCCGTCGGTGGCCAAGCGCGGTGTGTGGGACATCGCGACTCCCGGTTGGACGCCGGACTGGCCGGGCAACGCGGCCCGATCGTTCATCGTGCCAATCCTGGACGGCCGCACCTTCGCCGCCGGATCGACCAACTACGGCGACTTCAACGACCCCCAGGTGAACCAGGCCATCGACAAGGCACTGTCCACGCCGGACGCGAACCAGGCCGCCAAGTTCTGGCACCAGGCCGACGTGCGGGCGATGCAGCAGGCCGCGATCGTGCCGATCCGCGAGGCGAAGCTGCCGATCTTCCACGCCGCCAACGTGCACAACTTCCAAGTCCTGCCGCTGACCGTGCAGGGTGACATCACGAACGTATGGCTGTCCAACTGAACGCCACCGCGCACCCCGGCCGGGAGAGGGAGTCCGACCTGCTGCGGGTCACCGACCTGCGGGTGTCCTTCTCCACCCCGGACGGGGTGCTCCAGGCGGTCCGGGGCATCAGCTTCGCCGTCCGGCGTGGACAGACTCTGGGCATCGTGGGTGAGTCCGGGGCGGGCAAGAGCGTGAGCACCCAGGCGATCCTGCGGCTGGTCGCCGGGGCTCGGGTCAGCGGTCGGGCGGTGTTCGACGGCCAGGACCTGCTGACCGCCAGCGAGGTGGAGCTGCGGGCGGTCCGGGGCGCCCGGATCGGGGTGATCTTCCAGGACCCGCTGTCGAACCTGCACCCGTTCTACCGGGTGGGCTGGCAGATCGCCGAGGCGATCCGCACGCACACCCACACCGGCCGCCGGGCCGCGCACCGGCGGGCGGTGGAACTGCTCGACCTGGTCGGCATACCGCAACCGGACCGGCGGGTGAACGACTTCCCGCACCAGTTCTCCGGCGGCATGCGGCAGCGCGCCATGATCGCGATGGCGCTGTCCTGCAACCCGGCGCTGCTGGTCGCCGACGAGCCGACCACCGCGCTGGACGTGACCGTGCAGGCGCAGATCATCGAGCTGATCCGCCGGTTGCAGGCCGAGTTCCACACCGCGGTCATCATGATTACCCACGACCTGGGGCTGCTGGCCGACCTGGCCGACGACATCGTGGTGATGTACGCCGGGCGGGCGGTGGAGGTGGCACCCCGCCGCACGCTGTACTACACGCCGCACCACCCCTACACCCGGGGGCTGCTCGACTCGCTGCCGGCCCGGGCCAGCCGGCGCGGACGGCTCCGCCCGATCCCGGGCCAGCCGCCGAGCCTGCTCAGCCTGCCGGCCGGGTGCCCGTTCCATCCCCGCTGCGCGCACGCGATGGACCGGTGCCGCACCGACCCGCCCGAACTGGAGTCCCTGACCGGTGCGGACCACCAGTCCGCCTGCTGGCTGCCGACCGACTGGGTGGCCGACGGCTCCGCGTCCGCCGGTCCGGCCGGTCCGGGCTCGGCGGGGGCCGCCGGTTCACCCGGCCCCGCCGACCCAACGGGCACCGCTGGGTCCGCTGGGTCCGCTTGGGTGGCCCGGTCGGCCACCGGCGGTGCGCCGTGACCGCGCCGCCGTCGGCGGTCGGCCCAGCCGGCGCGGCCGGCGCGGATGCCGACGTGCTGCTGGACGTGGACGGGCTGGTCAAGCACTTCCCGGTCCGCGGCACCGGCCGGCTCGGCAGCACCCGGGTGCACGCGGTGGACGGGGTGAGCCTGCGGCTGCGCCGCGGTGAGACGCTCGGGCTGGTCGGCGAGACCGGATGCGGCAAGTCCACGCTGGCCCGCTGCGTGACCCGCCTGCATGACCTGACCGCCGGCCGGGTCGTGTTCGACGGCACCGACATCTCGCGGCTGTCCCGGCGCCGGCTCCGCCCGTACCGCCGGCAGATGCAGATGATCTTCCAGGACCCCTACGGGTCGCTGAACCCGCGACGGCGGGTCGGGTCGATCATCGGCGACCCGTTCGCCATCCACGGCGTGGCCGGCGGGACCGAGCGCCGGCGCCGGGTGCGTGAGCTGATGGAGCGGGTCGGGCTCAACCCGGAGCACTACAACCGGTTCCCCGCGGAGTTCTCCGGCGGCCAACGGCAGCGGATCGGGGTGGCTCGGGCGCTGGCGCTTCAACCCGGGTTGGTGGTGTGCGACGAGCCGGTGTCGGCCCTGGACGTGTCCATCCAGGCGCAGATCATCAACCTGCTGGCCGACCTGCAGGACGACTTCGAGCTGACCTACCTGTTCATCTCGCACGACCTGTCGGTGATCCGGCACGTGTCGGACCGGATCGCGGTGATGTACCTCGGGCAGATCGTCGAGATCGGCCCGACCGACAGCGTGCTGAACCACCCGCGCCACCCGTACACCGCCGCGCTGCTGTCCGCGGTGCCGGTGCCCGACCCGGAGCGGGCCGAGGAGCGCCAGCGGATCATCCTCACCGGCGACGTTCCCTCGCCGGTGAACCCGCCGGCTGGTTGCCGGTTCCACCTGCGTTGTCCCAAGGCACAAACGCGGTGCGCGTCCGGCATGCCCGACCTGGCGCCGGCGCCGGGGGACGCGCCGGGACACCCGGTGGCGTGTTTCTTCCCGCTCGGCGACGGCGAGGAACTGACCGGCCGGCCGGCCGGCGTGTCCGCGGAAGGGGGAGAACGGTGACCCAGAGCGTGCTCGGCGAGTTGCGCGGCACCCACCCGCCGGCCCCGGTCGGTGCGCCGGTAACTGTGGAGGGGCGCAGTCCCTGGCAACTGGCCTGGGCCCGGCTGCGCGCCGACCGGGTCGCGATGGTCTCCGGCGCGGTCATCGTGCTGATCATCATCGGCGCGCTGGCGGCGCCGTTGTTCTCCGCGCTGGTGGGGCACGGCCCCAACGAGCAGTTCCGCGACACCGGGCTGACCCCGGCCGGGCTGCCGCGTCCACCCAGCCACACGTTCTGGCTGGGCACCGACGATTTGGGTCGCGACCTGCTGGTGCGGGTGCTCTACGGCGCCCGGATTTCGCTGTTCGCCGGCGTGCTGGCCAGCGTCATCGCGGTGTCCATCGGGGTGGTGATCGGCCTGACCGCCGGCTACCTGGGCGGCCTGGCGGACACCGTGCTGTCCAGGCTGGTCGACGTGGTGCTGTCCTTCCCGTTCCTGCTGTTCGCCATCGCGCTGGTGGCCATCGTCGGACCCAGCCTGGCCATCTCGGTCGGGGTGATCGCGTTCTTCAGTTGGGCCTCGATCGCCCGGGTGGTACGCGGCCAGGCGCTGTCCATCAAGGAGAAGGAGTACGTGGAGGCGGCCCGGTCGCTGGGCGCGCGGGATGTGCGGATCATGTTCGTCGACGTGCTGCCGAACCTGCTCGCGCCGGTGATCGTCTACACCACGCTGCTCATCCCGGCGGCCATCGCGTTCGAGGCCACCCTGTCCTTCCTCGGCCTGGGCGTGCTGCCGCCGACGGCGACCTGGGGCAACATGCTGTCTGAGTCGGTGCAGTACTACAAGGTCGCCTGGTGGTTCGTGATCTTCCCCGGGGTGGCCCTGCTGGTCACCACGCTCGCCTTCAACCTGCTCGGTGACGGGATCCGGGACGCGCTCGACCCCCGTGCGGGGCGGGCACAGCATCGTTGAGCGGCGCCGGTTGGCGCCAGGTCCACGCCGGTGAGGAGCGAGCAGCGGTCATGGTCAAGTTCTTCGCACGCCGGGTCCTGTTCGGGATCCTGGTCATGTGGGTCATCAGCGTGGCCGTGTTCGTGATGTTCTTCGTGGCTCCACACGACGTGGCCCGACTGCTGGCCGGCCGGCAGGCCACCCCACAGACCGTGGCCGCGGTCCGGCACAACCTGGGGTTGGACCGGTCGCTGCTGGCCCAGTACGGCAGTTTCGTGTGGCGGCTGCTGCACGGCAATCTCGGGTTCTCCTACTACAACTCCGAACCGGTCACCCACCTGCTGATCAGCCGGTTGCCGGTGAGCGCGTCGTTGGCGCTGGGCGGGGTGGTGCTGTGGCTGGCCATCGGGATCTCCGGTGGGGTGCTGGCCGCGTCCCGGCCGCGTTCGGTGGCCGACCGGACGGTCACCGGGCTGTCGCTGTTCTTCTTCTCGATGCCCACGTTCCTGCTCGGGCTGCTGCTGCTGTACTTCCTGTTCTTCCGACTGCACCTGGCCGGAGTGGACACCTTCCCGGGCAGCGGGTACGTGCCGCTCACCTCCTCGCCGGCGGGCTGGGCGAACCACCTGATCCTGCCGTGGTTCACCGTGGCGCTGAGCACCGCGGCGGTGTACTCCCGGCTCACCCGTGGGTCCATGCTGGACGTGCTGGGCGAGGACTACATCCGCACCGCGCGGGCCAAGGGGATCGGCAACCTGCGGCTGATCTACGTGCACGGCCTGCGCAGCGCGCTGACCCCGGTGGTGACCCAGGTGGGCGTTGACCTGGCCATCCTGTTGGGTGGGTTGGTGGTCACCGAGCAGATCTTCGGCCTGCCCGGACTGGGGCAGCTCGCGGTGCTGTCGATCACCACCCGTGACCTGCCGGTGGTGATCGGGATCGTGCTGCTGGCGTCGTTCTTCGTGGTGGTGGCCAACATCGTGGTCGACCTGCTCTACGCCGTCCTGGACCCCCGCGTCCACGTCCACTGACCACCACCGGCCGACTCCGGGTCGGGGCCGTATGCTCGGTGTGAGGAGCCGACGTCGCTGGAGGGGCGCGATGAGCGAGTGCGTGAATCAGGCAGCGCTGTGCGCCTGTGCCTCATGCCCGCCTGGAGCGAAGTGGGGACGGTCATGAGTACATCCGGTGTGGACTACTCCGGCCATCCGCCGATCCGGGCCCGCATCACCGTCGAGGACCTACTGGCGGCGAAGAACACCCAGCCGATCCGCACCCTCGACGACCTCGCCGCCGACACCTTCGAGTCGGACGCCGAACTTGAGGAGTTCCTGGCCTTCACCCACGCTGAGCGCCACCGCGACACGGACTGAGCGGCCGCGGTGCAACCTGTAATCCTCCAATCCTCGACACCGGTGTCGCCTAGTCCCACAAACGCAGTCATACCAGGTCGGCCACCGCTTGGATGGCAGCGGTGTGGTCAGTCGTTCCGTGGCGGCGCGGCTCGGGGGCGGAGGAGTTCAACGGTGCCGCCGATCACCCGGGCACCCAGTCCGCCCAGCAGGGACAGCGATGCGGCGTTGGTGTGGTCCACCTCCGCCGACACCGCGGGGTGCCCTCGTCCGTCCAGGACGGCGAACACCTCGGCCAGCAGCGCCCTGGCGACGCCGCGGCCGCGGTGCCCCCGGGCGGTGGCGATCAGGCCGAGGCGCGGGCCGGAGCGGCGCAGCCACACCCGGGCCAACCCGGCGTAGCCGCCGGTGGGACGGTGCACCGCGATCCGATAGGTCGCCGGGTCGAAGTCAGTTGCGGACATCTCCCGCGCGAACCACTGCGGTGTCCAACGCCATCCGTCCGATCCCGGCACGTCCTGGCGTAGTTCGTCGTCTAACAACCTCAGCTCGGTTGCGCCGACCTCGGCGGCCGTGACCGAGACGTAGCCGTGGGGCAGCACCACCCCGCCCAGCCCGGTGGTCGCCGGGTCGGTCGGCACGGTTATCAGGTGCTCGCGCCGCTTGACGGTGAACCCGTACCTGGTGCACCTGGCGAGCGACGCCTCATCGACCTGGTCGATCTCCATGTACAGGTCACCGTCCAGCGCGCCGGTGACAGCCGCCAGCAGCGGCTCGTACGCG
Source organism: Mycobacteriales bacterium (assembly GCA_036278435.1). GTDB lineage: Bacteria > Actinomycetota > Actinomycetes > Mycobacteriales > DASULA01 > DASULA01. The sequence continues at coordinate 17,460 of DASULA010000046.1, read as the reverse complement.
GCGTCCACACAGTCGGCGAAGGACAGGACGCAGCGCTGGTCGGGTCGGACAAGCGTCGCCAGCCAGCCCATGTCGGTCTCGCCACGACGGGCGGTCCAACGGTCGGACTCTCTTGACACCTCGATGTCGCCCACGCCCGGACGGTAACCGGGACAACCCACCATGACCACCGAATACCGGTCGCGGAGATTCTCCGACAGGGCCCTCACGGTCACGCCGCTTAGGGGCGGACTCGCCCAACTCTGGACACCCGCATCGGCACCCCGTTGCCGAAGGCTTCACCCCATCCCCGGCCGCCTCTCCGCAACCATGCCTCGACCCCGAGTGATGTATGATTTGAAGTATGACGACATTCGCGTCAGACGGCTTCCATGGTCGGGCCAAGCGGGTGACCATCACGCTGCCCGAGGACCTGGAAGCCGCGATCAAGGCCGAGATCGGGGAGCGGGAGTTCTCCAGTTACGTTGCCGAGGCGGCGGCCCGGCGTTACCAGCAGGACCAGCTTGCCGGTTTTCTCGATGAGTTGGACGCCGAGCACGGGCCAGTGCCCGAGCAGGTTCGGCGCGAGGTCGCCTCGTGGTGGCCAGACGCCGACGAGACGCGGTGAGTCCGGTCCGACCCCGGTCTGGTGGTCGGGTGCGCCCCGGCGGGACCCTGGTGCTGGACTGTGCGGGACTGGCCGGCCTGGCATCCGGCGACCGCGTGGCGCGCGCTGCCGCCAGGGACATCGCGGCCCGCGGCGGCCAGGTCGTGGTAGCCGCCACCACGCTGACCGAGGTGCTGCGCGGCGGGCCACGCGACGCCACCGTTCACCGGGTGCTCAAGGGCGTCACGGTCGAGCCGGTCACCGCGCAGGTGGCGCGCACGGCCGGGGAACTGCTGGGCGCGACCGGCCTGGACGGGCATCGGTGTGCCCTGGACGCCCTGGTCGCCGCGATCGCCCGGGACTGCCCTCGACCGGTGCTGTTGCTCACTTCCGATATGGACGACATGTCGGCACTGACGGATCAACCGGAGGTACCCAGGCACCTGCGGATCAGCGTGCACCGGGTGTGATCAGGGGCGGTCCGATCCGTGCGCGGCGATCGCCGGTTCCGGCGGCAGGGAACCGTGCCGGCGGCGGAACGCCAGCCAGGCGGGCAGGCCCATCGGCACCGGCAGCCAGAACGACACCAGCCGGTACACCAGCGTGGCCAGTGCGGCCGGCCCGGCCGGCACACCGGCCAGCACCAGGGTGCCGACCAGCCCGGCCTCGACGAAGCCGACCCCACCCGGGGTGATCGGAATCATGGTCAGCACGGTCGCCGCGACGTAGGCGACCAGCACCAGCGCCGGTGACGGGTGCTGGCCGGTGCCGGCCAGCGCCACGTACAGGGCGCTGAAGTCCAGCGTCGACCGGCCGGCGGCGGCCAGTGAGGCGGCCCGCCAGCGACGGCCCAGCGCGGTGCAGACCTCGTTGCGGCGCCGCAGCAGCAGCGCCGGCAGCCCGGGGGCGGACCGGCCGGCCCGGTGCAGCACCCACCCGGCCAGTCGGCCCACCGCGCGCACCGACCAGTCCGCGCGGGCCAGCAGCACGCACAGCCCGGCCAGCACCGCGAACACCGCCGCCCCGTACACCACGGCCACCGAAAGCCGGGGCGGGATCTGGCCCAGCACGATGGCCGGCACCGCGAAGACCGGGAGCGCGAACACCAGGCTTCCGGTGAGCAGTGCCGACGCGGTGACCGTGGATCCGGCCCTGGTCGCCTCCATCCCGGCGACCATCAGCATCCGGAAGTGGCAGGCGTTGCCCACCGCGCCACCGCCGGGAAACAACCGGCTCACCGCGTTGGCGGTGATGTGGGAGTACGCGGCCACCGACCAGCTCAGGCCCGGCGCGATGATCCGCAGCAGGTGCCAGACGCACGCGAAGCTGCCCACCTCAAGCGCCAGCATGAGCGCGAACCAGGCCGGGTGGAAGCCGCGGATCCGGGGCCACGCCGCGAACACCTCGACGATCTGCGGCGCGATCGCGTAACAGGCGGGTACCGCCACCAGCAGCCCGGCCAGCCGCAGCAGCAGCCGCCGGCGGGACGGCCTTCCGCCCGGCCTTGCGGGCGGGTTCCCCGGCGCCGCCCCCGGCTGCGGGCCGCGCCACCTCCGAGGCGACCCGGCCGGCAGGCCCCGGGCGAACACCCGGGGCGGGCGCGTCACCGACGCCCGCCGCGGAGCGGGCCAAAGACCCGCCGGCGGACCGTGCCCGGCGGGGTCCGGCGCGCACGCCGCCCGCGCTCGCGTACAGCCTGGTCGTTCACCTGGTACTCCTCGCCGGGTGGGTCGGCCGTTGGACCTGCCGCGCGGCCACGGAGGCAGGGCCGAGAGCGTTCGGGGGCCGCTCGGGGTCTCCCCACCCAGTATGCGGTGCCGGGCGGGTACGTCCAGGCCGCAGATCGGATCAACACGATTTCCCGATGGTCTCGCCGGAATGTGCATTATGCATCATCATTAGGTCTGGCTTGTCTGGTTACTGGGTGTCCGTGACTGACCACGCTTCTCGCCGTGGCTGGTGGCTGGGGCGGGTGTGTGTCGCGGCCGTGTCGGGGCCATCCGGGCAAGACCGTCCGCCCGGTACCGCCCGCATCGACTCCACGGTCCCGGCCCCTCGGGTTCGAGCGCCGTGGCGGGGCAGGAGGTGCCGCACCCCGGGGAGCGGTCCCCGAGGTCTGAAGGGAGTGGCACATGGTTCTTGACCCGAACGAGGCCCGCACCGGCGACATGGATGATCAGACGCGGACCCGCGAAGTGCGTAAGGCCGCACTGGCCAGCACGATCGGGACGTCCATCGAGTGGTACGACTACTTCCTGTACGGCACCGCCGCAGCACTGGTGTTCCCCAAGCTGTTCTTCCCCAACGAGTCGCACTACGTCGCCCTGCTGGAGTCCTTCGCCACCTACGCGGTCGGCTTCGGCGCCCGCCCGGTGGGCGCGGCGATCTTCGGTCACTGGGGTGACCGGATCGGCCGCAAGCGGATGCTCATCGTCACCCTGCTGATGATGGGGATCGCCAGCGCGCTGATCGGCGTGCTACCCGGTGCGAACTCCATCGGCACCGCCGCTCCGGTCCTGCTCATCATCCTGCGCATCTTCCAGGGCATCGCGGTGGGCGGCGAGTGGAGCGGCTCGGTACTGCTGTCGATGGAGTGGGGCAACCAGAAGCGGCGCGGCCTGATGGGAAGCTGGCCGCAGTTGGGCGTGGCGATCGGCCTGATCCTGGGCACCGGGCTGATGACGCTGATCAACAGCCTGGCCGGTTCCTCGTTCACCTCCTGGGGCTGGCGGATCCCGTTCCTGTTCAGCCTGGTGATGGTCGCCATCGGCCTGTACATCCGGCTGCGCATCCTGGAGACGCCGATGTTCGCCTCGATCATCTCCGAGCGGAAGGTGGTCAAGGCGCCGATCCCCGAGGTGATCGTGCGGCACTGGCGGGAGATCATCCTGTCCGCGCTGCTGCGCATGTCCGAGCAGATGCCGTTCTACGTGGTGACCGCGTTCGTGCTCAGCTACGTGGTGGACAAGGGCTTCACCCGCAACTTCGCACTGATCGGCACCATGTGCGCGGCCGGCCTGGAGCTGTTCCTGGTGCCCTACTTCGGCAACCTGTCCGACCGGGTCGGGCGCAAGAAGGTGTACATGTCCGGCGCGGCGCTCATGGGCGTGTGGGGGTTCATCTACTTCGGACTGCTCAACACCGGCGTCGGGTGGATCGTGTTCATCGGGATCGTGCTCGGCCTGATCCCGCACGCGGTCCAGTACGGGCCGCAGGCGTCGCTGATCGCGGAGAGCTTCCCCACCCGGCTGCGCTACGGCGGGTCCGGGCTGGGATACCAGCTCTCCTCGGTGATCGCCGGTGGCCCGGCCGCGCTGATGGCGACCTACCTGATCCACCAGTTCGGCACCGCCTACGCGGTCTCCGGCTACATCGCGATCTCCGCGGTGATCACCCTGGTGGCGTGCTCAATGCTGCCGGACCGGTCCGCCGCGGACATCACCGACGACGCGCAGTACGAAACCGCACCGGCCACCGCGGCCGGCGCCCAACCGGCCATCTGAATCCGGCCGACCCAGCGCCGGCCGACGGTGGCGCACCCAGCCACCGCCGGCCGGCGCGTCCGGCGACCGGCGTCGGGATCCGGCGTCAGCCGGCCCGCACGCACGGCGTGGGAACCGGAACGGCGGTGCGCCCGCTCCAATCCTTGCCGGCCGCCGGCCGCCGCGTCAGTGGGGTGACATCGTGGGCAACATCCGAATCGCGGTCGCCGTGGTCACGCTCGCCGTGGTGGCGACCGGGCTCGCCGGCTGCGGGAGTTCGACCGGCACCGGCGGCGGGTCCGGCCGGGCGGAGGCGTGGGGCCTGGTGTCGGCCACCGGCCGGCAGGTGGTCATCAGGTACCCGCTGGGTGGGTGCAGCTACGGCCAGACGATCGACCACCGGGAGTCGCCGACCCGGGTCGTGGTCACCGTCCGGGTGCGCCTGCACCGGGGCGTCTGCCCGGCGATCCTGATCCTGCGCACCAGCCGCGTCACCCTGACCGACCCGCTCGGCTCGCGGCGGCTCATCGACGGCTCCACCGGGTCGCCGCCGCCGCACAGCTCGCCGCTCGGGCACCTCCCGACCGGGGTGCCCGCGCCGTCCCTGCCGACGACCGGCCCGGACCGCGCCGACGGTGGGCGCCCGCCCGGGCACTGACTGGTTTCAACCGCCGTGCGGCGGGCAGGGTCCGGTGACGGTGAGTGCGCGGCGTGGGGTGGGCCATGTCAGGGTTCCGGTGGTGGCAGGACGCCGTGGTCTACCACGTCTACCCCCGCTCGTTCGCCGACGGGAACGGTGACGGATTCGGCGACCTGTACGGATTGCTGGACCGGCTGGACTACCTGGCCTGGCTGGGCGTGGACGCGATCTGGATCGGCCCGATCTACCCCTCGCCAATGGTCGACGGAGGGTATGACGTGACCGACCACACCGACGTGGACCCGCGGTTCGGTGACCTGGCGGTATTCGACCGGCTGGTCGTCGAGACCCACCGGCGCGGCCTGCGGCTGCTGATGGACTGGGTGCCCAACCACACCTCGGCCGCGCACCCGTGGTTCGTCCAGTCGCGGTCGAGCCGGGACAACCCCCGGCGGGACTGGTACTTCTGGCGGGACGGCACCGGTGACCGCCCACCGAACAACTGGCGGGGCTTCCGCGGCCGGCCGGCCTGGACCTTCGACGAGCGCACCGGGCAGATGTACCTGCACCTGTTCCTGCCCGGCCAGCCCGACCTGAACTGGAACAACCCGGCCGTGGTCGAGGCGATGCACGCCACCCTGCGGTTCTGGCTGGACCGCGGCGTGGACGGGTTCCGAGTGGACGTGATCCACTGTATCGGCAAGCACCCGGACCTGCCCGACGAGCCGGCCGCGCTGGCCGACGTGGACCAGGTCAGCATCCACGACCACGACGGCACGCACGCGCTGATCCGCGGGTTCCGCCAGATCCTGGACTCCTACCCGGGCGAGCGGATGATGGTCGGCGAGGTCACGCTCCGGCAGACCTCGGCGGTCCGCCGTTACTACGGCCAGGGCGACGAGCTGAACCTGGCCTTCAACTTCCTGTCCCTGGACGCCGGCTGGGACGCCGCAGAGTGGCGGGAACTGCTCGACCACGTGCCCAGCGAACTGGGCGCGGCGGCCTGGCCCACCTGGGTGCTGACCAACCACGACACCGTCCGGCACCGCACCCGGTTCGGCGGGTCGGTGCACCGGGCTCGCGCCGCGGGCGTGCTGCTGCTCACCCTGCGCGGCACGCCGTTCCTGTTCCAGGGCTGCGAGCTGGGACTGGCCGACGCCGAGGTGCCGCCCGACCGGCGGATCGACGCCTACGGCCGGGACGGGTCCCGGGCGCCGATCCCGTGGGACGGCACGGCCGGCCACGGCTGGGCCGGGGCGGCCCCGCCGCTGCCGTTCCCGCCCGGCTCGGACCGGTGCAACGTGGCCGCCCAGGTCGCCGACCCCGACTCGGTCGTGCACCTGTACCGGCGGCTGCTGCTGGCCCGCCGCGGCTCGCCGGCGCTGCGGCGCGGCGGGTGGCAGCCGGCGTTGACCCCGCCCGGGGTGCTCGGCTACCGGCGGGTGTACCGGCCGGACGGGCCGGACGGCTCCGGTACCGACCTGCGCCTCGTGCTGGTGAACTTCGCCGGTGTGCCGGCCAGCGTCCCGGTCGACGGCGACTGGCGGGTGGAGGTGTGCAGCCAGTGCCCGGCCACCGGCCACCGGTTCCGTGGTGAGCTGGGGCCGGAGCAGGCCCTGCTGCTGGCGCCGGCCGGGCGGCCTCCGATCCGGTGACCGCCGGGCGGCCGGGCCTTGATCATATTGATATGACCAAGGTCACACTTGGTGTCCGTGGTTCGCGGCCTCGTTCTGTGTCACGGTTTTTTGGGGCAGCGCTGTGCCCTTACCGTGATGCCGGATATCGACTTGATCGAACACGCCGTGCCGTCCGCCGGCGCTCCGGACCACACTCCGACCGACCCGTCGGGACACCGCTGAGAACGGTGTCCCGGGGTTCGATCTGCCCTCGGGTGCGTTGAGTTCGCCGGGAGACACGACCGTTACCGGCACGTCCCGTCCCTCTCCGACCGGCGTGAGTTCACGCACGAAGGAGTTCACCTGTGAGAAAGTCCAGCGCGTTGGCGGAACTGTTCGGCAACCGGAGCCTCGACTTCCTGATGGGCGCGCACGACGCGCTGTCCGGCCGGATCGCACAGGACACCGGGTTCCCGGGCGTGTGGATCTCGGGCCTGGGACTCTCCGCGGCCAGCGGTGTGCGAGACGCCAACGAGCTGTCCTGGACGCAGGTGGTGGAGCGGGCCGAACTCATCGCCAACCGGCTGCGGATACCGTGCCTGGTCGATATCGACAGCGGCTTCGGGGACTTCAACAACGTCAGGTTGGTCGCCCAACGGCTGGCGCGCGGCGACGTGGGCGGCGCCTGCATCGAGGACAAGCTGTTCCCGAAGACAAATTCGTTCATCGGCGACGGTCAGGCGCTGGCCAGCCCGATGGAGTTCTGCGGGCGGCTACGGGCCGCCAAGGACGTGGCCGGAGAGGACCTGCATCTGGTGGCCCGCTGCGAGGCGCTGGTGGCCGGCCGGCCGCTGGCCGAGGCGCTGGACCGGTGCCACCTGTACGCCGACGCCGGCGCCGACGCCATCCTGATCCACTCGAAGAAGACCTCGGCCGCCGAGGTCGTCGAGTTCATGGCCGCCTGGGACGGGCACGCCCCGGTCGCGGTGGTGCCCACCAAGTACTCCCGGGTTGATCCGGGCGTCTTCGAGCGGGCCGGCATCTCCGTTGCCATCTGGGCCAACCAGAGCCTGCGGGCCGCGATCACCGCCATGCGCCGACTCTCCCGGGCGCTCTACGAGCAGCGGACGATGCGCGACCTGGAGAGCGAGGTGGCCGAACTGTCCGAGGTGTTCGAGCTGACCGACGACGAGGAGCTGCGCCAGGCCAAGGAGAGGTACTCGGTGTTCATGGCCGCCGGCGACGGCCGGCGGAGCGGCGCGGTGGCGGAGTCGCCGACCAGCGCGGTCGACCAGGTGTACCGCTCCCGCGAGGCGTGGCGCCGCCAGCGGGCCGGCACCGCCGGCCGCGACCCGCATGAGGACTTCCTCGGGTACCTGCGGACCGCGGTCCCGTTCTACCGCGGCACCACCGGCAGCCTTCCGCTGGTCGAACGCAGCCTCTACCAGATGCGCGGCGAGCTGTTCCGGTCCGACACCGTGCCGGCCGCCCACCAGGTCACCTCCAGCGGGACCACCGGCGCGCCGCTGACGATCCCGGTGAGCGAGGCGAGCTGGTACGCGGTGAACCACCACTTCTTCCGGCAGATCCGCGATCTGGCCGGGTTACCTGACAACGCCTTCCGCCCCGCCGAGGTCGCGGTGGTGTTCGTCAGCAACAAGCCGGGCAGGGGCAGTTTCGTCCAGCCCCTGCCGGAGTGCGACGACGGCCTGTACGTCCGCCTGCGCCTGGGCTCCGGCGCGGTGGCCAAGTTCTCCGAACTGGCCGGGCCGATCCTCTACGGCAAGCCAACGTACCTGCTGGACCTGCGGGCCGAACTGATCCGGCGGGGGGCCGACCGCGCGCCCTGGTCGCCGAGGTTGGTGCTGGTCAGCGGCGAGGCGCTGTACCCCGACGATCGGCGGCGCATCCGGGACTTCTTCGGCGCACCGGTCATGGACGCGCTCACCTCCACCGAGGGTGGCCTGGTGGCGGCGACCGCTCCGGACGGGGCCACGTACCAGGTGTTCGGCGACAACGTCCGGCTGGAGGTGCTGGACCGGGACGGTGAGACCAGCCCGTCGGGCCGGGGCGAACTGGTGCTGACCAACCTGGTGTACCGGGCGACCGTCGTGGCCCGATACCGCACCGGTGACCACGCCGAACTGCGGACCGCCGCCGACGGCAGCCAGTGCCTGACCGCGCTGCCCGCCCGCGAACCGGAGTCCGTGCCGATCGGCGGCCAGCACCTGGCCTCCCGCGAGCTGACCCAGCGGCTGGGGTCGGTGCCCGGGTTGGGTGACTTCCAGATCGTGGTCGGCGACCCCGGCCGTACGGTCGTCAGGTGGGTGCCCGACGTGCTCTGCTCGGATCCGCCGGGCGTGGACGGCGCCCTGCACGCGGCGTTCAGCGATCTGGCGCCCGGCGCGGAGGTGGTCCTGCGCCAGCACGAACGGATCACCCCACTCGGCGGGAAGAAGCGCCGGATCCTCCGGGAGGACACCGTCGTGGCCAGGTCCGCCAGCGGCGGAAGCGACGCGCCATGATGGACCTGACCTGGACTGGCAACCAGTTCCTCGACCGGTCCGCGCACGCCGCGACGATCCTGTCGGTTCTGTCCACCATGGACATGACCACGAAGGACGACCCCTGGAGCCGCTCGGTCGCCGACGCCACGGCCGCGCACTTCGGCCTCCCGCCGGACCACGTCCGGGTCGCTGCCGGCTCCACCCAGGTGCTGGAGGCGCTGCTGCGCGGCGCTCACCGCGGGTTGATCGTCGACGTCACTCCGAACTTCCACCTCGCCGCGACGCTGGCCCGGCAGGAGGGATGGGACTACCGGGACGTTCCAGTGCGGGAACCGGCCGGCCTGCGGGCCGCCCTCGACCCGTACCTGGACCGTCCCGACGCAACGATCGTGCTGTCCTCACCCCGTAACCCGTTGGGCTACCAGTTCGACCTCGGCGATATCGGCTCGCTGGTCGCCCGTGCGGCGGGCACCGTGATCGTGGACGAGGCATACGCGGACTTCGCCCCCGACACCGCGCTGCGCATGGTCACCGCACACCCGAACCTGGCCGTGGTACGGACGTTCTCCAAGGCGTGGGGGCTGGCGAACCTGCGGATCGGGTTCGTCGCGTCCTCGGCACTGCCGACGGGCCGGCTGCGGCTCCGGCTGATCCCCAACGCCGTGGCCGGTGTGGCGCACAGAGCGGTCCACCACCTGCTCACCCACCCCGGCGCGGTGGAGGAGAGCATCCGCAGCGCCCGGGCCTGCCGGGCGGAGATGATCGACGCGCTCGCCGACGTGCCGGGGCTGCTGGTCTGGCCGTCCGACGCGAACTACGTCTGCATCGAGACCCCGACCGCGGCGCAGCTCGTCGCGGCCCTCGGCGAGGCCGGGTACGCGGTCCGCGGCCTGCACGACCTGCGTGGCTACCCGGCGGACTGGCCGGCGGGCGTGCGCGTCACCGTGCCGCCGCACCCGCACCTGGACGCGGTCTGCGACGTCGTCCGCCGGTCGCACCGCGCCGCGGCTCCGGTGCGCGGTGCGGCCGGGTGAGGCCGGTGAGCCCGCCCGGGCCCACCGCCCGCCGCCCGAGGTCCCCGGGCCGCCGTCGATGAGTGCCGACGGCCGCATGGTGGCCTGGCTCGCCAGCGGGGACGGTGCGTCGCGACTGGTCCTGTTCGATGTGGCGACCGGCACCACCGAACGGGCCGTGCCAGCGCCGGCCTCCCGGTGTCGCGCGTTCACCTGGTCCCATTTGCCAGGTGTCGGGCTGGCCGTCGCCGACACCGGCGATGAGAGAACCCGGCTGTACCGGCTGGACGCCCCGGACGCGGACTGGACTCCGCTGAGCGGGCCAGCCGGCTCGCAGTTGCGCATCGCGGGTCTGAGTCCGCACCGGCCGGACCAGGTGCTGCTGGCCGTCAACGCGCGCGACCCCCGGGTGCACGACTACGAGATCGTCTCGCTGCGCACCGCCGGACGGACCACGGTCCTGGAGAACCGGGGCTACGCCGCGGCCTACGCCGACGAGTCGTTGCGCCCACGACTGGTGGAGACGGTCGCCGGGGACGGGTCCCGCGATTTCTGGCACGGACCGCCCGAACGCGGCCGGCTGTTCCTGCACGTGCCGCCGGAGGACGCGCTGTGCGTCCGGGTCGCCGCGCTCACCGGCGGCGGTGGCGCGGCCGTCTACCTGGTCATGCCAGCCGGCACCGACGGTATGCGGCTGGCCCGCACGCCCCGGGTCGAGGGCCGCCCGGCGGCGCCGCGGACGGTGTACGCGGTGCGCTCGGCGGACCTGCCGCAGGTGCACTTCTCGGTGGCCGGTCGGCCGGACGTGGTCGTGGTCGAGAGCGCCAGGCGCCGTTCGGTCGCACTGGACCAGGCGCTCGATCCGGCGCTACGCGCGCTGCGCCGGCGACTGGGAGCCGAGCCGATCCTGGTGGAGCGGCGGGTCGGCGGCCGGTACTGGATCGTGGCCACCCACCATCCGCGGGCACCGGCCGAGTACCACCTCTACGAGCCGGGGTGCGACACGCTGCGCCGGTTGCCCACCGACAGCCGGCCGCACCGGCGTCCGGCCCTGACCTGCCGGGTCGCCCGGGTGCCACTGCGCGGCGGGACGCGGGCGGTGACGTACCTGACCCGTGGACCGGCCGCGGTGACCACCCCGCCCGGCGGCCCGTCCGGCCCGGCCGTTCTCCTCGTGCACGGCGGGCCGTGGCGGCGTGCACGGTGGGAGTACCTGTCCCGCCGAGCCTGGCTGGCCGCCCTGGGCCTCACCGTGGTCGAGCCGAACTTTCGGGGGTCCACCGGGTTCGGTCGGGCCTGGGTGAACGCCGGCGACCGGCAGTGGGGCGCGGCGATGCAGGACGACCTGGAGGACACCCTGGACTGGGCAACCTCCCGGGGGTACGCCGACCCCGACCGGATCGCCCTCGTCGGCGGCAGCTACGGAGGCTACGCCGTGCTGCAGATGGCCGCGACCTCCTCCCGGCGGGTCCGCTGCGTGGTCGCGACCTCGGCGATCACCGACTTGCCGGACTTCCTCACCGCGCTGCCACCGTACTGGCGAACCGCGCGGCCGATGGTGTTGCGGCGAATCGGCGACCCGGCGGTGCCGGCCGAGCGGGAGCGGCTGATGGCCGCCTCGCCGCTGCGGCACGCCGCCAACCTGCGGTGCCCCGTGCTGCTGGTGCACGGCCGGCACGACAGCCGGGTACCCGTACGGATGGCCACCCGGATGTTCATGGCGCTCGCCCGGCACGGTCGGGACGCCACTCTGGCCCTGCTGACTGAGGAGGGACACGAGATCGTGGACGCGGTGACCCGACAGGCGGTCGACGAGCTGACCGCGGACTTCCTCGGCCGGCACCTGGTGGGCCGGTATCTGGTGGGCCGCGCCGGGGCCGGCCGGGACGAGCGGCCGGAAATCCGGGTGCTGGAGACCCGGCCGTGCTGAACGCGCGGGCGTTCCTGTCCCGGCTCGCCGGTCTGGGCGTGGGCGTGGTCTCCGGCGTGCCGTGCTCGTACCTGACCGCTCTGCACCGCCACCTGGAGCGCGGCGAGTGGCCGTACGTCTCGGCCAGCGCGGAGGGCGAGGCGGTGGCGATCGCGGCCGGCGCCTGGCTGGGCAACTCGCAGGGGATGGTGATCTGCCAGAACTCCGGTCTCGGCAACATGGTGAACCCGCTCAGTTCGCTGACCGCGCCCTTCGAGATCCCGGTGCTGCTCGGCGTCTCCCGGCGTGGCTGGCCAGTGGGTACCGACGAACCGCAGCACGCCGTGATGGGCCGGATCACTCCCTCGCTGCTGGAGTTGTTGGGGTTGCCCACCGAGGTGCTCCACGACACACCCGATGGCGCCGACCGGCAGTTGACCGCGGCGGCCGAGGCGGCGGCGGCCCGGCGCTCGACGGCGTTCGTCATCCACCGGGGCACGTTCGCCGACCCCGAGGGTCCCGGCGAGCGGGCGGGTGCGGGCCGGGATGCCGGCGACACCGGGCCGGCCGGGGTCCGCACCCTCACCGGTGGCCGGCCGGCCACCCGGTCGGACGTGCTGGAGCGGTACCTGGCCCTGGCCGGGGCCCGGCCCACGATCGCCACCACCGGGTACACCTCCCGCGAGCTGTACGCGCTGGACGACCGGGACAGTCACTTCTACATGGTCGGCTCGATGGGCTGGGCGGCCGGGATCGGCGTCGGGCTGTCCACCACCGGGCGTCCGGTCACCGTCGTGGACGGGGACGGCGCGCTACTGATGCACCTGGGCACGTTGGCGACCGCCGCCCGCTATGTCGGTGACCGGTTCCTGCACGTGGTGCTCGACAACGGGATGCACGAGTCGACCGGTGGGCAGCGCACCAACATCGGCGGCGCCGATTTGGCCTCGGTCGCCCGGGGGCTGGGTTACCGCGCGGTGTGGCGCTGCGCCGGGGTCGACGCGGTGAGCGCCGCACTGGCCGAGGCGCTGGCCACGACCGGGGGTCCGGTGCTGGTCCACTGCCGGATCGCCGCCGGCCACCCGTCCGGGCTGCCGCGGGTGCCGCGGGACCTGCCCGGCCTGGCGCTGCGCTTTCGCGCCGTGGCCGGCCGAACGGCGACCCCCACCCGCCGTGCGCCCGCGGAGCCGGCGATGACGGAGGAGGACTGATGGCCCTGTACTTCCCGCGCGCCAACGCGCTGCTGCTGCTGACCCCGAAGACCGGGAGCACCTGGATCCGGGAGAAGGTACGGCGGGATGGTCTGGACGCGGAGTACGTCGGTGACCCGGCGATGCGCGACCACGACCTGCTCGGCCACTACGAGCGGGACCGTTACCGGTTCGTCGGCGCCTTCGTCCGCGACCCGATCGAGTGGTACCGCTCCTACTGGGCATACCGGATGGAGAGAGGCTGGCGGCCCGGATACGAGTTGGACCGGCACTGCCAGAGCGGGGACTTCCAGACGTTCGTCCGACGCGCGGTGACGATTCTGCCGGGGGCGCTGGGCAACATCTACGCGTCCTACATCGGAGCGCCCGGACACCAGATCGACTTCGTTGGGCGACAGGAGCGGCTCGCCGAGGACTTCGACCGGTTCCTGCGGCTCATCGGCGAGGATGCCCGGCCGGGGGAACCGGACGCCGACGTCCTGGTGAACCGCACCCGCACCCGTCCCGACTACCCCGAGGACCTCAAGGAACTGATCACCCTGTCCGAGTGGGACACGATGGAACGGCTGGGCTACCTGTCCGCCCGGCCCGACCCGGTCGGCCTGGCCGAGATCCGGGCACGGTACCCGGACGCGGCCGGCGACCTGCGGCTGCTCGCGCTGTGGACCGAGAAGGTCCACTGGCAGCCCGACGATCAGAAACGGGCCGCGGGCCGGCCGGTGCCGGCAGCGACCCGCCACGCCCGGGTGCACACTAATTTCGCGCTGTTCGCCCAGCACAAGCGGCACGACCTGGACTACGCCGAGACTCGGTACCGGCTGGCGAGCGAACTGGATCCGCGACACCCGCGGACCCTCTGCACCTACGCGATGTTCCGTTGGGAGCACCGGGACGACCCGGTGGGCTGCCACCAACTGATGTGCCGCGCCCTGGCCGAGCGACCCGGACACTCCTACACCCTGGGCCGGCTCGCCCGGTTCACCGACAGGTCGATGGGTGACCCCGAGTCGGCCGAGGCGCTGTACCGGCAGAGCCTGGCCGGCAACGCCGACCAGCACGACGTCCGGGTCGAGCTGGCCAACCTGTTGGCCCGCCGTGACCGGGCCGACGAGGCGATCGCACTGCTCAGGCCGCACGCCCACGGCCCCGGCAGCGACCGGCTCACCACGCTGGCCTACACGTCGCTGTTGCTGCGCGCCGACCCCGACGGGCCGGAGGCGAGGCGGCTCGCCGATCGGCTGGCGACCGACGCCCCGACCGCCGCCCCGACCGGGGCTGGATGACCTTCGAGGAACGGAGACCCGACCGTGGGCTCACCTGGTCTCAGTACGCAGACAATCGTCGAGGAACTCGTCGACGCCAACGGCCGGTCGCTGGAGGACACCGCGGCCGAGGTCGGGCGGACGCTGGCGCGCAGCCGCGCCTGCCTGGTGCGGAACTTCCCCACCGAGCCGGACGCCTACCTGGGTTTCCTCGGTCACTTCGGCGAGCCACTGCCGAACTACTCGTCGCGCAGCGACCTGGACGCCGACGCCCCCCGGCCGCAGATCAACCGGGTCCGCTACAAGCGGAAGGGCCAGTACACCACGCACTCGGTGCACTACGTCGCCGGCGAGCTGCGGCCCCACTCGGCCCGCTCCTGGAGGGCACCGCGGCCGGCCTACTTCGCCATGCTGATGGTCGACCCGGGCTGGCGGGACAGCCCCGAGGGGCAGCGCGGTGAGTCGGTGGTGCTCCGCTGGGAGCACCTGCTCACCCGCCTCGCCGAGCGCGACGGCGAGGTCTTCGGCGAGCACTTCGCCCGGCTCTCCGGCACGCCGCTGCGGTTCCAGGCGAACAACGTCCGGGAGGAGCTGGCTGACCTGCCGCTGTGCTACCCACTGCCCGACGCGACCAGCCGTTACGACGTGGGGGTCCGGCTGAAGCAGGACCTGCTGGACAAGCTGCCCGGCATCGCGGACCAGTTCCCGGACCCGGAGACCTATCGGCGGTCGCTGGAGTACCTGGTGCGGGCCGCCGCCGATCCGGCGCACCAGGTCTGTTTCCCGATGCAGGCCGGCGACCTGCTCCTGATCGACAACAACAGGTTCGGGCACGGGCGGCGCACTGTCGTCGGCGAGCACGGCACCGGGGACTCGGCCGCGGTCAACCCGCGCGAGCTGTGGAGCGTGACGGTGGCCTGAGCCGGGCCTGTCCGCGCAACCAGAGAGGAGAACCACCATGACCAGCCAGGACCAGAACGACAGCGGGACGGACGGACCGGCGGTGACCGGCGCGGCACCAGCCGACGTGGCGGCCACCTGCGAACGGCTTCAGCGGGAGCTGGACACCCTGATGGGCGAGCAGGACGAACGGGAGGCGACGCGTTCGCTGGACAGCGCGGTCGCCTCGATCCGCCAGGTCGAACAGCAGAACGTCTCCGCGGTCCAGCTCGTCGCGCTGGCCGGGGACTGACCGGCCATCGGGATCGGAGTGGGGGCCGGGATGAACGGTGCGGACAGGCGGATCGGCGGCCAGCCGGTCACGCTGATCTCCTCCTGCGTACGCAACCCGTCGGCGCTGTTGGCCGAGCCGGTCCGGCTCGCGCCGGCCGTCCCGGCCGTCCGGGACGGGGATCTGGTGCTGGTCCGCTGTCTGTCCGAGGTCGGCGCGTACGACCACGTCGAGGACGAGCGCGGCGCCGCCGTGCGGCTGCGCCGGGGCCAGGTGATCCTCGCCGTGTGCGCCACTCGCCGGTCGGGGACCAACCTGTTCGGGGAGATTCCAGCCGGTCCGGTGCGGGCCGGCGACCGGTTGGACCTGCTCGCCCAGGGCGGCCTGGTGGCGACCTGCACCTCGGTGCCCCGGTACTACCGCCACCAAGCGATGCCGATGGAGGTGGTGGCGTTCCCGACCGGTCCCGATGGCGGCGGGCTCAACCTCGCCGACGCCCCTCTGGTCCGGCCCGGAGGTGACGGGCCGGTGCGGTCGGCCGCGCCGCTGCTGGTCGTCTGCGGCACCTCGGCCGAGACGGGCAAGACCACCCTGGTGTGCGGTGTGAACGAGGCGGCCAGGGCGCACCGGCCCGGCCTGCGCACCGCGGCGGTCAAAGCATGCGGTACCGGCCGGGCCAAGGATGTGCTGAGCTACCGGGACGCCGGCTACGACGTGGTCACCGACTTCGTCGACGCGGGCCTGGCCTCGACGTACCGGGTCCCGGTGTGGCAGTTCCGCGCGGTGCTGCGCGCGCTGGTCGCGCACTGCGACGCCCGAGCCGACCTGATCGTGGTGGAGATCGGCGGGGACCTCCTGGAGGCGCGGGCCCCCGACGCGCTCGCCGCGCTGGTCGAGGCGGGCGGCCAGGTCCTGATGATGGTCAACGACGCGATGGGCGCGCTGGAGGGACTGCGCCGGCTGCGCGGCCTGGGGGTGGAGCCCAGACTGGTCGGCGCGTTCCGGCAGAACCCACGTGCGCTGGCCGAGCGGTTGGAACTGCCGGTGGACCGGGTGTGGGAACCCGGTGCCGAGGAGGTGCTGCGGCCGGTGCTCGACCAGGCGCTGGACGGCTCGTCGGCGCGCCGGGTCCGGGCCGGCGGGGCGCCCCGATGAACCCGGCACCGGTGGCGACCGACAGCGGGGCGCCGCCGGTCGCTCCGGCCCGGCACGAGGGGCTGCGCATCGGCGGCGCGACGGTGCCCGGCGACCGCCGGATCGAGGTCCGCTACCCCTACACCGGCCAGCTCGTGGGCAGCGCCGTGCGGGCCACGCCCGAGCAGGTGCGGCAGGCGTTCGAGATCGCCGGACGGTTCCGCGCCTCGCTGACCCGGCGGCAGCGCTACCAGATCCTGATGAACGCCCGGGAGGCGATCTTGGCCGCCCGCGACGAGTGGGCCCGGCTGATCACCCTGGAGTCCGGCCTGTGCCTCCAGGACACCTGGCACGAGGTGGACCGGGCCTGTGAGGTGCTGCTGTTCGCCGCGAACGAGGCGCTCGTCGACGACGGGCGGATCTTCCCCTGCGACGTGACCGAACCCGCCCAGTCCCGTCAGATCCTGACCCTGCGCGAGCCGCTGCTCGGGGTCATCTGCACGATCACCCCGTTCAACCATCCGCTCAACCAGGTGGTGCACAAGGTGGCGCCCGCCGTGGCCACCAACAACCGGATGGTGCTCAAGCCGTCGGAACGGACACCGTTGAGCGCGCTCGCCTTCGCTGACGTGCTCTACGACGCCGGCCTGCCTCCCGAGATGCTCCAGGTGGTGACCGGCGACCCGGCGGAGATCGGGGAGGCCATGATCACCGACCCGCACGCGGACCTGGTGGCCTTCACCGGCAGCGCCCGGGTCGGCCGGCGCGTCGCGGAACTGGCCGGGTACCGCCGGCGGGTGTTGGAACTGGGCGGCAACGACCCGGTCGTCGTGCTCGCCGACGCCGCCCTGGCCGCGGCGGCACGTATCACCGCCCGCGGCGCGTACGCCAACTCCGGCCAGCGGTGCACGGCGGTGAAGCGGATCCTC
>DASULA010000045.1:0-7991 GCA_036278435.1 Mycobacteriales bacterium | reverse complement strand
GCGCCCGTCAGCCCGATCCGACCGGGTTCGGTCGATCACGGCCGGCGATGTGCCCGCGCCCAACACCGCCACCTCCGGCGCCGGGCCGCCGGCGGGTTCGGCCATCGCCGGTCGGGTTCCGGCCCGGGATCGGCGCCGGGCGGCCAGGCGCCGCTCGACGGCCGTGGAGGCCACCGCGACCGCGGCGCCGGTGACCCAGCCGGCGAACACGTCCACCGCGTAGTGCTCGCCGGAGTACACCAGCGCCGCGCCCATCGCCAGCGGGTAACAGGCCAGTGGCAGCCGCCCCCACCACGGGATCCGGCCGATGAAGTACAGCGTGATCAGCGTGGCGTACGCGGTGTGCAGTGAGGGCATGGCCGCGACCACATTGACCGCCGCCTGCCCCTTGGACAGCACCTGGCCGGCGTGGTTGAGGCCCAGTTCGGTCCACCCCCGCCCGGTGAGCCGGGCCACCGGGTCGATCACCCCGTCGCGGGCGGCGAACCACGGCGGCGCGGCCGGGTACAGGATGTACACCGACACCCCGACGAAGGCCAACGCGATGACCCGACTGATGAACCGGGTCCACTCGTGCCGGTTGCGCAGCCACAACACCGCGGCGACCACCGGGGTGGCCACGAAGTGCGAGGTGTACACCAGGGTCACCGCTGCGTCGTACCAGTGCACCACGCCAGGGGTGTAGAAGTGTTGTTGCAACCACTGTGTGGGTAGCACGCCGTGGAACATCCACAGGTCGGCGTCGGCCGGCTGGCGGACGTGGATGGGCATGCCCAGCCCGTCGGCGAAGCCGCGGGTGTAGTCGTAGACGACCAGCACGGCGGTGAACGGCAACCAGTCCAGCAGCACCCGGCCGAAGGACCGCCAGCCCCGGCCCAGGCAGCGGATCCCCAGTCCGGCGACGATCCACAGCAGCAGTCCCTCGCGGTCGGTGGGGACTCCCACCAGCAGCACGAACAGCGCGAGTAGCACGCCGTAGGCGATCACGGCCCGCCGGCGGATCCGCCGCCAGCGCCGCTCGCGGGCCTCCACCTCGGTCACCTCGGCGGACTCCGGCGAATGCCGGACCGAGGTTTCCGCAACCGCCATGATCTCTCCAGACTGCGTGATGTCCCGATCGGACCTGTGGTACCCGCTCGCGTGCCGGCCAGACGGCGAGTTAACCAGACGTGGTCGGACTCAGGATCGCCGGGAGTGCCTCCCCAACCGGTTCGGCCAGCACCGCGTCGGCCAGCCCGTCCACGGGCGTGGGCTCGGCGTTGACGATCACCACCCGGGCCCGCGCGGACGCGGCCAGCCCCGGTAATTCCGACGCCGGGGCCACCGTGAGCGATGTCCCCACGGCCAGGAACAGGTCACAGTCCAGCGCGGCCCGGCGCGCCGCGGCGAACACGCCCGGGTCCAGCGACTCGCCGAAGAACACCACGGCCGACTTGAGGATCCCGCCACAGCTCAGGCAGGGCGGATCGGCCTCGCCGCCGGCCACCCGATCCAGGGCCAGGGTCATTGGGCTACGTTCCGCGCAGGACAGGCAGACCACCTCGGCCAGGCTTCCGTGCAACTCCGCCACCAGGGCCGGGTCGTTGCCGGCCTTCTGGTGCAGGCCGTCGATGTTCTGGGTGAGCACGGCGCGCAGCCGGCCGGAGCGTTCCAGGTCGACCAGAGCGCGGTGCGCCGCATTCGGCCGGGCCGTGCGGGCCGGGTGGTTCCGGCGCCCCTGCCAGGCCCTGCGCCTGACCTCCGGGTCGGTGACGTATGCGTCGATCGTGACGAATCGCTGTGCGGACGGGTCGCGGGTCCACACGCCGCGAGGGCCACGGAAGTCCGGGATTCCACTGTCGGTGGAAATACCCGCGCCGGTCAGCACGGTCACCGCACGCGCGGCCCGGACCCAGCCCGCGACCTGTTCGACACCAGTCACTGTCGGCACCCCCCGACGCTACATCGTGACCATGCCCGCTATCGGCAGGATCACTCCCGGGTCGGGGGCATACTCGACCGGCTGTGCGGAAGGATGGTTCCAAAACGGAGAGGAGATCGACGGTGACTGGCGCTGCCGACCGGGACAGCTTCGGCGCCCGTGGCTCACTGCGGGTAGGCGAGGCGTCCTACGAGATCTTCCGGCTGGACACCGTGGACGCCGAACGACGGCTGCCCTTCAGCCTGCGGATCCTGCTGGAGAACCTGCTCAGGAACGAGGATGGCGCCAACGTCACCGCGCAGGACGTGCGGGCGTTGGCGCAGTGGGATCCGACCGCCCGGCAGACCACCGAGATCCAGTTCACCCCGGCCCGGGTGGTCATGCAGGACTTCACCGGGGTTCCGGCGGTGGTGGATCTGGCCACCATGCGCGAGGCCATGCGCGATCTGGGCGGCGACCCGGCCAGGATCAGCCCGCTGGCGCCGGCCGAGCTGGTCATCGACCACTCGGTGATCGCCGACCTGTTCGGCGCGCCGGATTCCTTCGCCCGCAACGTCGAGCTGGAGTACCAGCGCAACCGGGAGCGGTACCAGTTCCTCCGCTGGGGGCAGACCGCCTTCGACGACTTCCGGGTCGTCCCGCCGGGCACCGGGATCGTGCACCAGGTGAACATCGAGTACCTGGCCCGGGTCGTGTTCACCCGCGACAACCAGGCGTACCCCGACACCCTGGTCGGCACCGACTCGCACACCACGATGGTCAACGGGCTCGGCGTGCTCGGCTGGGGTGTCGGCGGCATCGAGGCCGAGGCGGCCATGCTGGGCCAGCCGGTGAGCATGCTCATCCCGAACGTGGTCGGCTTCAAGCTCACCGGCGAGATGCCCGACGGGGCGACCGCCACCGACCTGGTGCTCACCATCACCGAGATGCTGCGCGGGCGCGGCGTGGTCGGCAGGTTCGTGGAGTTCTACGGCCCGGGGGTGGCCGCGGTGCCGCTGGCCAACCGGGCCACCATCGGCAACATGAGCCCGGAGTACGGCTCGACCTGCGCGATCTTCCCGATCGACGCCGAGACGATCCGCTACCTGCGGTTCACCGGACGGCCGGCCGAGCGGGTGGCTTTGGTGGAGGCCTACGCCAAGGAGCAGGGGCTCTGGCACGACCCGGACCACGAGCCGGCCTACTCCCAGCGACTGGAACTGGACCTGTCCACCATCGTGCCGTCGATCGCCGGGCCTCGCCGGCCGCAGGACCGGGTTCCGCTGTCGGAGGCCAAGCAGGGCTGGCGGCAGGCGGTGCGCGACTTCGCCACTGACGGCGCCAGCGTCGACTCGTCCTCGGCCGACTCGTTCCCGGCCAGCGACGTGCCCACCCCGACCCACAACGGTCGCCCCCGCCACCCCACCGCGGTGCAACTGGACGACGGCACCCGCACCGAGGTCGACCACGGCTCGGTCGTGATCGCGGCGATCACCTCGTGCACGAACACCTCGAACCCGTCGGTGATGATCGGCGCGGCGCTGCTTGCCAAGAAGGCGGTGGAGCGCGGGCTGACCCGCAAGCCGTGGGTGAAGACCAGCCTGGCGCCGGGTTCCAAGGTGGTCATGGACTACTACGACCGGGCCGGCCTGACGCCCTACCTGGAAAAGCTCGGCTTCTACCTGGTCGGCTACGGTTGCACCACCTGCATCGGCAACTCCGGCCCGCTGCTCGAACCGGTCTCCGAGGCGGTCGGCCGCGCCGACCTGGCGGTGGTGTCGGTGCTGTCGGGCAACCGGAACTTCGAGGGTCGCATCAACGGCGACGTCCGCATGAACTACCTGGCCTCACCGCCGCTGGTGGTGGCCTACGCGCTGGCCGGAACGATGGACGTCGACCTGACCACCGAACCGCTGGGCACCGACCCGGACGGCAGACCGGTCTACCTGGCCGACATCTGGCCGACCGGTCAGGAGATCGCGCAGGTGGTCGAGTCGGCCATCGCCTCGCGGATGTTCACCGAGGACTACTCCGACGTGTTCACCGGTGACGAGCGGTGGCGGGAGCTTCCCACCCCCTCCGGTGACATCTTCGAGTGGGATCCGGCCTCGACCTACGTGCGCAAGCCGCCGTACTTCGACGGCATGGGCGCCGAGCCCGACCTGGTGACCGACATCGCCGGTGCCAGGGCGCTGGCCAGGCTCGGTGACTCGGTGACCACAGACCACATCTCACCGGCCGGCGCGATCAAGTCCGACTCGCCGGCCGGGCTGTACCTCACCGGGCACGGGATATCCAGGCGCGACTTCAACTCCTACGGCTCCCGGCGCGGCAACCACGAGGTGATGATCCGCGGCACGTTCGCCAACATCCGGCTGCGCAACCAGCTCGCGCCGGGCACCGAGGGCGGCGTCACCCGTCACCTGCCCGACGGCGAGGAGATGACCATCTTCGACGCGGCCATGCGCTACGCCGACGAGGGCGTCCCGCTGATCGTGCTGGCCGGCAAGGAGTACGGCTCGGGTTCGTCGCGGGACTGGGCCGCCAAGGGCACCATGCTGCTGGGCGTGCGGGCGGTGCTGGCCGAGTCGTTCGAGCGGATCCACCGGTCGAACCTGATCGGGATGGGCGTGCTGCCGATCGAGTTCCGGGACGGGGAGAACGCCGAGACGCTCGGGCTCACCGGCGAGGAGACGTTCGACATCTCCGGGATCGCCGAGATCAACGAGGGCGGGATCCCGTCGGAGGTCACGGTCAACGCCGACGGGAAACGGTTCGCCGCGGTGGTCCGGATCGACACGCCGGGCGAGGCGGACTACTACCGCCACGGCGGGATCATGCAGTACGTGCTTCGGTCGCTTCGGAACCGTTGACCGCCACTGCGGGCGCCCGCCGGCGGGCTGAACCGGCCACCGGTGCCGACCGTGTGAGCCGGTGACCGGCTCGCGCCCCGGAACCGCCTGACTCGCACCGGGGCCGCGGCCGGGCCACGAGCGGCAGGGAGCTGGCCGGCCACCTCCCTGCGCGATCGGGGTTGGGATGGTGGGGCCGCGGGATGTTCGGACATCGCGGCCCCACCATCCGCCGGACGCCGACTGTCGTTGGGTGGCCCTATCCTGCTGTCTCAGCGTTGAGACGGGCATGGAGGCCGATGTGGGTGTGCGGTGGTACAGCGTGTTGACCTCCTCCTCGCCCTGAAGGGTGAGGATTCCAGTCTCGACCTGGCGGTCGAGCTGGTGGTTCGCGGTTCACCGACTCGGCGGACCCGAGCGTGCAGGGCCGCTGGTGGGCGGAGGCCATCGGCGGGAGGGTCGTGGTGCTGGCCGACCCGGAGGGCAACGAGTTCTGCGTCCTCACCGCGCGCGAGTAGGAGCCGCCCGCCGGACGATCGCCATGCCATCCGCGGGCGAACCTGAACCTGGGGCGGGTGCTGCTCGTATCCGCCAATGGGCGATTCCATTCGTCCCCCCGGCTGATTTCGGGAGGGACGATGAGTCACTTACGCCGGATCAATGGGCGTTATACCCGTTATGCGGTAATCGCCGCACTGACCGCTGGGGCGCTCGCCGCGGTGGCACCCGAGGCACTCGCCTCCGGGCACGGTGACGGCCACGGCAGGGGGCCGGGGGGAAGGCCCGCCTTCAGCGAGGTGGACCTGGTGTCCGACCAGGCCGGCCGGGCGCCGCTGACCGACCCGGATGTGGTCAACGCCTGGGGGATGACCTTCGGCCCCACCACGCCGCTGTGGGTCAACGACAACGCCACCGGGGTGTCCACCCTCTACGCCGGCGGCGTGGGCGGCGCGGCGGTGACCAAGGTGCTCAGGGTGCCGATCCCCAACGGCACGCCGACCGGTCAGACGTTCAACGGCACACCCGACTTCGTGGTCACCGGCTCGGGCGGCACCGGCCCGTCGGCGTTCATCTTCGTCAACCAGAACGGCGACCTGTCCGCCTGGAACCCGCAGCTCACCCCCGGGCCGGCGATCACCCAGACCCACGTGGACGGCGCGGTCTTCACCGGCCTGGCCCGGTGGGACACCCCGCTGGGGCACTTCCTGCTGGCCACCGACTTCCGCAACGGCCGCATCGATGTGTTCGACCACGCGTTCCAGCGGCTGTCGCTGCCCTCGACGTTCTTCACCGACCGGCACGTGCCGGCGGGTTTCGCGCCCTTCGACGTGATGACCGCGGGCGACACCGTGTACGTGGCCTACGCCCGGCACGACGCCAGCGGGTCCAACCCGGTGACCGGTCGCGAACTCGGGTTCGTCGACGCGTTCACCGACTTCGGCCAGCACGTGCGGCGGGTCGCCTCGGGTCACGCGCTGAACGCGCCGTGGGGGTTGGCGATCGCACCAGCCAGCTTCGGCCCGTTCGCCGGTGACCTGCTGGTGGGTAACTTCGGCGACGGTCGGATCAACGTGTTCAGCACCCGGTCGGGCCGCTTCCAGGGTCCGCTCACCGACACCCACCGCCGCCCGCTGGTCATCGACGGGCTGCGCGGACTCCTGCCCGGCACGGCCACCACCGGCGGCGTCGACGCGGTGTGGTTCTCCGCCGGTCCGCAGGGCGGCCAGCACGGGCTGGTGGGGCAGATCCGCCCGGCCGGCTGATCCGAACGGCGGTGCGGCGCGGCCGGGGGGCGGTGGCGTGAGATATATTCCCGGCCGCGCTGCACCGTTGCCCCACGCTGGAAGGACCACTAGCTCGTGACGGGATGGAACCGGTTCCGCGACGAACTGGTGATCCTGGACAACGAGGCGGTTCTGGCGTTGAACAAGCCGCCGGGCATCTCGGTCATGGGCGAGCGCCACAGCACCGATTTGGTCCGCCTGGCCCAGGACGCCGGTGAGCGGCTGTTCCCGGTCCACCGCATCGACAAGGTGACCTCCGGGGCGGTGCTTTTCGCCAAGGATCTGAGCGCGCACGCCGACCTCACCCGCCAGTTCACCCGGCGCACGGTGGACAAGGTGTACCTGGCCGTCACGCGGTCGTCCGGACTGCCCTCGCACGGCACCATCGACCTGCCCCTGCTCACCGCGTCAAGTGGACGGGTCCGAGTCGCCGCGCAGCGCGACAGCATCACCGCCGATCCGACCGGCCGCCGGTGGTCGGTGCCGCCGTCAGACGCCTACTCACACACCAGGACCTACCCGTCGCTGACCACCTTCGCGATGGTGTGGACCGACGGCGAGCGCACCCTGCTGGTGGTCCGGCCGGTCACCGGGCGCCGACACCAGATCCGGGTCCACCTCGCCTGGATCGGCCATCCGGTCAACGGCGATCCGCTGTTCGACCGCTCGGCCGCGGCACGCGGGGACCGCACCTGCCTGCACTCGTGGCGGCTGTGCCTGCGCGCCGGTTGGGCCGGCGGCGCACCGGTCCGGCTGGAGGCCGCGCCCGGGCCGGACTTCTGGGCGGTGCTGCGGGACCGGCTCACCGGCGAGGACCCGTCGGCACTGCTGGACCGGGCCAGCCAGGCGGTCGCGGACCTGCCAGCGCACACCGACAGCGGCGGGGAGCGGCCGTAGCCGGCCGGTACACCGCGGTCGTCCACCGCGTCGCCGGTACCGGCCCGGGCACCTTCGGCCGGTATGCCAGGATGCCGAACATGGATCTGGGCCTGCGCGACCGCGTCTTCATCGTCACCGGCGCCACCTGCGGCCTGGGCCGGGCCGCCGCCGGGGCACTGGTGGCCGACGGAGCCCGGGTGGTGGTCTCCTCACGTCACGGTGGCAACGTGCGGGCCGCGGTGGAGCGGTTGGGGACGGCCTCGGCCGAGGGCATCATGGCCGACAACGCCGACCCGGGCACACCGGCCCGGCTGGTGGAGGCCGCCGAGCGGCGGTTCGGCCGCATTGACGGGGCACTGATCAGCGTGGGCGGGCCGCCGCCCGGGTCGGTGCTGGACAGCACCGACGAGCACTGGCGGGCCGCGTTCGAGTCGGTGTTCCTCGGCGCGGTGCGGCTGGCCCGGGTGGTGGCGACCCGGCTGGAGACCGGCGGTGCGTTGGCCTTCGTGCTGTCCTCCTCGGTCCGCTCCCCCATCCCCGGACTGGCCATCTCCAACGGACTGCGCCCCGGCCTGG
>DASULA010000044.1:0-4292 GCA_036278435.1 Mycobacteriales bacterium | reverse complement strand
AACGCACACAAGCGTCCCGACAACGCCGCCAGCGTCCGTGTGGCGCCTCACCGGGACGCCGGGATGCCAGGTGTGCGCTGGCAAGGCGGAGGGGCGCGCCGTGTGCAACGCACACAAGCGTCCCGACAACGCCGCCAGCGTGCACCTGGCGCCCGGCGTCAGGCGGTTTCGGTTATGGGGCGGTCTACCCAGGACATGAGGTCGCGCAGGTGGGATCCGACCTGTTCGATCCGGTGCTGCTGGCCCTCGTCGGCGAGCTTGGTGAAGTTGGGTCGGCCGGCGTCGTCCTCGGCGACCCACTCGCGGGCGAAGGTGCCGTCCTTGATCTCGGCGAGGATGCGGCCCATCTCCTGGCGGACGGCCGGGGAGATGATCCGGGG
Source organism: Mycobacteriales bacterium (assembly GCA_036278435.1). Classification (GTDB taxonomy): domain Bacteria; phylum Actinomycetota; class Actinomycetes; order Mycobacteriales; family DASULA01; genus DASULA01. The sequence goes on along the minus strand of DASULA010000044.1, from coordinate 3,912 downwards.
CCCGCGGGTGAGGTCACCGTATTCGGCGGTGTCAGACACCGAGTAGCGCATCCGGGCGATTCCGCCCTCGTACATCAGGTCGACGATGAGTTTGAGTTCGTGCAGGCACTCGAAGTAGGCCACCTCGGGCTGGTAGCCGGCGTCGACGAGGGTTTCGAACCCGGCCATGACCAGGGCGGACGCGCCGCCGCAGAGCACGGCCTGCTCGCCGAACAGGTCGGTTTCGGTCTCCTCGGTGAAGGTGGTCCGGATGGCGCCGGCGCGGGTGCCGCCGATGGCCTTGGCGTAGGCCAGGGCGAGGGCCAGGCCGGTGCCGGTGGGGTCCTGCTCGACCGCGACCAGGACCGGGACTCCCTTGCCGTCGTTGAACTGGCGGCGCACCAGGTGGCCGGGACCCTTGGGCGCGACCATCGCGACGGTGACTCCCGGCGGCGGGGTGATCAGGCCGAACCTGATGTTGAAGCCGTGCCCGAAGAACAGCGCGTCACCTTCGGTGAGGTTCGGCTGGATGGCTTCGGCGTAGAGGCTGCGCTGCACGGTATCGGGCGCCAGCACCATGATCAGGTCGGCCTCGGCACAGGCCTCGGCGGGGGTGAGCACGCGCAGTCCCTGGGACTCGGCCTTGTCCCGGCTCCGGGAGGCTTCGGGCAGGCCTACCCGCACGTCCACTCCGGAGTCACGCAGGGACAGGGCGTGCGCGTGTCCCTGGCTGCCGTACCCGAGCACCGCGACGGCGCGGTCCTGGATGAGGGTCAGGTCGGCGTCGCCGTCGTAGAAGATCTCAGCGGCCATCGGGTTGGAGTGTCCTCTCTGGTGGGTGCTGGTTCGGGTGGTGCTGGTATTGATGGAGGTGAGGGAAATCCGGCGGTCAGGCGGTGTGCCGCTCCACCGGGCGCAGGGTGGAACCGGTGATGGAACGGGCGCCACGGCCGATCGCGACCATGCCGGACTGCACGACCTCCTTGATGCCGAACGGTTCGAGCACCCGGAGCAGGGCGTCGAGCTTGTCCGACGTGCCGGTCGCCTCGATGGTGACCGCCTCGGGGCCAACGTCCACGATCTTGGCCCGGAACAACTGCGCGGTCTCCAGCACGTGACCTCGTGACTGGGTGTCGGCCCGGACCTTGACCAGCAGCAGTTCCCGTTGCACGGACTGCTCGGAGTCCAGCTCCACGATCTTGATCACGTTCACCAGCTTGTTGAGCTGCTTGGTGACCTGCTCCAGCGGGAGTTCGTCCACGTTGACCACGATGGTCATGCGGGAGATCTCGGGGTGCTCGGTGGGTCCGACCGCCAGCGAGTCGATGTTGAATCCGCGCCGGCTGAACAGCCCGGAGACCCGGGCCAGGACCCCGGGCTTGTTCTCCACCAGCACGGACAGCGTGTGCTTGTTCATCAGTTCGGTCCTTGGGGTCTGCTGAATGTGCGGGGGTGGTTACAGCGCGCCGTTCTCGTCGTCGAAGACCGGCCGGACGTCCCGGGCGGCCAGGATCTCGTCGTTGCTGGTGCCGGCCGGCACCATCGGCCAGACCTGGGCGTCCTGGCCGACCACGAAGTCGACCACGACCGGCGCGTCGACCACCTCCATGGCCTTGGCGATCACCGCGTCGACGTCCTCGCGGCTCTCGCAGCGCAGGCCGACGCAGCCGAGCGCCTCGGCCAGCTTCACGAAGTCGGGCACCCGGTGTTTGTGCGTGCCCAGGTTGGTGTTGGAGTACCGCTCGTCGTAGAAGAGCGTCTGCCACTGGCGGACCATGCCCAGGTTGCCGTTGTTGATCACGGCGACCTTGATCGGCACTCCTTCCAGGGCGCAGGTGGCCAGTTCCTGGTTGGTCATCTGGAAGCAGCCGTCGCCGTCGATGGCCCACACCACCGAGTCGGGCATGCCCATCTTGGCGCCCATGGCCGCGGGCACGGCGTATCCCATCGTGCCCAGCCCGCCGGAGTTCAGCCAGGTGTGCGGGTTCTCATATGAGATGAACTGGGCCGCCCACATCTGGTGCTGGCCGACGCCGGCCACGTAGATCGCCTCGGGGCCGGCGATGGCGCCGAGCCGTTCGATCACGTACTCCGGTGACAGCGATCCGTCGGCCGGCCACTCGTAGCCCAGCGGGTAGGTCGAGCGCCAGGCGTCGAGCATCCTCCACCAGCCGGTCAGGTCGGCCCGGTGGCCGGCGTCGTGTTCGGCCTGCACGGCGGCCACGAGTTGGGTGAGGACCTCCTTGCAGTCGCCCACGATCGGCACGTCGGCCACCCGGTTCTTGGAGATCTCGGCCGGGTCGATGTCGGCGTGCACGATGGCCGCGTCCGGCGCGAAGGTGGACAGCTTGCCGGTGACCCGGTCGTCGAACCGGGCGCCCAGGGCCACGATCAGGTCGGACTTCTGCAACGCGGTGACCGCCGTCACGGTGCCGTGCATGCCCGGCATGCCCAGGTGCTGGCGGTGGCTGTCCGGGAACGCGCCGCGGGCCATCAGGGTGGTCACGACCGGGATGCCGGTCAGGTCGGCGAGCCGGAGCAGTTCGGCCGAGGCGCGGGCCTTGAGCACGCCGCCGCCGACGTAGAGCACCGGGCGTCGGGCCGAGGCGATCAGCCTGGCGGCCTCGCGCACCTGCTTGCCGTGCGGGCGCAGCACCGGACGGTAACCGGGCAGTTCCAGGGCGGGTGGCCAACTGAACGGCGTGCGGGCCTGGAGCACGTCCTTGGGCAGGTCGACCAGGACCGGGCCGGGCCGCCCGGTGGAGGCGATGTGGAACGCCTCGGCGATGGTCCGGGCCACCTCGGAGACGTCCTGGACCAGGAAGTTGTGCTTGGTGATGGGCAGGGTGATGCCGCAGATGTCGGCTTCCTGGAACCCGTCGGTGCCGATCAGGTTGCGCGGCACCTGGCCGGTGATCGCCACGATGGGCACCGAGTCCATGTAGGCGTCGGCGATGGGGGTGACCAGGTTGGTGGCACCGGGGCCCGAGGTGGCCATGCAGACCCCCACCCGGCCGGTGGCCTGGGCGTAACCCACCGCCGCGTGGCCGGCGCCCTGCTCGTGCCGGACCAGCACGTGGCGCACCTTGGTCGAGTCCAGCAGTGGGTCGTAGGCGGGCAGGATCGCCCCGCCGGGGATGCCGAAGACGACGTCGACGCCGACGGCCTCCAGCGAGCGAACGAGCGCCTGCGCGCCGGTGCAGGATTCGTCTGCGGTGGGTGGTGTGGTCTGCGCCATGGGAGAACCTTCGGGTGGGTGGGACGGCGATCTGGGCGGGGCAGGCGGCAACAAAAAACCCCTCGTGCTTCCGCACGGAGGGGTTGCGCGTCGACGCGCGGGTCGACGCGCTAGGTGAGTACGAGGATGAAACGCATGAGCGAGACGCTAGGCCGTCCAACCGCGGTTAGTCAACTGAAACGGAACCGCCGTCCCACGTGATGGGACGACGGTTCCCGACCCCACGCCCGACCCCACACCCGGTGTCGCCCGGTGCGCCCAGCCGACCCACTGTGTGGTTTTCTCGCGAAAACATCAAGGGTAACCGGTTACGGCGTGAGGTTTTCTTGCGAAAACCACACGTGGAACCGGCTCAGCCGCAGACGGCGCCGGCTGCTGCCGAGCCGACCAGCTTGGCGTACTTGCCGAGCACGCCGGTGTCATAGCGCGACGGGAGCGGCTTCCAGCCGGCCCGGCGGCGTTCCAGTTCCGCCTCGTCGACCAGCAGGTCCAGCCGCCGGGTGGTCATGTCCAGCCGGATCCGGTCGCCGTCGTGGACCAGCGCGATCGGCCCGCCGTTGGCCGCCTCCGGCGCGACGTGCCCGATGCACGGCCCGGTGGTGCCGCCGGAGAACCGGCCGTCGGTGAGCAGCAGCACGTCCTTGCCCAGGCCGGCGCCCTTGATCGCCCCGGTGATGGCCAGCATCTCCCGCATT
>DASULA010000043.1:0-20863 GCA_036278435.1 Mycobacteriales bacterium | reverse complement strand
ACCAGGTCGGGTCCGCTGTCCAGGACGGCCTGGATGTGCCGGTAGTACCCGTCTGTGTCAACGCCGGCCCGGGCGAACACGCTCACCCCGTGGCGGTTTACCAGGGCGGCGGCCACGTCGTCCTGCGTGGACAATGGGTTGGACGCGCACAGGGCGACCTCGGCGCCCCCGGCGACGATGGCGCGCACCAGATTCGCCGTCTCGGTGGTCACGTGCATGCAGGCGGCCACCCGCACGCCGTGGAACGGCCGGTCGGCGGCGAAACGCCGCCGGATCTGGTCCAGCACCGGCATGGCCCGCTCGGCCCACCCGATCCGCTCCACCCCGCGGTCGGCCAGCGAGAGGTCGGCCACCTCATGTCCGGGCCGCACGCTCACCCGCTCCTCCCGCCGCCGGCCGCCGCCGTCGCGGGGCCGGCACCCGGTCGGCCCCCGGTCGGCCCCGCGACACCGGAATCTAGTACCGGTAGTGGTCTGACTTGTACGGACCGGCCACGGGGATGCCCAGGTAGGCGGCCTGGTCGGTGGTGAGCTCGGTGAGGTGCACGCCCAGCGCGGCCAGGTGCAGCCTGGCCACCTTCTCGTCCAGGTGCTTGGGCAGCGTGTACACGTCCAGCGGGTACTGCTCGGGCTTGGTGAACAGTTCGATCTGGGCGATCACCTGGTTGGTGAACGAGTTGGACATCACGAAACTCGGGTGTCCGGTCGCGTTACCCAGGTTGAGCAACCGGCCCTCGGACAGCACGATGACCGAGTGGCCGTCGGGGAACGCCCACTCGTCCACCTGCGGCTTGACGTTGATCCGCTTCACACCCGGGATCCGGGCCAATCCGGCCATGTCAATCTCGTTGTCGAAGTGCCCGATGTTGCCCACGATCGCCTGGTGCTTCATCCTGGCCATCTGGCCGGCGGTGAGGACGTCCCGGTTACCGGTGGCGGTGACGAAGATGTCCGCGGTGCCGACCACGTCCTCCACGGTGGCGACCTGGTAGCCGTCCATCGCCGCCTGCAACGCGCAGATCGGGTCGATCTCCGTGACGATCACCCGGGCGCCCTGGCCGCGCAGCGACTCCGCGCACCCCTTGCCGACGTCGCCGTACCCACACACCACGGCCACCTTGCCCCCGATCAGCACGTCGGTGGCCCGGTTGATGCCGTCCACCAGGGAGTGCCGGCAGCCGTACTTGTTGTCGAACTTCGACTTGGTCACCGAGTCGTTGACATTGATGGCGGGGAAGAGCAGGCCGCCGGCCCGGTGCATGTCGTAGAGCCGGTGCACGCCGGTGGTGGTCTCCTCGGTGACCCCGCGGATGCCCCCGGCCATGGCGGTCCACCGCTGCGGGTTGTCGGCCAGCGAGCCGGCCAGCAGCCGGAGCACCACCGCGAACTCCTCGGACTCGGCGGTGGCCGCGTCGGGCACCGCGCCGGCCTTCTCGAACTCCACCCCCCGGTGCACCAGCAGGGTCGCGTCACCGCCGTCGTCGAGGATCATGTTGGGACCCTCCCCGCCGGGCCAGCCGAGCGCCTGGTCGGTGCACCACCAGTACTCCTCCAGTGACTCGCCCTTCCAGGCGAACACCGGCACGCCGGCCGGTGCCTCGGCGGTGCCCTCGGGGCCGACCGCGACCGCCGCGGCCGCGTGGTCCTGGGTGGAGAAGATGTTGCAACTCGCCCAGCGCACCCGCGCGCCCAGGGCCACCAGGGTCTCGATCAGCACGGCCGTCTGCACGGTCATGTGCAGCGACCCGGTGATCCGCGCGCCACGCAGCGGCTGGGCAGCGGCGAACTCCTCGCGAACGGCCATCAGGCCGGGCATCTCGTGCTCGGCGAGCTGGATCTCCTTGCGGCCGAACGCGGCCAGGGACAGGTCGGCAACCTTGTGGTCCGGGCTTCCCGGACGGGCCTCGGACTGACCGGTGGACACGGTGGTGGTCATCGCGGTTCGGTCTCCTCGATGTCGTGGAGTGCGGCACAGGGGTCGGCGTGGTGGGGCGCGGCGGCCGCGGCCAGCAGTCGCTGGTGTTTGTCCTGTTCCCAGGACAGCCAGTCGGCCGCGGAAACACCGTCCGGCCGCACCGGCTCGGCGTCCAGCCAGTCGGACACCGCGGCCCGCAGGCTGGCGTCCCGCCGCATCCGCAGGGCGAAGCCGACATCGGACAACCCGAGGTCATGACTGGCCAGCAGTTCGCGCAGGGTACGGAGGCGTTGCAGCTCGGCCGCGCCGTAGAGGCGGTAGCCGGAGTCGGACCGGGGGGTGTCGACCAGTCCGATCCGTCCGATGTAACGGAGCATCCGCGGGGACCACCCGGTGGTCTCCGCGGCCTCCTGGATGGTGAGGACGTGGTTCGGTGAGGGATTCGCTGGGTCCCGCATGGCGAGCAGACATTAGCACAGCGATGTCAAGGTTGTCGCCCGTCACCGCGTCGCCCCACCGCGTTGTCCGACGGGACCAGACACCCGGCGGGCACCCGGGAGGACTGAAGCGGGCTTGACCGGTGCGCCCGTTATCCGCGACTCTGGGGCCTTGCGCACCGCCTCGGTGCGCTCTCCTGCGCGCTGGAGACCGGTTCAACCCCGGGACTGATGGGCGGGCGGGAGCCGACCCCACCTGATCGTGTTCCAGCGGACCGCACCCATCCGGGACACGAGGGGGTGGCAGCGGTAGGTTTTCGGCCCGACGGGCACGGGCGAGGGGGTCGGGAGTGTGTGGCGGACCAGGCGGCGGTCGGTGTGAGTGAACCGTTCGAACACGCCGTGAGCAACGGGCGGCGCGGCCGGCACGCGGCGCCCACCGAGTCGCGCCGGCCGGACTACCTCGCGGATGCCGATCTGTCCATGCCCGCACACCCGGCCGACCGCCCGGACGGCGTCAACGGCGATGGCCAGTCCCACCTGCCCGGCCCCGACGGCGGGGCCGCTCCCTACCCGCTCTACGGCCTGCCGGCCGAGTGGGCCCGGCCGACCAGGCTGTCGCCGGCCTCCACCCAACCCTCGCTGGCCCACCCCGAGTGGGACGAACCAGCCGAACCCGCGCCGACCACGGACGGACCAGGATGGCAGCCGGACTGGTCGGCCCAACCGGCCCACCCAGCCCAACCGGACTGGACCACACTGGGGCCGGAACCGCCCCGCAGCGGTTCGGCCGAACTGGTGGTGGCCGAGCGCGGCTGGCCGGGCATGGTCCCGGCCGCCGGCCAACTGCAGGCTCCCGACGCCCACCGGCAACCAGACTCCGGACCCGCCCTCCACCCGGGCACACCCTGGGATCGGCACGTCGACCCCGACCCGGACGGCCGCGGCCAGTTCGCCGACCACGGGTGGAACACCGGATCCGACCCCGCCGCGCCCGGCCGGGTGGCCCGGCACGGAGCGGTTCCGGCGGACCCCGGCTGGGCCGACCCCGCCGGGCGGTACCGCCCGGAACCGGACCGCCCGACCGGTGGCGCGGAGATCGTGGCCCGCGGCGGTACGGGGCATGCCACCCACCCCGGCCCGGCGGACCCGATCGGCGAGGAACAGCGGCGCCGGCTGTCCAGGCTGGCCGAGGCGGTGGCCGACCTGGCCGACGGATGCCGCTCGCTGGCCGGCGACCTGTACACGGTGGCCGGCTCCCGACACGGCGCCGCCGGTACCCAGAACGCCCGCACGGCGGTCGAGGTGGGCCGACTGCTGGACCGGGCCGCCGAGGGGGCCGACACCGTACGGGGACTGTTGGAGGCGGCCCGCAGGTCGCTGGCTGACCGACCGGGCAACACGCCGGCGGCCGGAACACCACCGGCCGCACCGGCCGGGGCCGACACCGCCGAGCGGGCCGCGGTGCGGCACTCCTTCGACCACCTCGTGGTGCCCGAGTCCGCCGCGCCTAACGGCTCCAGCCCGCACGACCACCGCGTTTCATCCCCAGTCCCCCAGCCGCGTGAGGCCGCGATGCCGCCGGAGCTTCCCTCGACCGCACCGTCCTACCCACCGGTCCTGCCGCTGGGGCTACGCGACGGCGCCCAGGCCGCGGCGGTGGCCAGGCAGGTGGAGGCGGCCCGGCGGCACCTACAGGCCGCGCTGACCGTCGGCCACGACGTGAACGACCCGGCCTGGCGGCAGCAGTTACTCGGCATGGTCGAACAGGTGCTGGCCGCGGTCGCCGAGGTGGCCACGTTGGCCCGCGACGCGCTGGCGCCCTCGGCCACCGACACCACGTTCCCGGGCGAGGCCCGGTTCCTGTGCGCGCTGCCCTGGGAACAGGTGCCGGTCGCCTCCCCCGAGCGGGCCGACCTGCCCGCCTCGGTCAACGGCGTGGCCGGGCTGCTGTGCGCGCTCGGGTACGACGCCCGGGCCACCCGTACCGAACAGGGCGCGTTGCAGGTCGAGGTCCGCGGCACCCGTTACGCCGTCCGGGTGGTCCTCCAGCAACTGCGGCTGTCCGGCACCGGCGAGTGGATGGCCTACCTGGACTGGACCGACGGCGGGCACCCGCGGTCCGGGGCCGAGACGCTCGGCCCGGCCGAACTGTCCGACGACGAGTTGGCCCGCCGGGTTGACGACAGCCTCCGCCGCCGGGTGGGTCCGCAGTCGGGGTAACACGGTCGGGGTGGCGCAGGGTGGCCGGGTGGCCGGGGAGCGGCCCGGTCAGGACGCCTGCTCCAGGTGCTCGCGGGCGGCCTTGAGGCCGAGCCGGCTGGACTCCACCAGTTCGGGGTCCCCACCCTCGCGCAGCCGGAGCGCCTCGGCGAACTGCTCGGCCGCCTCGGCGTACCGGCGCTGGTCGTAGAAGTTCTTGCCGGCGTGCTGGTGCACGAACGACCGCAGCGTGTCGGGCAGTCGGGCCAGGTCAGCCATGCACAGGGCGAACAGCGCGTTGGAGTCGGTGAACTCCTCCCGCCACTGGTGGACGTGCGCGAGCCGGATCCGGGTGACCGTCAGCACCCGCAGGTTGCCGGTCCGCTCGGCCGCGGCCAGCGCCCGTTCGGCGTCGGCCAGGGCGAGGTCCAGGTCGCCGAGCGCCCGGGACACGGTGGCCCGCTGGCCGGCCAGCCGAGCCACGCCGGCCGGATCGGTGTTCTCGTCGACCCCGTCCAACTCGGCGGTCAGCTCGGCGCGGGCGGCGCGCAGCTCGTCTGGCACCCGCACCATCTCCCGGAGCGTCTCCGAGTCGTACTCCAGCCGCAACCGGTCAAAGGTAGCGCTCACCCGATCTCCTCGGCTTGGCGTCGCACGCCATTACAGCAGGGCACGCCGGTTTGTCGGTCCCACCGCGCCGGGGGTCGGCGAGTCCACCTGAGCCGGTCCAGGCCGGCCGGATCTCAGGCCGTGCCCGGCGCCCGGCCGGCCGCCGGTCATTCCCGGGCGGGCACATTCGTGGTGGCGCGGAACAGCAGGCCGTCGCCGGACACGGTGACCGGTGGGCGCCCGGCCGACACGTACGCCGACGCGCCCCGGGGCAGGGACAGCCGACCGGACCGTCCGGTCACCCAGACCTCCCCGTCGGCGACCAGCAGGATCTGTGGACCGGACGTGTCCGGCGTGTCCAGGGTGACCGGGCTGCCGGCCCGCAACCGGAGCCGGGACAACCGGAACTCCTTCACCGGCGCCTGGTACAGCTCCTCGCCGGTGGGCAACCGGCGCACCGGCGGCCGGAACTCCGGGCCGTCGCCGAAGTCCAGGATCCGCAGCAGCTCGGGCACGTCGACGTGCTTGCTGGTCAACCCGCCGCGCAGCACGTTGTCCGAGTTGGCCATGATTTCCACCCCGAGCCCGAACAGGTAGGAGTGCAGGTTGCCGGACGGCAGGAAGACGGCCTCGCCCGGGCGCAACCTGACCAGGTTCATCAGCAGCGCGGTCACCACCCCGATGTCGTCGGGGTACCACTCACCCAGCCGCGCGCCCCAGCGGTACTCCGCGGCGAACTCGGCGTGCGGCCGGTCCGGCCCGTCCTTGACATCGGCGACCGCCGGGGCGTCCATGCCGTCCGAACCCGCCGCGGTGGCGGCCCGCTGGCAGGCCGCGGTGACCGCGGTGACCAACCTGCGGCGGGCGGAGGCCGGCATGGTGAGCAGCCCGGTGACCACCTCGCGCAGCCCCTCGCTGTCGGGACGGGCCCGCAGCGCGTCGGCGTACGGCGCCAACCCGGGCACGTCCAGCCCGCCGAGCAACCGCACCGTCCTCGGCGTGCCCCGGAAGCCGCACAGGGCCTCGACCTGGGTGAGCGCGCACAGCAGCTCCGGCTTCTGGCAGGTGTCCCGGTAGTTGCGGTGCCGGGCCCCGATCGGCACCCCCTGCCGGTCCTCCTCGGCATAGCCGGCTCGGGCCTGCTCGGTGCTCGGATGCGCCTGCAACGACACCGGCCGCTCGACCGCGAGCACTTTGAGCAGGAACGGCAGCCGGGTGCCCAACTCGCTGACCACCGCGCCGCCCAGTTCACCGGCCGGGTCGGCCTCGACCTGGGAGAGCAGGGTGGGCAGCGCGGCGCCGATCGCCGTTCCGTGTCGCAACCGGGACGGAGCGCCCGGATGCGCGCCCATCCACAACTCGGCCTGGGGTTCACCGGTGGGTTCCACCCCGAGCAGCTCGGGGATCGCGGTGGTCGAACCCCACGGGTACGGCCTGATCTCGTTCTGTAGCAGGACGGCGGGCGGCCCGCCGGCTCCGGCGCGGGTCACGGCCACGCCGGACCTGTGCTGCGTGTCCACGTGTCGCCCCTTCCGGTGCGCGTGTGGGCGGTCATCTTATATATGTCGTTTCGTCCGGTTTCAGTGCTGATCGACGAGTCGACCGACGGGCTCACGGTTGGCTCACCCCGCCCACCCGGTGGCCAGCCCAAGGTAGATGCTGGCGAAGTCACCCAGCGCGACCAGCGACGCGAACCGGCGCACCGGCTCGGCGCCGTCCGGGCGCAACTCGGTGACACCGAGCCCCCGCTCCTCGGCGGAACGCCCGGCCCACCGGGCCCGGTCGGCCGCGACCTCCGACTCGACCGGATCACGAAGTAGGAGCAACCGGGTCCGCGCCGGTGCCGGATCGGAGACGCGGTCTGCGAACAGGTCGGCGCCGACGTCGGGCACCGCGTCCAGCAGGCCGCCGAACTCGGCCGCCACCCCGGGTAGCAGGCCCCATCCGGTCAGCATGCCGGCACACCGGGCCAACTGCCCGGCGAACCGGCGTGCGGCCACCGCACCCAGTGCCGAGGTGCCCCACACCACCGGCAGCGCGCCGGCCAGCTCCAGCGCCAGCGCCTTCGCCGGATTCACGACCGGGTCACTGCCCGGGCGGCACCGCTCGGCCACCGTGTCCAGCGCGTCCGCGGTGGCCTCCAGCTCGGCGCGCCCCACCCCTGGCAGCCCGGTGACGTGTGCCGCCAGCACCAACGGGGTCACCAGCGACCACAGCGCCGCGTGCGACGGCCACTCCGCCGACGCCGGCAGGAACGACGCCCGGGTCCGGGCGCACACCTCCTGCATCGGGGTGTCGGCCGGCCCGATCCCCAGCACCGACGCGCCGCGGCGGGCGGCGTCGTCCAGGCAGGACAGCAGGCCGGCCTCGGTACCCGGGTGGGACACCGCCAGCACCAGGTCGGCCACACCCACCCAGAGCGGGAGCGCCTCGGGATCGCGCAGCACCAGCACCGGCGCCGGCCCGCCGGTGCTGGTCAACGCGGCCAGCAGGTCACCGGCCAGAGCCCCCGGGCCGCTGCCCAGCACCAGTACCGCGCGCGGGCGGTCAAGCCGGCCGAGCCGGTCAACCCCGGCCTCGCCGGCCAGGGTCACGCCCTGCCGGACCTGGGCGCCGGCGCCCGCCGCCGCCCGCAGGTCACCGGACCGGTCGGCCGCCAGCAGGCGCTCGGTATCGTCCAGGAGCCCCTCATCGAGCACCGCCGGGGACCCGCTAGCTCTCCGCCCGGTCCCCGGGCCGGCGAGCCTCGTCCACGAGCATCACCGGGATGTCGTCGCGCACCGGGTAGGCCAGCCCACAGCCGGTGCACACCAGTTCGCCGGCGGCGTCGTCGACGCGCACCGCCGACCTGCACTCCGGGCAGACCAGGATCTCCAGCAGCGTGGGGTCAAGATTCACGGGTGATCACTCCATCCGGCGACGGTCGGTGCGGACTGGGTCGTCCGCTGGGTCATCCGCGCACCAGGGCGAGCACCTCGTCCCGCAGTGCGGTCATGGTCGGGGTGTCGGCGGCCTCGACGTTGAGCCGGAGCAACGGCTCGGTGTTCGACGCGCGCAGATTGAACCAGCTCCGGTCGGACAGTTCGACGGTGAGCCCGTCCAGATGGTCCACCGTGGTGGCCCGGTCGGCGAACGCCTTCTCCACCGTGCGGACCCGGTCGGCCTGGTCGTCGACGGTCGAGTTGATCTCGCCGGACTGGACATAGCGGCTGAACTGGCCGGTGAGTTCCGACAGTGGCCTCGACTGGCCTCCCAGCGCGGCCAGTACGTGCATCGCGGCGAGCATGCCGGTGTCGGCGTGCCAGAAGTTCCGGAAGTAGTAGTGCGCGGAGTGTTCGCCGCCGAAGATCGCCCCGGTGCTGGCCATCTCCGCCTTGATGAACGAGTGCCCGACCCGGGTGCGCACGGGCACCCCGCCGTGCTCGCGCACGATCTCGGGCACCGCCCGGGAGGTGATCAGGTTATGGATGACGGTGGCGCCCGGTTCATTGGCCAGTTCGCGCACCGCCACCAGGGCGGTGATGGCCGACGGGGGGACCGGCGCGCCGTTCTGGTCCACCACGAAGCACCGGTCGGCGTCGCCGTCGAAGGCCAGGCCGAGATCCGCGCCGGCGTCCACGACGGCACGTTGCAGGTCCAGCAGGTTGTCCGGGTTGAGGGGATTCGCCTCGTGGTTGGGGAAGGTGCCGTCCAGGTCGAAGTACAGCGGCACGATGTCCAGCGGCAGCGAGGGCAGCCTGACCTCGCCGAGCACCGCCGGCACCGTGTAACCACCCATGCCGTTGCCGGCGTCGACCACCACCCGTAGCGGCCGGATGCCGGTCAGGTCGACCAGCCCGCGCAGGTACCGTCCGTACTCGACGAGCAGGTCCCGGTCGGTGACGGCGCCGGTCGCACCCTGGTACGGCGGGACTCCCGCCTCGATCATGCGCCGGATCTCGCCCAGCCCGGAGTCCTGCCCGACCGGCGCGGCACCGGCCCGGCAGAGCTTGATGCCGTTGTACCGGGCCGGGTTGTGGCTGGCGGTGAACATCGCGCCGGGCACACCGAGCCGGCCGGAGGCGAAGTACAGCATGTCGGTCGAGCCGAGCCCGGCCCGGACCACGTCGGCGCCCTGCCCAGTCGCGCCCTCGGTGAACGCCGCGGCCAGGGCGGGCGAGGACTCGCGCATGTCGTGCGCGGTGACGATCCGCTCGGCACCGGTCAACCGGACGAACGCGGCGCCCACCGCACGGGCCACGCCCGCGTCGAGTTCGTCGGGCACCACCCCGCGCACGTCGTACGCCTTGACGATCCTGGACAGGTCGCTCATGCCGCCGCGCTTCCCCTTCGCTGTGACTCCCGCCGGCCACCGCACACCGGCCCGCCGAGCCTAGCGGCCAACCGGCCGGACCGCTCCACCTGGCAGACCGGCGGTGGACCCGGCGGCCAGAGCCGGGCCAGAGCCAGGCGGAAACCGGGGCGGCCGGGCCAGTCGAGGCCAGTCCGCTGCTAGTCCGGGTCGGGGAGCACTCTGAGGTGACCGCGCCGGCCGGTACCCGGGCCGGGGTTCGGCGGCTCGGGCCGCCGCTCCGGGCGGGCTGCCTCCCGGACCGCGTTGGCCAGCGCCTCCAGGTCGTCACCGCTGGGCACGGGCAGGCTGAACTCGCCCTCGTGCCGCACGACCTCCCACCCGCGGGGCACGGTCAGGCCCAGGGCGTGTTCCTCGCACAGGTCGTAGCTGTGCGGCTCGGCATAGGTTGCCAGAGGCCCGACGACGGCGGTCGAGTCCGCGTAGACGTACGTCAACGTCGCCACCGCGGGCTCGCCGCACCCGGTGCGCGAGCAGCGTCGGACATGCCTCACGTCCGGGACCCTATCCTCCCCGCTTTGCCGAAGCGGGTAGGTTGACGCGTTCGGCGCCCGTGTCGCGGCGCATACGTCACATATCACGTATCGCGCCCCGCTCATTGTCCGCCACCGAAGCGCGCGACCAAGGATCTTCGCGGCGTGCCCAGATGGAATACGCTCGGTCGTGTGACGAGCGGAGGCGGTCGCGGCCGGGTTCACGGCCGAGCGTGCGGCCGTGCCCGCGGCGTCGCCCGCCGGGACCGGCACGGCCGGGGGTTGCGGGGGCGGCTGGTGCCGCCGAACGTGCCGCTGTCGCGCAGCCGCTCCCAGCAGTTCGACGACCTAGTGGCCGAAGCGGTCGAGCACCTTGAGCACCGGTGGGGCGCCGAACTGGACGGCGTGGAGTTCGCCGTCGAGGACGTCCCACAGATCGAGCACCTCTCACCGGACGTGACCTACGGCACCGACGTGATCGAGGACGGAAACGTGCCGCTGGCCCGGTTGCTGCCGGCCAGGCCGGACCGGCAGGGCCGGATGGCGCCACCCCGGATCGTGGTCTTCCGCCGCCCGCTGGAGACCAGGGCGCAGGACCTGACCGAGCTGGCCGACCTGGTGCACGACGTCGTCGTCGAACAGGTGGCCAACCTGCTGGGCCTGGATCCCGACGAGATCGACCCGATGGACTGACCGCGCCGCGCCAGGTCCGCCGGCCGGACCAACCGGACCGGACCAACCGCCCATCCAGCCTGCCCGTGCCGGTGACTAGACCGCGCGTTTCTTCAGTCTTCGGCGCTCCCGTTCGGACAGGCCGCCCCAGATCCCGAACCGCTCGTCGTGCGCGAGGGCGTACTCAAGGCATTCGGACCGGACCTCGCAGCCCGTGCAGATCTTCTTGGCCTCCCGGGTCGATCCGCCCTTTTCAGGGAAAAATGCCTCGGGATCGGTCTGGGCGCACAGCGCCCGTTCCTGCCACGTCTGTTCCTCGCTCAGTCCGAACAGACCCAGCAGTTCGTCGTGCTGCATGTGTCGCGCGGGCTCACTCATGGTGGGGCCCTCCCTACTACCTCGACCCGCCCCGTGACTTGCATCGGTGAGGAATGACACCAGTGTGATTACACCCGTGTCGTTGCCACACCGTCAAGCCGCGATCTGGTACCAGACCGGGTTCGGGCCGAGGAATCACCTGAATCACCGGGTGGGTTCCGCCGCCCGTTACCGACCGGCGTGTTCCTTCCCCCCGTTGCTGCCGTCTACTCCCGGTATCGATCGCACTTGTGGGTGAAACCGTGGGTGAACCGTCAGACCGCCGGCGGGCGGGTGGTGAGCAGCGGCAGCGGCGTCCTCCGGTCAGACGCACGAACCGCCCGCTGACGTTCCATCGGAACCGTGCCATACGTGGTGGTGCGCTGCCGGGCCGGGCGGCCGGCCGCCGCCGCGACCTGTTCGAGTTCGGCCACGGACTTGCGCGAACCGTGCGGCGAGCCGGCCATCCGGCTGATGGTCTCCTCCATCAGGGTGCCGCCAAGATCGTTCGCGCCGCCGTCGAGCATCTGCCGGGTGCCGACGACCCCGAGCTTGACCCAACTGGTCTGCACGTTGTCGATCCGTCCGTGCAACAGCAGCCGGGCCATCGCGTGCACGGCCCGGTTCTGCTGCGAGGTGGGTCCGGGGCGGGCGATCCCGGCCAGATACACCGGGGCGTTCTGGTGTACGAACGGCAACGGAACGAATTCCGTGAAACCGCCGGTCTGGTCCTGGATCCCGGCCAGCAACCGCAGGTGCGCCAGCCAGTGCCGCGGGCCGTCGACATGGCCGTACATCATTGTTGCCGAGGACCGGATTCCCAGCCGGTGGGCGGTGCTGACGACCTCGATCCAACTGGTGGTCGGCAGCTTCCCCTTCGTCAGCACCCAACGCACGTCATCGTCCAGGATCTCCGCCGCGGTGCCGGGAATCGTGTCCAGTCCGGACTCCCGGGCCCGAACCAGCCAGTCCCGGATGGACAATCCGGTGCGGGTCGCCCCGTTGACCACCTCCATCGGGCTGAACGCGTGCAGGTGCAGGCCGGGGGCCCGCCGCTTGATCTCGCCGGCCAGCTCGAAGTACGCGTCTGCGGGCAGGTCCGGATTGATCCCGCCCTGCACGCACACCTCGGTGGCCCCCACCTGCCACGCCTCCGCGGCGCGCTGGCCCACCTCGTCCAGGGACAGCGTGTAGGAGTCGGCGTCGCTGGCGCGCTGGGCGAACGCGCAGAACCGGCAGCCGGTGTAGCAGACGTTGGTGAAGTTGATGTTGCGGTTGACCACGTAGGTCACCTCGTCGCCCACGGTGTCTCGGCGCAGATCATCGGCCAGCCGGCACAGCGCATCCAAATCGGCACCGTCAGCCTGGAACAGCGCCAGGGCGTCCGAATCGGACAGTCCGGCCGGGTCGGCCTCGGCGTGCCGCAGCGCGCCGGCCACGTCGGCGGACAGCCGTCCGGCCGGTGCCGACACCGATCCCGGTGCCGGCGCGCGCTGGAAAGCCGACACCCGGGCGCCAACCCGGGACCAGTCGCCATACACCTCGTCGAAGTCCCCGCGCCGGTCGGCGCTGCGCCCGGTGGTGTCCACCGAGACGTGCAGGTCCACCCGGCCGGAGGATTCCCAGCCGCCGTCGGGTTCCTGCCAGGTCCGGCCGGTCGGCGACAGCCCGCTGACGGCCAGGCCGGTGCCCGGCTCGGCCAGCGCCCGCACGTGGCCGAGTACCCGCGGGTCGATCCACGGCCGGCCGGCCAGCACGAACCGCGGATACACGGTCAGCCGCTCGGTCAGCCCGAACCCGGCCTCGGCGGTGCGGGCGGCCAGCGCGTCGAGGTCCGGCCAGGGCCGTTCCGGGTTGACATGGTCCGGGGTGAGCGGCGAGACACCGCCCCAGTCGTCGATGCCGGCCCGCAACAGCAGGTCACACTCGGACGGTTCGACCAGGTTCGGCGGCGCCTGCACGCGCATGCCCGGCCCCAGCACCAGCCGGGCCACCGCCACGGTGGCGGCGAACTCGGCCAAATCGGCGTCCGGCGCGGCGCGCATGGCCGTGTCTGGCTTGGCGCGGAAGTTCTGGACGATGATCTCCTGGATGGAGCCGTACTCCCGGGCGATCCCGCGGATGGCGTGCAGGGACTCGGCGCGTTCGGTCCGGTTCTCCCCGATCCCCACCAGGATCCCGGTGGTGAACGGTACGTTCAGCCGCCCGGCGTCGGTGAGTACCCGCAGCCGCACCGCCGGTTCCTTGTCCGGCGATCCGTAGTGCGGGCCGCCGCGCCGCGACCACAGCCTGGTGGCGGTGGTCTCCAGCATCATGCCCATGGACGGGGCGACCGGCTTGAGCCGGCTCAGCTCCTCCCACGACAGCACCCCGGGGTTCAGGTGCGGCAGCAAGCCGGTCGCCTCCAGCACCGCGACCGCACACGCCCGCAGGTAGTCCACTGTGGAGGAGTAGCCGCGCGCGTCCAGCCAGTCACGGGCCTGCGGCCAGCGGTCCTCGGGCCGGTCTCCCAGGGTGAACAGCGCCTCCTTGCAGCCCAGCTCGGCGCCGCGGCGGGCGATGCCGACCACCTCGTCGCGCTCCAGGTAGGGCGCCGGGACCTGCCCTGGGACGGCCACGAACGTGCAGTAGTGGCAGCGGTCCCGGCACAGCCGGGTGAGCGGGATGAAGACCTTGCGCGAGTAGGTGATCATGCCGGGTCGCCCGGCCGCGGCCAGCCCGGCGTCACGCACCCTGGCCGCCGACCGCATCAGGTCGGCGAGCTGCTCGCCGCGGGCGGCCATCAGCACCGCCGCCTCGGTCACGTCGAGTGGCACTCCGTCGCGGGCACGGCGCAGCGCGCGGCGCAGCGCGCTGCCGGTGGGTCGCGCGTCGGCCGCGGCCGGTTCTACGGAGGGGTTTTCCGTCACGGATCGCAAGCCTACGCCGCGAGCGGGCCGGACCGGCCGGTCAGACGCTGCCCAACCTGTGACCTGAGTCCCGGTCCGATCCGCCTGGTCCGATCCGCCCGGTCCGCACGGTGCCCGTCTGGTCCGCGGCGAAATCGGCCACCGGCGGCCCGGGCCCGGTCTCCACTCGCGACCGGGGTCCGCGCCGGTCACCTGGCGGGTGCACGCCCGGAGCGGCCAGTGTGGTCGGGCTCACGGTCTGACCGACGATGCAGCCACCCGAAGGAGTCTCGAACGGTTCAGTACTCACTGTCCGCCAACGACAGACGGCGCCGGTACGCCCACTCGGTGACAGTAGTACACCGCAATGGCGTCTTTCGCCATTCGTACGCAGGCTGACACTCTTCGTAATCAGGCCTGGGCTCGTTCCGCCCACGCCGACGCGGGGGCGATCGACCGTTTGGGGGTGCGGACGTGCGGGGTCGGGCACCGGCTCACCGAGCCGAGCGCCGATGGCAGGTCCGCGCCAGCATCGGCGCCCTGGCGGTGGCCGTAGTCATCTCCGGCGGCGGGGTCGCCGCGTCCTGCGCGCGGCTGGCCACCACCACCGACGAGCGCGGTGAGTGGTCCACCCAGCACACCCTGCTGCTGGTGTCGACCACCCTGCTGCTGGTCTTCGCACTGGCCCTGGTCGTCGAGGTGGACCGGTCCTGGGCCGCCCTGACCCGGATGCACCGGGCGGCCGAGCAGGAACTGAACCGCCAGTTGGCCCTCACCGCGCGTGCCCTGACCAGCAAGGAACGTGACCTGGCGGCCAAGGAGCGGGCCCTGGCCGACCAGCACTCACACGTCGAGGCGCTACGCGCCGAACGCGACTTCACCGCCGCCGTGCTGGACAAGGCGGTCGCGCTGGTTGTCGTGTACGACCACGACGGGAGGATCATCGGCTTCAACTCCGCGTGCGAACAACTCACCGGCTACTCCGAGGAGGAGGTGGCCGGACGCGGCTTCTGGGAGGTGCTGTTCGCCTCCGAGTTCACGCCGCTGTTCGCAGCGGAGTTGGAACGGCTGAAATCCGACCCGACCCCGGCGACCGTCGAGGTGGCCTGGACCGACCGGCGAAACCGGTGGCGGCGGATCTCGTTCACCACCACCGTGCTGCACGACCGGGAGGGACAGGTCACCTTCTATGTGGCCAGCGGCACCGACGTGACCGAACAGCGCAGCAAGGAGGCCCGGCTGCGCCGGCTGGCCGACACCGACCCGCTGACCGGCCTGCTGAACCGGACCGCGTTCCGGCGGGAGCTGGAGGGCGCGCTGGACCCGCGCGCCGGCGCCGGCGCCGCGCTGCTGTTCTGCGACCTCGACGACTTCAAGGCGGTCAACGACACGCTGGGGCACGCGACCGGCGACGATCTGCTCGTCTCGGTGGCCCGCCGGCTGCGGGAGGCGGTCCGCGGCCACGACGTGGTGGCCCGGCTCGGCGGAGACGAGTTCGTCATCCTGTGCCCCGGGCTCGGCGCCGAGGACACCGGCCGGCTGGCGTTACGAGTCGGCGAGACGGTCGAACGGCCGCACCGGCTGGACACCGGCGAGGTGCTGGTCGGGGTCAGCATCGGAACCGCGCTGGCCACCGCGGGGGTCGATCCGGACACCGCCCTGGAACTGGCCGACCACTCCATGTACCGGACCAAGGCCAACCGCCGCGCCCTGGCCGCCCGCTGACCCGCCCCGGTATCGGGCTACCCGCGGCGGGCGACCAGGTCACCGTCCGGACCGAAGATCAGGTCGAACTGGGCGATGGCGTGCGCCCGGTGCTCGTCGAGCAGCCGGACCACCAGGTCGGTGTCGCCGTCCCGGGCCGCGGCCAGGATCTGCCGGTGCTGCCGGTCCACCGTGGCCCGGTTGGTCTCGTCGGCGTAGTACAGCGACCGGTACGGGTCGGTGGCGTCCCAGAGTTGGCGCACCAGCCGGGTCAGCCGCGGCATCCCGGACGCCTCGATCACGGCGAAGTGGAACCGCCGGTTGGCCGCCGTCATCGCCACCAGGTCCCCGCGGGTGCTGGCCAGGGCCAGGTCCTCGATGCCCACGGCCATCCGGTCGAGGTCCTCGGCGGTCAACCTGGGCACCCCGAGGATGGCCGCGTCGGTCTCCAGGGTGCGGCGGATCCGGTAGACCTCCCGGATGTCGTCCAGGTCCAGCTCGCTGACGAAGTAGCCGCGGTGCGGCGAGTAGGAGACCTGGCCCTCCCCCTCCAGGATCTTCAGTGCCTCCCTGATGGGCACCCGGGACAGGCCCAGGCGCCCGGCCAGCGCCTCCTGCACGATCTGGGTGCCCGGGGCCAGTTCACCTTCCACGATGCACCGGCGCAGTTCGGCCAGCACAGCTTCCTGTGCGGTCGGTGGGCGCTTGAACACATGCGCTCCGTTCGTTCCTACTCCCGGTCAGGGCGGACCATTTATACAGTTGACCGGGTCGATCCGTCACTATTCGTGCCAACGCGGTGACGTAGAGCGTGGTGGCAGCAGGCTCGCCCGGGCGACCAGAAGCCTCGGTTGGCCACTGGCCAGCGCCTCGGCGACCGCCGCGGCCAGCCCGTCGGCCGAGTCGCCGACTAGGTCGTCGACCATGCGGGTGCCGATGCCGAACGCCGACCCCAACGCGGACCAGTCCGGCCCGGTCAGGTCCACTCCGCGGTGCGGGTCGCCGGCCCGGTCCTGGTCGAACCGCAGCATCCCGTAACCGCCGTCGTCCACCACCAACACGGTGACCGGCAGCCGCTCCTGGGACAGGGTGGCCAGTTCGGCCAGCCCGTACATCAGGCCGCCGTCACCGCTGATCGCCAGCACCGGCCCCCGCGTGCCCGCCCCGACCGCGGCCGGCAGCGCGTAGCCGAGAGTCCCCCAGCCGATCGGGTACTGCAACGCCCGCGGCCGGGCCACCGCCCCGTAACCGCCCCACCAGTACCCGGCCACCGCCATGTCGGTGATCACCACCGCCTCGGCCGGCACCACCGAACCGAGCGCGCGGACCAGGCCGACCGCCTCGGCGGTGCGCGGGTCGGCGGCCAACCGCGCCCACACCGCCGAACAGGCCGCCGAAACCCGTCCGGTCGCACCGGTGGGCGCGCGTTCGGGCAGCCCGGCCAGCCGGGCCGCCAGGCCCTCCAGGGCCAGCCGGGCGTCGCCGGGCACGGCCACGTCCGGCCGGTAGTTCTTGGTCAGGTCCCCCGGGTCAACGTTGACCGCGGCCAGCCGGGGCGGGCGGGGCATGGACCAGTTCCGGGTGGTCATCCCGTCGAACTGGGTGCCCACGCCGAGCAGCAGGTCGGCGTCGGCCACCAGGTCGGCCACCTCCGGCTCGTGCGGCGGCAGGCCGACCAGCAGCGGGTGGCCGCACGGCAGCGCCCCCCGGCCGCCGTAACTGGTCACCACCGGGGCGTCCAACCGCCGGGCCAGCGCGTCCAGCGCGTCGGTGGCGCCGGCCTGGAGCACCCCGCCGCCGGCCCACAGCACCACCCGCCCGGCCGCGGCCACCTCGGCGGCCAGCCGGTCCAGGTCGGCCGGCCGGGGCCGGGCCACCGACGGCTCGGTCAGCGCGACCGGCGGCGCCGGGGCGGCCAGCACGTCGGTGGGCACGTCCAGATACACCGGCCCACGCGGGCAGGTCAGCGCGACCCGCACCGCCTCGGCCAGCGCCTCGGCGGCCTGCTCGCCGGTACGCGGCCGGAACACCGCCTTGGCCAGCGGCTCGAACAGGCCGGCCTGGTCACGGCACTCGTGCAGCACGCCGCGCAGCACCCCGGGGCGGGCCAGCGCGGTGGAGATCTCGCTGGCCACCAGTACCAGCGGGGTACCCGAGGCGGCTGCCTCGCCGAACGCGCCGACCGCGTTGGCCGCACCCGGGCCGGTGGTGGTCAGCGCCGCGCCGAGTCCGCCGGTTGCCCGGGCCAGCCCGTCCGCCGCGTACACCGTGGTCTGCTCGTGCCGGACCGGCACGATCCGCGGCAGGCCGGGAGCCACTTCCCGCCAGAACGCCAGGTTGTGTACCCCGGGCAGCCCGAAGGCGGTGTGCACGCCGGCCGCGGCCAGCCCCTCCAGGATGCGGCGCGCGGTGCTGACCTGCTGCATGTGTGCTCCCCTCGACCGGTGCGGGCCGGCCGCGGGCGGCGGGGCCGGTCGGGCCGCGAGTCCGGGCCCGGCCCCGATCGTCAACCGCCGGAACCGTCCGGCGCAGCCCATCGGTGGGTTTCACCCGCCTGGCCGCCCGGCGCGGCAGGTCTGACACCATGACCCGGTGCGGGTTGTGGCGTTCGCTGGGGGCATCGGCGGTGCCCGTTTCCTCATCGGCCTGCGGGCCGTGCTGGACGGGCCGGACGACCAGGTCAGCGCGGTGGTGAACACCGGCGACGACGTGACCATGCACGGGCTGCGGATCTGCCCGGACCTGGACACGGTGATGTACACCCTCGGCGGCGGGATCGATCCCGACCGCGGGTGGGGCCGGGCCGCCGAGACCTGGGTGGTCAAGGAGGAGTTGGCCGCCTACGGGGTGAGCCCGGACTGGTTCGGCCTGGGTGACCGGGACGTGGCCACCCACCTGGTGCGCACCCGGATGCTCGACGCCGGCTACCCGCTGTCGGCGGTCACCGAGGCGCTGTGCCAGCGGTGGCGGCCGGGCCTGCGGATCCTGCCGATGACCGACGCCCGGGTGGAGACTCACGTGGTGGTCGACGACGGTGACAGCGACGGCGGCCGGCGGGCCATCCACTTCCAGGAGTGGTGGGTGCGCCACGGCGCCGGCATCCCGGCCCACTCGGTCGCGCTGGTGGGCATCGACGACGCCGAACCGGCCCCCGGGGTGCTGGACGCGATCGCCGGGGCCGACGTGGTGGTGTTCGCGCCGAGCAACCCGGTGGTGAGCATCGGGCCGGTGCTGGGCGTGCCCGGCATTTCCGACGCGCTGCGAGCCGGCACCGCGCCGGTGGTGGGACTGTCCCCGATCATCGGCGGCGCGCCGGTGCGCGGCATGGCCGACGCCTGCCTGGCCGCGATCGGGGTGTCGACCTCGGCCGAGGCGGTCGGCCGGCTCTACGGCGCGCGGTCGGCCGGGGGCGTGCTGGACGGCTGGCTGGTGGACACCGCTGACGCCGGCGCCGAGGTGCCCGGGGTGCGGGTGGCCGCGGTGCCACTGCTGATGTCCGATCCGGACGCCACCGCGGCGATGGCCCGTGCGGCCCTGGAACTGGTAGAACTCGCCGGCTGACCAGAACCGATATTCCCAGTGGACGTCGAATGGTGAGGGTTGACGTGGGTGTCCAGATCGGTATCCAGATCATGCCGGTAACCGGTCTGCCCGAGTTGCGGCCCGGCGACGACCTGGTCGGGCTGCTGGCCTCAGCCGCACCGTGGCTGGCCGACGGTGACGTGCTGGTGGTCACCTCCAAGGCGGTGTCCAAGGTGGAGGGTCGGCTGCTGCCGGTACCGTCGGACCCGGAGGGTCGGGAGGCCGCGCGGCAGGCTGCGGTGGACGCCGAGACGGTGCGGGTGGTGGCCAGCCGGGGGCGGACCCGGATCGTGGCGACCCGGCACGGGCTGGTGCTGGCCGCGGCCGGGGTGGACGCGTCCAACGTGGCGGCCGGTGAGATCGCGCTGCTGCCGGTCGACCCAGACGCCTCGGCGGCGCGGCTGGCCGGCGGGCTGCGCGCCGCGCTGGGGGTGTCGGTGGCCGTGGTGGTCAGCGACACCATGGGCCGGCCGTGGCGGCACGGCCTGACCGACGTGGCGATCGGGGTGGCCGGGATGGCCGCGGTACGCGACCTGCGCGGCCAGAAGGACAGCGCCGGGGTGCCGCTGGCCGTGACCGAGATCGCCGAGGCCGACGAGGTGGCCGCCGCGGCCGACCTGGTCAAGGGCAAGCTGTCCGGTGTGCCCGCCGCGGTGGTACGCGGGCTGGCGGTGCGCGACGACGGACGCGGGTCGCGACCACTGATCCGCCCGGCCGGCGACGACCTGTTCCGGCTGGGCACCGCCGAGGCGGTCCGGGCCGGCCGGGCCGAGGCGGTGCCGGCGCGGCGGTCGGTGCGGGACTTCACCACCGACCCGGTGGACCTCGACGCGGTGTACCGGGCGGTGGCCGCCGCGGTCACGGCGCCGGCGCCGCACCACACCACACCGTGGCGGTTCGTGATCGTGGCCGACCCGGCGGCGCGGATCCGGCTGCTCGACGCCATGCGGGCGGCCTGGGAGGCCGACCTGGCCGGCGACGGGATGCCGGCCGACGCCATCGCCCGGCGGGTCCGGCGCGGTGACCTCCTGCGCCGGGCGCCGCTGGTCGTGGTGCCGGGCCTGGTCGCCGACGGCGCCCACCCCTACCCGGACGTCCGCCGAGCCGAGGCCGAGCGGACCATGTTCGCGGTGGCGATGGGGGCCGGGGTGGAGAACTTCCTGGTGGCGCTGGCCGCCGAGGATCTGGGTTCGTGCTGGGTGTCCTCGACGCTGTTCTGCCCCGACGTGGTCCGCGCCGAACTGAACCTGCCGGAGTCCTTCGAACCGATGGGCGCCATCGCCGTCGGCACCCCGGCCACTCCTCCCGCCCTGCGCCCACCGCGCGATCCGGCTGACTTCGTACTTATGCGCTGAGGGAACAAGCGAACCGCCTCAGTGTCGGGGCAGTGGATGGCCGGGACGCGGTGGCGGTACGGGCGTCGAGAAGGATGCTACGTGCGCTGGTTCACTGCGACTACATGCGGGCCGAGGCACCCCACCTGACCCACCAGCGGCGATCCGGTCAGCCTGAGGATTGGCCGTTCTTACCTTTCTCGCTCGCGGAATTTGTCTGTCAAATTTCACTCTGTGGGGTGATTAAATGGTGGTGGGTTCGGATTAGGATTGGTGGTATGGATGCCCTGCCCTGTTCGATTTCTCGCCACGCCGATTCTGGTGTTGGTGTGGAATCGGA
>DASULA010000042.1:0-2005 GCA_036278435.1 Mycobacteriales bacterium | reverse complement strand
GAGGGCTTGTCCGGGGTGCGGGTGGAACTGACCGGGTTGGCCCGCAGCCGGAACGCGAACTCCCTGCCCCGCACCACCCGGTCCAGCAGCGGTTCGTACGGGCGGACCAGGGCCTGCGGTTCGTCGCTGCCGGGCCAGCCGGCCTGCTCGACGAGGTGTTCCCAGGACGGTGCGGTCTGGGTGAGTACGAGCAGGGTCGCCTTGTGCGGGGTGTCGAGTTCGAGCCGCCAGAGCATGCGTTCGGTGACCGGCTGGCGGCTGGAGGACTGCAGTACCGCGGCGTGCAGGGCCTGGGGATTGCGCAGCATGCGCTGCGCCGCGGTGCGCAGCGGGTTGAGCGAGATCCGGGACAGGTACGGCATCGGTCACCAGTCCAGCAGTGCGAACGGGTCGTGGTCGTCGGGTGCCTGATCGCTTCCCTCCGGGTTGCGCACGGGTACCCAGGTGTGGCGGACCCGCCGGGCGGCGAACGACCGCGTCTTGGGGTCGAACGTGGTGGGCAGGTCGAACAGCGTGTCGTCCCCCTCCGGGTCGTCGAGGGTGACCGGCAGGTGGACGGTGGCCGGCGGAGCCTGGCCGGCCCTGCGCTGGCCTGCCCGCGCCGGGGGCACCTGCCACGCCACCTGCCTGAGCACGGGCAGAAGGTCACCCGCCCACAGGCCCGGGTGTCGGGGGTCCTCGTCATCGACGCCGGGGGGCAGGAACACCGGCTGGGTCGGCACGCACGCCCGCCGGCCCAGCGCGAGCGGGAACGCCGGGTGGCGTACCGCGTCGCGCAGCGTGGCCAGCACGTCCGGCGGCCCGGCGACCGCGGCGACGAATGCGGCGTCCTGGAGGTAGAACCGCTCGGTGACGTGGGTGGGCTTCGCCGGTGAGGTGGGCTTCTGCACACCCCTGCTGTTCACGGCCGCCGAGGGCAGCGGGCCGCCGCGGTAGTCGCTGACGGTGTGGTAGTCGCGCAGCAGTGATCCGGGCTGGTCGATCCGCACGCCCAGCCGCAGGTCGAGCAGGTCCTCGATGGGGTCGGTGCGGCGGCGGCCCTGCGCGGCGGCGAGCAGCCCGACGATGCCGCTCTTCGTGGGTTCGGTGCCGGTCTCGCGCCGGTTGAACTGGCTCTGCCGTCCCCAGGACTGCAACGGTCCGGCCAGGCGGAGCACCAGGCAGCAGGTGGGGCCGTCCATCAGGCGGGCACCTGGTCGGCCATGCGCTCGCGGGCGGTGGCGGTGATGGCCGCGACGAGGTCGCCGAACGGCATCGGCGGGCCGAACGCGGCGGCCATGCTCGCCCGGTCGTTCTCGTCGTCGGGCGGCGTGTAGGTGGAGGCCGTCCGCAGCGGCGGCATGCCCCACTGGTCGCTGGTCCTGCGCATCTCGGCGGCCAGCAGGGTCGCGGACTTCGCGGCGATACCCGACGTTCCGCGCACCGGGGCCTCGAACGCCGAGACCAGGTTGACTGGCTGGTCGCCGCGCACGGCGACGCTGACCAGGCCGGGCAGGGTCCGGTGCGCGAAGGTGTTCTGGTGGCCGGTCGGCATGGAGCGCGTGAACGCGGTGAGGAACACCTCCAGCGCCGCGAGGGTCGCCTCGACGTCGCCGCCGAGGTTGTCGACCAACTGGTGCAGCCCGACGGTGGCGAACCGGTAGAGGGTGGCGGAGTTGAACTCGACCGTGCCGATCATTCCCGCGCCGGCGTCCTCGGTGTTCTCGTCGTCCACTGCGGTGTAGTAGTCGAACTCGACCTCCACCGCGTGGGTCGACAGCGCGTGGGCGACCTGGGTGGCCGCGTCGACGTTCAGGGCGGGGATGTCGGCGACCATCCGGCCGAACAGGGCCACGTCGATGGGGTGGCCGGTGGCCAGCGTCTCCTTCACCGGCAGGTCCTTCAGTTCGCCGGCGAGCTTGTCGTCGTCCAGGTCGGCCAGTTCGGGGGCGCGGTCGGCGACCAGGTCGGCGAGCCGTTCGAGTTGCGGGCGGCCGAAGAACAGCAGGTACGCGGTGTCGCTGGC
>DASULA010000041.1:0-2807 GCA_036278435.1 Mycobacteriales bacterium | reverse complement strand
TCAAGGCCGTCGAACACCACAAGCTCGTCGAACCGGCGCCACATCGCGCTGTCGACGAGCTGCGGGTGGTTGGAGGTAGCGACGATGACCGACTCCCCGCGTGCCTCGTCCAGGAGCTGCAGGACGGTCGCGGCGACCCGGCGCATCTCGCCGTGGTCACCAGGCTGGGACCGTTCCTGCCCGACCACGTCGAACTCGTCGAACACCAACACGCAGGGCGTCTGCTCGGCGAACCGCACCACGGCCTCGATGTTGCGTGCTGTGTCGCCGAGGAACGACGAGGTCAGGGCGGCCAGCGACGCCAGCGCGACCGGCAGGCTCAGCTCGGCAGCGATGCCGTGCGCCGTGACGGACTTCCCGGTCCCCGGCGGGCCGACGAACAGCAGCCGCTGGCGTGGGTGCAGGCCGTGGCTGGTCAGCGTCGCGCGGGACAGGTTCTCCCTGACCACATCGTCGACCACCGACCGGACGTCCGGGGCCAGCACCAGTTCGTCCAGTTCCCGCTCGGGCTTGGTGAGCCGCAGCAGAGGCCGGTCGTCGCGACCCTTCGGGATCGGGCGCAGCGTCAACGGGGCCGTGCCGGACCGGTGGCGGTCCCGGTGCAGCTCGTACTCCAGTTCCCGGGCCAGGAGCTGGTGGTTCTTCCGCCGATCCTCGGCGATGATCTCCTCGGCGACCGTGCGGAAGCCGGCGTCGTCGCCCTTGCCGTAACTCGCCAGCAACCGGCGGAGGAGATCACTGCGGGTCACAGCAGACCACCTCCCCGTAGCGTTCGGCTCGTGGAGCCCCAGCGTAGCCAACAAACATGGACGGGCAGTCTCCAAGGCGTTCCCCCTTTTCCCCCGACCAAATCAGTGGGGATTCAGTCAGGGAAGCAGTTCGGTGGGGATGCCGAGTGAGTGCCATCGTTCGGCTGGCTCGGTGGTGATGACGGGCCAGCCTCGGGTGCGGGCGAGGTGGGCGATGTGGCCTGTGACGATGTCCTCGTCGAGATCGCGTGCGATGTCGGCGACGGCGTAGGCGGCCGGGGTGTCCAGCGGCGGCACGACCACGATGGCGCTGTCCACGGCCCAGGCCAGTTCGGTTCGGGCGTCGTCGGGTATCCGGGCCGCGGTGACGGCCAGGGCGGTCGCGGGTACGGCCAGGGTGTCGCCCTGGGTTGCCATCACGTAGGCGAGCGCACGCATGTACTGAGTCCTGCCATAGACCAGGTCGATCAACGCCGGGATGTCAAGGACCTTCCCACCGATCACGAGGCGGGAAGGTTCTGGCCCTCGGCGCTGTCCGCGACCCGCCATGCCCACGTGAGGGCCTCGTCTGAGAACGGCCCCCAGCGTTGCGCGATCGCACCAGCCCGGCGTTCCCGTTCGACTCTCTGGGTCACTGCCTGGGTCACGTAGGCCGACACACTCGACGCCTCACCAGCGTCAACGGCGGCGCGGGCCTGCGCCAGCACGTCGCAGGGAACGGTGACGGTGACCTTCTCGGTCGTCATGCCCACGATGGTATGGCATCGCCCACCGAAAAGTATGGCCGCCCAGCCACCGGGCCAACGCCGACCCGGTCCCACTGGCAGCCAAGCGTCCGACATCTTTCCGACAACCAATGCCAGCCAGACGGCTACCCGTGACAGTGCCAGCCGAACGAGGCACCGCGACCGCCGAGGCAGAACACCCCCTGTGACCTGCGAAAACGCTGCCACAAAGCGGAGGGCGTGGGATTCGAACCCACGAGAACGGTCACCCGTCCTAGCGGTTTTCAAGACCGCCGCCATCGGCCACTAGGCGAGCCCTCCTACCTGCGGTTCGGTCGGGTGGCGCCTCGTCGGAAGGCCCGTCTCCCGCCACTGTCCGCAGGGTCGGACACCGCCCCCGGGGGCGCGTCCGGGCGTCAGTGTCTCACGCCGGTCCGGCAGCGTGGTGCACGGCGACGGCGGCTGGCTCGGCGATTGTCAGGGGGCGGGCGGCGAGCATGCCCGACACCCACTCGACGACCGTGATGGCCAACAAAGCCAGCACCGGAACCGTCCAGCCGCCGGTCGCGGTGTGCAGCACACCGGCCAGCAGCGGACCGGTGCCGGCTACCAGGTAGCCCACCCCCTGTGCCATGGCCGACAGGGACGCGGCCACCGCAGGGGTGGCCGCACGGGCGATGGTGAGGTACAGGCCCACGCCGAGGGCCGCTCCCTGTCCGAACCCGAGCAGCCCCATCCAGAACACCTCGGTGCCCAGCGGGGCGAACAGCGAACCGGCGATGCCGGCCGCCGTGGCCGCCACAATGGGGGTGATCAGCGCCCGCTGGTCGCGTAGCCGCTGGGCCAGCACCGGTGCCAGCAGCGCGGTGGCCACACCCCCGATGCCGAGCATGGACACCAGGAATCCGGCCCGGGCCGCACTGGCCCCACGGTCCCGGAAGAGCAACGGCAACCAGGACAGCGTGGTGAAGTAGGTCAGGCTCTGTAGGCCCATGAACGCCGCGACCTGCCAGGCCAGCGCGTGCCGATGCACCCGGACCCGGCCCGGGGTCAGGACCCCGGCACGACCCCGCACCCGTACCCGGCCCCGCTCCGGGCCAGGTCCGGTCGGGCCCGCCAGCCGGGCCGACTGACCCAGCCGGGCCGGCCTGGCCGGCCGGGGATGGCGGAGCTGCGGCAGCCACACCAGCAACGCCGCGGCGGCCGGCGCCGCCCAGATCCCCAGCGCCAGCGCCGGCCCGCCGGTCGCCTGCGACAGCGGCACGCTGATGCCCGAGGCGATGATCGCGCCCACGTACAGCGACAGCAGGTACAGCCCCAGCAGCAGCCCGAC
>DASULA010000040.1:0-4034 GCA_036278435.1 Mycobacteriales bacterium | reverse complement strand
CCAGACCACCTAGACGCCCGCATCAACCGCGCCGGACTGCTCTGCGAACTCGGCCAACACGACGCCGCCCGCCGGGACGTCGACGCCGGCCTGGCACTGGACCCGGACAACCCGCACCTGCGGTGCCTGCTCGGCCGGTTGCACGCCGAATCCGGCGAGGCCGCGCGGGCACGCGACGCCTACACCGCCGCACTGAACCTCGACTCCGGATTCGCCGAGGCATGGGCGAGCCGGGGCGTGGCCGCCTTCGAACTGGGGGACGTGGACGCCGCCATCGCCGACCTGAGCCATGCGCTGGACCTCACCGACGACCCCACCATCCGCTACAACCGGGCCACCGCCTACCAGGCGCACCGGCGTTGGGCCGACGCGGTGGACGACCTCACCGCGGCGTTGGCGCGGGGAGCCGAGGCCCCGGAGGTGTACCTGAAGCGCGGAACGTGCCTGATCGCGTTGGGCGACCCCGACCGGGCCCGCGACGACCTGCTCCGCTGCGTGCGACTGGACGCCGA
Organism: Mycobacteriales bacterium; assembly: GCA_036278435.1. Lineage (GTDB taxonomy): Bacteria > Actinomycetota > Actinomycetes > Mycobacteriales > DASULA01 > DASULA01. Next base: position 3,522 of record DASULA010000040.1, on the reverse strand, counting down.
CCAGGCCGACGACGCGATCCGGCTCCTACCCACCCTGGCGGACGTGCTCGCACCGGTCGCCGGGCGGACGTCCCCCTGACCCGGCCGCACATCGACCGGAACGGAACCCGATCCGTCCGCGGCGGGTTACAGGTCGGTCGACTCGCCCGGGGCGAGTGGGCGGTAGTCCACGCCGTAGGCCTCGGTGCGGCCGCGCAGGTGCGCCCCGGTCGTCGCCAGCCCGCGGTCGTTGAGCAGCGCATCGTGGATGCCAAACGCCAGCCGGGGGCGCACCGCCCGGGTGTAGTCGACCGCCTCGGCCAGCTTCTGCCACGGCGCGTGTGCGGGCACCAGCAGGGTGTCCACGTCCACGGTGGGCAGGGTGAACGAATCACCCGGATGGAACACGGCGCCGTCCACCAGGAACCCGACGTTGGGCACCACCGGCACGTCGGGGTGCACCAGGGCGTGTTGACCACCGAACACCCGCACATCGAAGCCGACGACGCCGATCCGGTCACCGGGCGCGACCGGATGCACCCGGTCGCCCATGTCCAGGTCGGCAGCCAGCTTGGCGGCAAGGTCGGCGTGAGTCCACACCCCCAGGTCGGGATCCCGGTCCAGCGCGGCGCGCAGGGCGTCCCGATCCACGTGGTCGGCGTGTTCGTGGGTCACCAGGACCGCGCCAGCGCCATGCAGCGCCTCGCCCTCGGCCCAGATTCCCGGGTCGATGACCAGTACCGCGCCGCCGTTCTCCAACCGCACGCAGGCGTGGGTGTATTTCGTGAGTCGCACCCGCACAGCCAACCACACCCGGGCAGCGGGCGCCGGGCCGGCGGCAGGCTCAGTTCCGAAGTTTCGCGCCAACCGAGTGCAGGTACCGCAGCGCGTGCCGGTAGGAGCCGACCAGCCCGGACTCGGTGTAGGGCAGGCCGGTCCGGGCGCAGTGCTCCCGCACCAGGGGCTGGGCCAGCCGCAGATGCTGGCGGGGCATGCTCGGGAACAGGTGGTGCTCGATCTGGTAGTTCAGCCCGCCGAGGAACCAGTCGACCAGCGGACCGCCGCGGACGTTCCGCGAGGTCAGCACCTGCCGGCGCAGGTGGTCCCACCGGATTCCGGGCTCGGGCATCGGCATGCCCTTGTGGTTGGGCGCGAACGCGCACCCCAGGTGGATGCCGAACAGCGCCTGGTGCACCAGGATGAACACCACCACCTTGACCGGGGACATCACCAGCAGCAGCGCGACCAGGTAACAGGCCAGGTGCGCCACCAGCGGGACCGCCTCGACGATCCGGTCCCGCCCGCCCCTGCGGATCAGGTCACGAGCACTGGCGACCTTCAGGTTGAAGCCCTCCAGCAGCAACAGCGGGAAGAACAGGAACGCCTGGTACCGGGTCAGCCAGCCCGCCACGCCACGCCGCCCCACCGCCTGCCCGGTTGTCCAGGTCAGCACGCCGACGCCCACGTCGGGATCCTTGTCCACGTCGTTGGGGTTCGCGTGGTGGCGGTTGTGCTTGTCGGTCCACCAGGCGAAGCTCATGCCGATGAGCAGGTTGCCGTGCAGCAGGCCCAGCATCCGGTTGGTGCGGCGGGAGCGGACGATCTGCTGGTGCCCGGCGTCGTGCCCGACGAAACCCGAACGGGCGGTGAGCACGGCAACCGGCACGGCAAGCGCCAGTTGCCACCAGGAGTTGCCGACCAGGGCAACCGCGGTCCAGGCGGCGGCGAACAGCAACAAATCAGGGACGATGGTGCGGATATAGCGGCAGATGCCGCGATCCAGCAGGCCGTGCTCGCGGACCTGGCGGAGCAGCGGGGCGAAGTCACTGCCGACGGTACGGGTGACCGAGACCGGTTCGACCGTCAGCTCGGGGTTGAGTTGTTGGGGCATCCAGACCCTCCACGGAGAAAGCACCACAGGCTCGACATGACTGGATCCGCGGCCGAAAAGAAGGTCCGCAGGCACCTGTGGGACCTGGCTGTCACCCTCTGAACCACACAACAACCGACACCGCCGACAAGCACACTGCTCCCAACGAGTCGGATAAACGCAGAGTATGACTCGGTTGCTCAGCTTGTCCGCTGCACGCAGCCACCCCGAGTGGGCCATCCGGGTCACTTGACCAAAGTCCATCATGGTCCATCCGGTACCCGACCACAAGCTGACCGAATTCCCGCCACCGTGCGTCACCAAACGCGTGCGCGGCGGGCCGTTAGCCCCGAGCGCCAAGGCGTTCCGGCCCTGGTCTCACGCCAGCCCGGTGCGAAACCTGGACCTCGGGCGCGAAAGCGACGCCGGCCGCGCACACGGCGTGCCGGTCGGGCCGACCGTCCTACCGCGACACGGAGGGAGACGGCCGTGTCCAGTCCCGCTGACCCGCCGACTCAACCGGCCGAGCCGGTTCGGTCGGCGTATCCGGTTCGCGTCGGCGCGCGGATGGACCGCCCGCTGTCGCGCTGGTTGTGGCTGTTCAAGTGGCTGGTGTTGCTGCCGCACTACGTGGTGCTGTTGTTCCTGTGGATCACCTTCGCCGTGCTGACCGTGGTGGCCTTCTTCGCCATCCTGATCACCGGCGAATATCCGAGGGCGGTGTTCGACGTCAACCTGGGCGTGCTGCGCTGGACCTGGCGGGTCGGCTACTACTCCTACCTGGCCCTGGGGACCGACCGATACCCGCCGTTCAGCCTGGCCGAACATCCGGACTACCCGGCCACCCTGCACGTCCCGCACCCGGCCCGGCTTTCCCGCGGGCTGGTGCTGGTCAAGTGGTGGCTGCTCGCCCTGCCGCAGTACCTGGTGGTCGGCATCCTGACCAGCCTGCGGTGGGGCTGGGGATGGGACCCGCGGCGGGTTGATCGAACTGCTCGTGCTGTTCGTCGCGGTCAACCTCGCGGTGTGCGACCGGTACCCGCGCGGGCTGTTCGACCTGGTGGTGGGACTGAACCGGTGGGTACTGCGGGTGGTCGCCTACGCCACGCTGATGACCGACGCCTACCCGCCGTTCCGGCTCGACCAGGGCGGCCCGGACCCGGCCGACCAGCCCACCACACCGGCCCACCGGCCCCGCCTCCCGGTCGGTAGCCGGGATCGACCGCACCCGACCTAACCGCACAGCGGGCCGTGGTAGGCGCCGGCCGGGATCAGCTTCCTGGTCGTGGCCGACTCGCTGGTGTCGGCCAGCACCCGGCACAGCCGGGTCACCGCGGTGTCCGGGTCCACCGACTCACCCGGATCCGTCCGGGCCAGGTCGGTCAGCCGGTCCAGTGCCGAGTCCGGCCCGGACGGGAGCACCAGGCCCACCGCGTCCCCGTTGACCAGTGCGACCGGCGCGCCGGCGCCGGTTCCCAGCGGGCGCAGCACATCCCAGGGACCACCGAACCGTGCCACCACCGGTGATCTGGTGCCGCTCGGCAACGACCACACCGACACCCGGCCCAGGTCGGCCTGGGCGAGCTGGCTGTTCAGCTTGCGCACGTCGGTCGGCTGCGGTTGCGCGTCGGCGTCGGCGCGCCACGTCACGAACAACCGGGACCCGCTCGGGT
>DASULA010000039.1:0-14718 GCA_036278435.1 Mycobacteriales bacterium | reverse complement strand
GACGACCAGGCTGCCGGCCAGCACGATCACGCCCAGCTTCCCGGTCACCCCGAACACGACGCTACCGATGACGTTGCCCACCCCGATCTCCGGGGCGCCCCGGCGGGTGGGTTCCACGGTGAGGAACAGATCCTCGAGGGTCAACACCACGGTGGCGATGGTCGCGCCGAAGACGGTGCCCTGTAGCCGGTAGGTTCGCAGGATGCCGTCGGTTCCGACACCGGTGACGGCGGCACCGAGGACGAGTCCGGCCAGGGCGAGGACGGCCAGACCGAGCCGTGCCCAGGCGGACCTGGCCGACCGGCCGGGCGTTCTGGTCGGGGCCGGCGTGGCGGGAGGGTGTTGCCCGGAGGCGCCGCCCGGCGGTTGGCCCAGGTCGGCCGGCCCGACCGTTCCCGCCCGCACCGGCCGATCATCGGGGACCGGCCGGTCGCGCCCCGATCCGCCGACCGTGGCGTGGGCCTGGTACAGCTCGGCGTCCCGGAACACCGGCGTGGTGCGGCCGGACTCCCGCACCGTGACGTAACCGATGAACAGCACGAACAGCCCGAGTAACACGGCGCCGTCGATGGCGGTGAGCGGCGCGGTCAGGGTGAACACGATCAACACCAGCGGCGCGGCGGCGAAGATGACGACGTAGTCGCGCGGTACGTCGATCCTGGTCGGGGTGAGGATCGCGGCGAGCGCGAGCACGATCCCGCTCATCGAGATCGCGGTGCCCAACACCAGGCCCAGGGCGACCTGGCCGAGATCCTCGATGTTCAGCGCGACGCCGAGAAAGACGTCGTCGAACTCGATGCCGGTGAAGATCACCGCGAGCAGGAACAGGGAGACATGCAGCCCGCTGGCCACCCCGACAAGGTGGTCGATGAGCTTTTCGGCACTGAACACCAACAGTGCCGCCCCGGCGATGAAGACCAACACCGAACTCATGCCCGTCCTCGCTTCGCTGCGGGCGGCCATGAGGCACTCCGGCACTGTGCTGCCTGGTTCGCTCGCCGAGGCTCGCTCACGCGCCGGGCTCCTTCCCGACCGGTCCGCGACGCGTCCTGGCCGGCCGGCGATGCGGCCCGGGCGCGGTGCGCCGGTCGTTGCCTACCTTGACTGCCTTCTTGACTACCTTGACTGCCCTGCCTGCCTTGACTGACCTGACTGGCGGGGATGCGGTCGTGGAACCAGATCGGGCTCGCCCGGGTGTGGCACCTCGTTGGCGGCCCGCACCGCCTCGGCCACGATCGCGTGGTCCGGGGACAGGTGGCAGACCGGGTCGGTGCGCGCGGCGTCACCGGTGAGCTGGAACGCCTGGCAGCGGCACCCGCCGAAGTCGAGGTCGCGCCGGTCGCAGCTCCGGCACGGATCGGGCATCCAGCCGGTCCCGCGGAAGCGTTGGAACAGTGGTGAGGACTCCCAGATCCAGGCCAGGGAGTGTTCGCGCACGCTGGCCCGAGGAATCGGCAGCAGGTGCGCGGCCGGGCACGGCAGGGTGTCGCCGTTGGGTGTCACGGTGAGCTGCCGCCGACCCCAACCGCCCATGCAGGGTTTGGGGTAGTCGCCGTAGTAGTCGGGCAGGACGTAGATGACCTGCATCCGTCCCTTCAGCCGTTCGCGTGCCGCGTCGGCAGTCGCCTCGGCGCGTTCGACCTGGTCCCGGCTGGGCAGCAGCCCGGCCCGGTTGCGCCAGGCCCAGCCGTAGTACTGGGTGTTGGCCAGTTCGATGCGGTCGGGCCCCAACTGCTCGGCCAGGTCGAGTAACCGGGCCACCCGGTCGATGTTGTGGCGGTGCAGGACCACGTTCAGGGTGAGGGGCCAGCCCAGTTCCTTCACCAGCCGGGCCGCCGCTGTCTTGCGCTCGAACGACGGCGTGCCGGCCAGGCTGTCGGAGCGGGCCGGTTCGTCGGCCTGGATGCTGATCTGCACGTGGTCCAGGCCGGCGGCGCGAAGCTGCTCGGCGCGGCCGGAGGACAGGCCGAGTGCGCTGGTGATGAGGTTCGTGTAGAGCCCCAGCTCGCTGGCACCGCGCACGATCTCGGCGAGGTCGCGGCGCTGGAGCGGCTCACCGCCGGACAGGTGAAGCTGTAGGACACCCAGCTCCTTGGCCTGGGCGATGACCCGTTGCCACTCCGAGGTTGTCAACTCCTCCCGGTAGTCGGCGAGGTCGAGCGGGTTGGAGCAGTAGGAGCAGTGCAGCGGGCAGGCGTAGGTGAGTTCGGCCAGCAGCCCGAACGGCTTATCCACTGCCGACCTCCACCGATTGCCTGGCGACGAGGCGACCGAGGAAGAGCCGCACCTCGTTGTCGACCACGACGTCATATCGCCCGTGCAGTTCCGCGACGATCTGGGCCACCGTCCGCTGCCCGTCGCACAGGCCCAGGATGGTGGCGCCGGTGCCGTTCAGGACGGAGACCGCCTCGGGTGCCAGCAGCACGTGTCGCCTTCGCGCCGGGTCGAACGTCAGTCGCACGTGCCGCGCCAGGCGGGGGCGGTCGACGTCGCTAACGGTGCGCATACGCCCGCTCGGTGGCGTCGAGCATGCTCCACAGAACGTCGCACTTGAACGACAGCGCGGCCAGCGCGCCGGCCTGCTGGTCCGGTGTCTGACAGTGCTCGGTCACCACCCGCAGGGCGTGCTCGGAGTCACGCGGGGCCTGCGTGAGCCGGGCCCGGAAGTAGGCCAGCCCGCCCGGGTCGATCCACCGGTAGTGGCGCTCGAACGCGGCCAGGCGCTCGGCCATCAGGTCCGGGGCGAACAGTTCGGTCAGCGAGGAGGCCACGGCCTCGACCCACGGCCGGGTGCCGGCGAAGGTGACGTAGGCATCCACGGCGAACCGCACGCCGGGCACGACATGCCGCTCGTCTTCCAATTCGTCCCGGCTCAGCCCCACCGCCTCACCCAGGCGCAGCCACGACTCGATGCCGCCCTCCCCCTCGGCCGTGCCGTCGTGGTCGAGGATGCGTTGGATCCAGCGCCGCCGTACTTCGCGATGAGGGCAGTTGGCCAGGACGGCGGCGTCCTTGCGGGGAAGGTTCTTCTGGTAGTAGAAGCGGTTGGCCGCCCAGCCCTGGATCTGCCGGCGACTCAGGTTTCCCTCGTTCATCTTCTGGTGGAAGGGATGTTGGTCGTGGTAGCGCCGGGACTGCGCGCGCAGCGCCACCACGAACGTCTCGGTTTCCGTCGTTACCGTCACCATGGGCTCTCAGATCTGTAGTTCCAACCCGTCCACGGCGACTTCGACGCCGTGCCGCTCGACGACGCGCCGCTGCGGCGAGTCCTCCAGCAGGATCGGATTGGTGTTGTTGACATGGGTGTAGATCCTGCGTTCGACGGCGAGCCCGGACAGCGCCTCCAGGCTGCCGTTGGGACCGTCGATGGGTAGGTGCCCCATCTGGCGGGCCGTTTTGCCCGCCAGGCCGAGCCGGATCAGCTCGTCGTCGCGCCAGCAGGTTCCGTCGATGAGCAGGCATGCGCAGTCGTCCAGATGGTCGGCCACCGCCGGGGTGAGCTCCTGCACTCCCGGCAAATACACCAGTGCCCGGCCGCTGCGCCCGTCGGTCACGCGGTAGCCCACGACCCGTCCCTTCCCGCTGTCCGGGCCGAAACGGGCCCGCTTCGTGGTGGGGACGTCGAAGGCGCGGTAGGACAGTCCGTCGCCCAGCGGCACGTCGGCCCCCGGGGCGACCGGGTGCCACTCGACCGGGCAGTAGGCGTTCAGCGTCTGGAGCAACGAGTTTCCGTCGTGGAGGGTGTCGTGCACCGCCTCGGTGGCGTGGAGTTGGAGGCCACGCCCCTCGCGGAGCAGCAGCAGGCCGAGCGTGTGGTCGAGTTCGGCGTCGGTGAGCAGCACGGCCCGGATCGGGACCACCCTGCCGTCGTGGGGACCGCTGGTCGGGTGCAGGGCGGGGAACGACTCGATCTGGAAGCGGAGGTCAGGTGAGGCGTTGAACAGGAACCACTGCCGGTAGTCCGGGCTCACGGCTATCGACGACTGGGTGCGCGCGCGGGCCGGCCGCGAACCGGCCCGCACCGCACGGCACGGTGGGCAGACGCAGTTCCACTGCGGAAATCCTCCCCCGGCCGCCGATCCCAGCACCCGCACCCACACGTCGATCCGCCGTCCTTTCGACGCCCGGTCGTTCCCACCCACCGTGCACCGTGATCCGGTGCCGCATTCCGTGTCGTATTCCGTGTCGTGGGCCGGACCGGGGGGCGCCGGACGTGTCGCCCGGCGCCCCCGTACGTCCGCTCACCTACTCTCCGTCGAGATCCCGGACGCCCACATACGCGGTCACCTCGGCGGACACGCTGACCTCCTCGAAAGCGGGGGTCTCCCACTCACGGTCGGGGCGCGGGGAGATGTTCTCCCGGTCCATGTCTGTCACCTCCTTCCGGTGGAGTCCAGTGGCCGGTCGCCGTAGATCTGACCGACCGCCACGCACGATGTCGAACACGCACGAGGCCAAAGAGGGATCGTGGCGCTACTGCGGCAGCGCGAAGACGAAGAGCGCGTCTCCGTGCGGGCCGCCCATCATCCCGGGTGCGAACCCTTCGACCCAGGCACCCCATCCGACCGGCACGGCAACGTACTGTCGCCCGTCGACGCTGTATGTTGTCGGACTGCTGTGGTGGCCGCTTCCCGTCTGGAACTGCCACAGCAGTTCCCCGGTGCGCGCGTCGAACGCGTCGAACTCTCCCGAGGGCTCGCCGGCGAACACCAGGTCGCCGCCGGTGGCAAGTACCGAGGCGCACATCGGCAGGTCATTGCGCCACCGCCACACCTCCTCGCCCGTGGCCGCGGAGAACGCCTTGATGAACCCCTGCATGTCGGCGGAGTCCACGGTGACGCTCGCCCCCCAGTAGGGGATGCTCTCCTTGAACTCCCGGCGCCGCCGGGTGACCTCCGCGCCGACATCCTGTACCGGTACGTAGAAGAGCTGCGTCCGTGGGCTGTAGGCGGCGTGCGTCCATTCCTTGGCCCCGGCCGGACCCGGCCAGAAGTGCACCGGCTCCCCCTCCCGCTCGGGGAACACCTTGGGCGTCACGGTGCCGTTGGCGTCGATCTCACCCCAGGTGATGCGTTCGGCGAAGGGAGTTATCCGGACCATCTCACCGTTCGCACGGTCCAGCGTGAAGCAGTACCCGTTCTTGTCGAAGTGGGCCAGCAGTTTCCGCCCGTCCAGATCGAAGAGAATGCACTCCATGTTGCTGTCGTAGTCCCACAGATCATGTGGGGTGCACTGGTAGTGCCAGCGTATTTCGCCGTTGTCGGGGTTCAGGGCGATGACGCTGTCGGTGTAGAGGTTGTCGCCCTCGCGGACGCCTCCGTCGAAGTCCGGCGCCGGGTTGCCGGTCCCCCAGTACAGCAGGTTCAGCTCCGGGTCGTAGGTGCCCGTGATCCAGCAGTTCGCACCACCACGCGTCCAGGCCGGACCGTCCGGCCAGGTCTCCGAGCCCGGCTCGCCGGGCTTGGGCACGGTGTAGGTGCGCCAGGCGCGTTCTCCGGTGTCAAGGTCGAAGGCGTCGAGGTGACCGCGCACGCCGAACTCCCCGCCGGAACTTCCGACGATGACCTTGTCCTTCACGACGAGCGGTGCGACCGTGGCACTCTCCCCGGCCCGCACGTCACCATTGGTGGTGTCCCAGACGCACTTTCCGGTGACGGCGTCGAGCGCGAGCACATGGGCGTTCAGGGTGACGACGAAGACCTTTCCCTTCGCCACCGCGACGCCGCGGTTGACGTTGCCGCAGCACAGCGAGGTGTCGAACGGGATCGCGTGCTTGTACTGCCACAGTTGTTGCCCGGTGCGGGCGTCCAGCGCCCAGACCCAGCCGTCCCAGCCCGAGACGTACATGACCCCGTCCACGATGATCGGGGCGGCCTCGAACGCGTATGTCGACGCGCCGGCGTGAAGGCCGGCCGAACCGAACTGGAACACCCACGCCGGGGTGAGCCGGCTGACGGTCTGCGTGTTGATCTGGTCCAGCGGGCTGTACCGCTGCCCGTCGTAGGCGCCGTAGTAGGTGAGCCAGTTCTGCGGTTCGGTGCGGGCCTGGAGAATGCGTTCGTACGTGACGTTCTCAACAACCGGCGGCGCACTTCCGACCATGGCACTCGCCTCCGCGAGACTGACCGCCGGCGGTGCCTGTACGTATTCCATCAACTCGTCCCTTCTGCGGTGGTGACTGCTCCGGCCGGCCTTCTAGGGCCGTGGCTGGTCCGGGCGGTCGAGGCGAGCCTCCGTTGGAACGTCCCCCAGCACCACGATCGCCCCGATCAGGCCACGGCCCTCGTCGTTGCCCACGTTGGACCCGAACCAGTAGTAGCCCGGGCCGTCGAGGTTGAGGTTGACCTTTCCCTGCGAAAAGACCGGCAACCAGATCCATTGGCTGTCACCGTTGCTGGGCAGAAGTGCGCAGTGGGTGTTGGTGTCGTCATTGACGAGCTCGATCTCGATGTCGCCCGCGTGCGGCATGACGAGGATCGAGGGTTCCCAGACCAACTCGTCGGCCGGGATCCGGATTTGGGCGCGCATGCGGCCGTCGGGGTCCTCCTCTGCGTGCCCGACGCCGCCGTGGGCGAGCAGTCGACCCAGCGTCGCCCTGTTCTGCCCGTAAAGCTCCGGCAGTTCATGCTCCACACTGGTGGCCACCGTATGGACCTCCTCACTCGGTCTTCCTACCGACGCAGGCGAACGTGTTCCTTGACGGTCATGGCCGTGCTCGGTCGTGTGTCGCCCGCTGAGCGTGACGTCGGTCGCCGTCGGACTTTTCCTGCCGAAAGCGGCCGTTCCCCGTTACCGGCGCCGGCGAGGCACCGTGCGGCGGGGCGGGTACGCGGCACTGAGGTCCACCAGCCCGACGCCGCATCGCGCGGGTGCTCTGGCCGGCTGCCGGGGCGTGCTGCCACGGTGTCGGGACGGTCCGCGCGATCGTGTCGCCCGGTTGCTCGGTGCGCGGGTTCGGGGTCTCCTCCGCCGCGACCTCGAAGGGCCTGGGGTACACCGCTGGCCGCATGCAGGCACCGCCCCACTCCTGGCTGCCGTGTCTCGCTGTCCCCCTTGGAGCGCCGTCACCTGGCGACTAGCCTGGTATGAGCCCAAAAGTGCGGCGGCGCGCCGGCCCTGCGTTACGTCGCTGGTTTGTCCAGATAATCACGATCCTGCAACGCTCCTCCCCGTCACCCAAGGGAGATGGGATGAACGGCGCAAAAGGTCGAACGAACGGCGCCCCGCTCGCAACCAGCGGGGCAACTCCTGCCGGCGGCGGTGTCAGGGGGACCAGCGCCGCGTGGGAGCGTTTCGCCGCCGGGGCGGACACCGTCGCCGGGGTGCGCCCGGAGATCCTGATGTCGTGGTACCGGTGCCGGGAGGCCTACGAGGTCGACCCCCGGCTGGACCAGGCACCCGCCGCGGCCGAGATGAGTGCACACTCGATCGACCACGACGTGGTGTTCGCCGAACTCGGCGGCCTGGCCGCGTCGGCCGCCGGGGAGGTCGACGGCCTGGACGGCCTGGTCACCGTGGCCGATGCTGGTGGACGCGTCCTGGCGTGCTGGGGAAGCCGGCGGATGCGTCACCTCGCCGCGGACAGCAACCTGGCACCGTGGTCGGCATGGTCGGAATGGGCGAGCGGCACCAACGGCATGGGAACCGCTCTGGAAAGCCATGATCCGGTCATGGTCAGCGGCCCGGAACACTGGTGTCGGGGCTTTCATCCGTGGGTGTGCGCCGGTGTCGCCGTCCGCGATGTCGTCACCCGGGACCCACTGGCCGTACTCAACATCTCGTGCTGGAACTCGTCGCTGTCCGAGGCCGTGCTGCCCTGGCTCCGCAAGGGCGCCGCGGCCATCGAGGCCAAGCTACAGCAGCGGGCGCACGAGGGCGGCACCCTGCTGGCCGCCGCCTTCGCCGACGCTCGGGTGGCGCCTCCGATGGCGCTGGCCGCGCTGGATCTGGCCGGGAACGTCGTGCTCGCCAACAGCGAGGCCGCGGTTCTGATGGGCACTCCGGCCGACACCCCGGCCCACGCCCCGGGCCACCGCTGGACTCCCCAGCTCCCGATACTGCCGCGGTTGGTGCGTCGGGCAGGCGAATGCGCCCGACGGGATCCCGACTGGAGGGGGTCAACGCAGGTCTTCGTGCCCTTCCTCGGGACGCTCGCCCCGATCGTGGTCCGGCCGGTGTTCAGCGGAACCCGGGTGATCGGCGTGCTGATCACCTTCGGGTCCCCGGACGGTTCCCCTCCCATTGGGGCGCCCTCCAACGACCCCCTGCTCGGCTCCATCCACCCCCGGTCGCTTCCGAGCCGGGTCATCGCGCTGCGGGAGAATCGATGGGTTCTCCTCGATCCCCGTGAGATTCGCTTCGCCGAGGCTGACCACAACGATGTCTGGCTGACCAGCGATCAGGGACGGCTCCTGGCCGCCATCCGTGGCCTCGACCGCCTTGAACAACAGCTCGAAGACAAGGGATTCCTCCGCGTCCACCGCCGATTTCTGGTCAACCTCGGCCGGGTGAGAGAAATAGAGAAGGGCTTCAAGGGAACGCTGTTCCTCGCCACCGACGCGCGTACCCACGAGACCGTGCCGGTCGCTCGTCGTCACGCACCGTTCCTTCGCCAGGCACTCGGCCTTTAGCAGCGGGACCCGACCCCGCGCGCCCTCACCGGCCGCGGCGTCGCCGGGTCGGGTCAGGCGGTGCCGAACTTCGTCTGCTGACCAGCGTGGCCGGCACGCGGTCGGGGCAACGGGGGGCGGTGGGTTCGCCGTCCATGATGTCCACCAGCAACCGCAGGCCGCGGCGGCCCACCTCGTCGAAGTCCTGGTGCACGGTGGTGAGGGAGGGGATGAGGAACGCCGACTCGGGGATGTTGTCGAAACCCACCACGCTGACGTCGCCGGGGACACCCACGCCACGCTCGTGCAGCGCGTGCAGGACCCCGAGCGCCATCTGGTCGTTCGCGGCGAAGACGGCGGTGACGTCGGTGTCGCCGGCCAGTTTCAGACCGGCGGCGTAGCCGGACTCCGGGCTCCAGTCACCGCGGAGCAGGGGCGGGGCGGCCACGCTGGCCTCGGCCAGGGCGGCCCGCCAGCCCTCGACCCGCTCGCGTGCCTCCAGCCAGTCGTCCGGGCCGGCGACGTGCCAGACGGTCCGGTGCCCGAGGGACAGCAAATGCCCGGTGGCCAACCGCGCACCGCCGAACTGGTCCACCGACACGACCGGGATCTCCCCGCCGTACCCGGCCTCGACGGCCACCACCGGAAGTCCCGGGTGCAGGTCGAGCAGCGCGCGGGCGGCGCTCTCCCGCGGCGCGATGACGATCGCCCCGTCGACGGACTGGTCGGCCATCGCACCGACCGCCAGGCGGACCGAGCCGGCGTCCAGGTCGGCCAGGCTGCTGATGGTGACCGAGTACCCGGCCGCCCGGGCGGCGCGTTCGATCGCCAGCAGCGTCGAGGCCGGCCCGAACAGCCGGGTGTCGAAGCTGATGGCGCCGATCGTGCGGGACCGGCGGGTCACCAGGCCGCGGGCCAGCGCGTTGGGCCGGTAGTTGAGCTGGCGGATCGCTTCGAGCACCCGGTCGCGGGTGGCCGGGCGTACGTTGGGGTGTCCGTTGAGGACCCGCGAAACCGTCTGGTGCGAGACGCCGGCGAGCCGGGCGACGTCGTGCATGACCGCCCGCCTCACAGTTGACTCACCGATGCTCATCGCGAGCGCTCCTCTGCCGGTGGCTCCGTGGGCCACACTCCCGTGACACCAGCCTACCCAGCGGCTCCGTCCAGCTCTTGACACTGGCAGTGTTAACGTGAACACTCATCGACCATCAGAGTCTGGAACATGCCAGAAAATCCCGATGACCGTGATGAGGCGGATCGGTGGGCGCTGATGTGAACGATAACAGGTGTGTGGTCGGAGTGGACTTCGGCACGCTGTCCGGGCGGGCCGTGGTCGTTCGCTGCGCCGATGGTGCCGAACTCGGCGTGGGCGTCGTGGAGTACGCGCACGGCGTGCTGGACTCGGTACTGCCCTCGACCGACCGGCCGCTGCCGCCGGACTGGGCGCTCCAGGTGCCGTCGGACTACCTGGACGTACTCCGCCTCGCCGTACCCAAGGCGGTCGCCGCGAGCGGGGTGAACCCCGGCGACATCGTCGGCATCGGCACCGACTTCACCGCGTGCACCGTCCTGCCGGCACTGGCCGACGGAACCCCGCTGTGCGAACTGGCGGAGTTCACCGGCCGGCCGCACGCCTACCCGAAGCTGTGGCGTCACCATGCCGCCCAGCCCCACGCCGACCAGATCAACGGTCTGGCCACGCGACGCGGCGAGCCGTGGCTGGCCCGGTACGGCTTCCGGATCTCCTCGGAGTGGGAGTTCGCCAAGGCACTCCAGGTGCTCCAGGAGGACCCCGAGGTCTACGCCCGGACCGAGTGTTGGGTCGAGGCGGCCGACTGGATCGTCTGGCGGCTGACCGGCCGGTACCTCCGCAACGCCTGCACCGCCGGCTACAAGGCGATCCGGCAGGACGGGCGTTACCCCTCCGAGGAGTTCCTGGCCGCGCTCGACCCCCGGTTCGCCACCTTCGTCCGCGACAAGATTTCCGGGCCGATCGGCCAGCTCGGTGAGCGGGCCGGCGGACTCACCACGCAGGCCGCGGCGTGGACCGGCCTGCGGCCGGGCATCGCGGTGTGCGTGGGTAACGTCGACGCCCACGTCACCGCGCCGGCCGCCCGCGCGATCGACCCCGGCCAGATGCTCGCGGTGATGGGCACCTCCACCTGCCATGTCATGAACTCGACCAAACTGGCGCAGGTGCCCGGCATGTGTGGTGTGGTCGACGGCGGCATCACCCCGGGCATGTGGGGGTACGAGGCCGGCCAGAGTGGGGTGGGCGACATCTTCGGCTGGTTCACCCGCACCAGCGTCCCCCCGGAGTACCACGCCGAGGCCGAGGCGACCGGCACCGACCTGCACGAGGTGCTCAGCCGCCGGGCCGCCGACCAGCCCGTCGGCGCGCACGGGCTGGTCGCGCTGGACTGGCACAACGGCAACCGCTCGGTGCTGGTCGATCACGAGTTGTCCGGGCTGGTCGTGGGCCAGACCCTGTCGACCAGACCGGAGGAGGTGTACCGGGCGCTGCTGGAGTCCACCGCGTTCGGCACCCGGGTGATCGTCGAGGCGTTCGAGAACTCCGGCCTGCCGGTGCGCGAACTCGTCGTCGCCGGCGGCCTGTGCCAGAACGCACTGCTGATGCGGATCTACGCCGACGTCACGCGCCGCCCGCTCAGCCTCATCGACTCCGCGCAGGGACCCGCGCTCGGGGCGGCGATGCACGCAGCGGTGGCAGCCGGCGCCCACCCCGACATCCGGGCCGCCGCGACGGCGATGGGCAAGGTCCGCCGTAGGGTGTACCAGCCGGACACCGCCCGGGCCGACGCCTACGACGCGCTCTACGCCGAGTACCGCACGCTGCACGATCACTTCGGCCGGGGCGGCAACGACGTCATGCACCGGCTGCGGGAGATCCGGCGCAGGGCGGTCGGCTGATGGGCGCGGCCATCGACACGACCCGCACGGCGGTGTGTGCCCTGCACGCCGAGCTGACCCGCTACGGGCTGGTGTCCTGGACGGCGGGCAACGTGTCCGCGCGGGTGCCCGGCGAGGACCTGCTGGTGATCAAGCCGAGCGGTGTGGCCTACGACGAGCTGACGCCCGACTCGATGGTCGTCTGCGCCCTGGACGGGACGGTCGTGTCCGGAGACCTGTCCCCGTCCAGCGACACGGCGGCACACGCCTACGTGTACCGGGCGATGCCCGAGGTCGGCGGTGTCGTGCACACCCACAGCGCCTACGCCACCGCGTGGGCGGCGCGGGGCGAACCAGTTCCGTGCGTGCTCACCGCGATGGCTGATGAGTTCGGCGGTGAGATCCCGCTCGGCCCGTTCGCGCTGATCGGCACCGACGCCATCGGCCGGGGCATCGTGGACACCCTCACCGGGCACCGGTCCCCGGCCGTGCTGATGCGCGGTCACGGGGTCTTCACCGTCGGGGCCACCGCGCGCGACGCGGTGAAGGCAGCGGTGATGTGTGAGGACGTCGCGCGCACGGCGCACCTCGCCCGCGCGCTCGGCCCGGTGGGCCCGCTCGACCAGGCCGACGTCGACGCCCTGTACCAGCGCTACCAGAACGTCTACGGACAACAGACGGGACCTCGCAGATGACCGCACCGCTGCCGCGCATCGGGATTCTGGGCATCATGCAGGAACTCTACGATGACATGATCCCCGGAATCACCGACCGCCAGGCTGGATACACCCGCGAGGTCGCCGCCAGGCTCGACGGCGTGGCCGAGTGGACGCTGGGCGATCCGGTCCGCAACCGGGCCGACGCCGAGCGGGTGATGCGCGGGTTCGCCAACGCCGACCTGGACGGCATCATGATCATGATGCTGACCTACGGCCCGGCGATGCGGGTGGCCCGCATCCTCAACGAGAATCGGATTCCCGTGCTGCTGGCCAACATCCAGCCCGAGCCGGAGGTGACAGCGGCCTGGGACATGGCCGACATGACCTACAACCAGGGCATCCACGGTGCCCAGGACACCGCCAACGCGATGGTCCGGGCCGGCCGCCACTTCCACGTCATCACCGATGACTGGCGTGGGGAGGGTTTCGCCACGGCGGTGGCCAGGTGGGCCCGGGCGGCCAGGGCGGTCACCGCCTGGCGGTCGCTGAAGGTGGCCGTGTTCGGCTACGCGATGAACCAGATGGGCGACATCCGGGTGGATGAGAACGCGTTGCTACGCGCCCTCGGCCCGCAGATCGACTTCCTCGCCCCGGGTGACCTGTGGCGCACCATGTGGCGGGTCACCCCCGACGAGGTCGCCGCGTTACAGAAGTGGGAGGACGACCGGTTCGAGATCGACCCGCAACTGTCCACGGAGGAACGCGATGACCACGCGCGGATGCAGTTGGCCATCGAACGACTGCTGGTCGACGGTGGCTACCAGGCGTACTCCGCCCACTTCGACGCCCTCGGCGAGGACGGCCGGTTCGCCCGGCTGCCGATGGCGGCGGCGTCGTCGCTGATGGCCAAGGGCTACGGCTACGGCGCTGAGGGCGACGCGCTGGCCGCGACAATGGTCCACGCCGGCCACCGGATGCTCGGCGACGGGCACTTCACCGAGATGTACGCGATGGACTTCCCGTCCGACTCGATCCTGATGAGTCACATGGGCGAGGGCAACTACAGCATCGCGCGCGCCGACGAGCCGATCCGGCTCATCAAACGGGAACTGGGCATCGGCGGCCTGGGGGATCCCCCGACGTTCCTGTTCCGGTACCGGCCCGGCCCGGCCACGCTGGCCTGCCTGGTCTCCCTTGGGGGCGAGCGGTTCCGACTGGTGGTGGCCGAGGGTGAGAACCTCGACGTGCCGCCGCTGCCCGCCCTGGAGATGCCCTACGGGCAGTTCCGCCCCGCGCACGGCGTCCGGGCCTGCATGGACCGGTGGCTGAGTCTCGGCGGGACGCACCACATGGTGATGAACCTCGGCCACCACGCGGCGGACTGGGCGGTGTTCGCCCGACTCGCCGGCATCGAATACCTCGAAGCCTGATCCCTCGGCCCCACGGCCCATCCGGCCGACTCTCCGAAGTGGAGAACTGTGATGTCCCACCGACGCGCGGCCCAGATGCTGGCCAGCACACTGGCCGTCACCGCGATGACACTGGCTGCCTGTAGCACCAACGACTCCCCCACCACGAAGAACACCGCGGCGTCCGGCGCCAAGTCCGCGGCGAGCGGACTGAAGGGTTCGATCGCCTTCAACGACGACAACCTGGCCAAGCTGCGCGACCAGCTCAAGCAGGCCCTGGCCGGCAAGGACGTGACCACGGCGAAGGTGGCGGTGGTGGTGAACGTGACCGCCGCCTACTGGACGGCCGCGCGGGCCGGTGTCACCAAGGCGGCCAAGGAACTGGGGGTGGACGCGGTCTTCCAGGAGCCGACCACCCAGGACATCGGTCAGCAACTGTCCATCGTGAACACCCTGCTCTCCCAGGGGCGCACCGGTTTCTCGATCTCGGCGATCCAGCCCTCGTCGCTCAGCGGGGCGATCGGCACCGCGGCCCGCAAGCACGTGAACATGATCGCGATCGACTCCCCGCTCACGCGGTTCAAGGACCAGGCGCCGCTGTACCTGGGAACGCCGAACTTCGAGGCGGGCCAGAACGCCGGCAACGCGATGAAGAAGCTGCTGCCCGGCGGCGGTGACGTGGCGATCCTGGTCGGGTCGCTGACCGCGACCAACGCCACCCAGCGCATCGCCGGATTCAAGGACGCGGTGAAGGGGTCGAAGATCAAGGTCTTCCAGACCTACAACGACAACGGCGATGCGAACCGGGCGCTACAGAACGCCTCGGCGGCGATGCAGGCCGACCCCGGCCTTAAGGGCATGTACGGCGTCTACTCCTACGACGGGCCGTCGGCCGGGCAGGCGGTGCAGTCCACCGGCCGGTCCGGCAAGGTGGTGGTGGTCGCCGACGACGCCGAGCCCAAGACGCTGACCCTGCTCAAGCAGGGCGCCATCGAGGCCACCGTGTTGCAACAGCCCTACCAGCAGGGCTACATGAGCGTGTACATCCTGACCGCGATGAAGGTGCTGGGTGAGCAGGCCACCCTGGACATCATCAAGCCCTACCTCGACACCGACGGCTACACGCTGTCC
>DASULA010000038.1:0-2571 GCA_036278435.1 Mycobacteriales bacterium | reverse complement strand
GCTCGCCTCGGCCGGCACGGTTCCGGTGCTGAACACGGTGGTGGGCATCGAGGTGGCCGCCGGCATGGTACTGCTGCTGGCCCGGTTCTTCGAGCAGGACCTGTCCATCCGCGTCACCGGCAGGCGCGGTGGCAAGTGAGCGCAGCGAACCAGAGGACACAGCACGCGGAGTGCCTCATACCCGCCCGCGGCACCGCCAGGACGGCCATGAGCGCAGCGTCAGCGGAGCGAACCAGGAAGCCCGGGGCGCCGAGCGCCTCGGGCCCGCCCGCGGCACAGCGAGGACGGGCATGAGTGTGTACCCGTTCGCGGTGGCCGGCTGGCTGCTGCTGGTCGGTATGTTCGGACTGGTCCGCAGCCGCAACCTGGTGCACGCGGTGGTGTCACTGTCGGTCTGCCAGTCCTCCACCTACGTACTGCTGCTCACGGTTGGCTTCCGCCGCGGCGGCACCGCGCCGGTGTTCGGCGACGTCCCGGCCGGCACGGTGGTGGTCGATCCGGTGGTGCAGGCCCTCACCCTGACCGACATCGTGGTGGGTGCCACGGTGACCGCGCTGCTGCTCGCGCTGGCCGTCCAGATCGACAAGCGGTGCGGCACGGTGGACCCCGACGAGTTGTCCTCGCTGGTCGGCTGACCGTGCTGCCGGTCACGCTGCCGCCGATGCTGGTCGCGGTGCCGCTGGCATCCGGATCGGTGCTGGCCGGGCTGGGCCGGTGGCTGCCCCGCCGGGCGGTTGACCTGACCGCGATCGGCACCGCCCTGGCCTCGGTGGCGATGTCGGGGTGGTTGTTCGCGCTCACCGGGCGGGTCGCCGCGGTGACGTGGGTCGGCGGGTGGATCCCGCGGCACGGTCGGAGCGTCGGCATCGTGCTGGTGGTCGACCGGCTGGGTGCCGGGCTGGCCGGGCTGGTCGCGGTGCTGGTCACCGCCGCGCTGGTGTACTCCTGGCACTACTTCGACGACGTGGAGGCGATGTTCCAGGCCCTGGTGCTGTTCTTCCTGGCCGGGCTGACCGGGTTCGCGATCACCGGGGACCTGTTCGACATGTTCGTGTTCTTCGAACTGATGGGCGCGGTCGCCTACGCGCTCACCGGCTACAAGGTGGAGGAGCCCCAGTCGTTGCAGGGCGCGCTCAACTTCGGCGTGATCAACTCGCTGGGCGCGTACTGCTCGCTGACCGGCATCACGCTGCTCTACGCCCGCACCGGCCAACTCGGCCTGGCCCAACTCGGCCGGGAGCTGGCCGGGCACCCAGCCGACCCGCTGGTGGTCGCCGCGTTCGTGCTGGTGTGCACCGGGTTCCTGGTCAAGGCGGCGATGGTGCCGTTCCACTTCTGGCTGGCCGACGCGCACGCGGTGGCACCCACTCCGGTGTGCGTGCTCTTCTCCGGCGTGATGGTGGAACTGGGGGTGTACGCGGTCGCCCGGGTCTACTGGGTGGTCTTCTCCGCGACCCTGCCGGCCGGTGCGTT
This sequence comes from Mycobacteriales bacterium, assembly GCA_036278435.1. GTDB lineage: Bacteria > Actinomycetota > Actinomycetes > Mycobacteriales > DASULA01 > DASULA01. Next base: position 1,098 of record DASULA010000038.1, on the reverse strand, counting down.
CCGCCGCGCGTTCCTGGTGCTCGGCAGCCTCACCGCGCTGGCCGGCGCGGTGATGTGTCTGGTCCAGCACCACATCAAGCGGCTACTCGCCTACTCGACGATCAGCCATGTCGGGGTGTTTCTGCTCGGGCTGGCCGTGCTCGACCCCGACGGGCTGGCCGGGACGGCCACCTACGTGGCCGGGCACGCCGGGGTGAAGGGTGCGCTGTTCCTGGGTACCGGCATCCTGCTCAACCGGTACGAGACCGTGGACGAGGCCGAACTGCACGGCGTGGGCTGGCGGCGGCACCCGGCCCTGGCGGTGATGTGGACGGCCGGCGGGCTGGCTCTGGCCGGGCTGCCGCCGTTCGGCACGTTCGCCGGCAAGAGCCTGATCGAGCACGCGCTGAACGGCGAGCGGTTCGGCTGGGGCGTGGCGGTGTGCGTGCTGGCCTCGGCGCTGACCGGGGGCGCCGTGCTGCGGGTGGGGCTGCGGGTGTTCTGGGGGGTCGGTCGGCCGGCTTCGGCAGACGCCGAACTGGTGGCCGCCCGGGAGGAGCCGGAGACCACCGGCCGGCTGCTCGGGACGCCGGTGACCATGCTCGCTCCGATGCTCGCGTTGCTGGTGGGGGCGCTGCTGGTCGGGGCGCTGGGCCCGGTTCACCAGGCGCTCACCGCCGCGGCCGGGCAGTTCGTGGACCGGGTGTTCTACCTGCGAGCCGCGCTGGGCGGGGCCGGCGCCGCCCACCCGCACCGGGTGCCGGTCGTCGGGTGGACCGGCGAGGGCCTGGCCGCCGCGGCGGTGTCGGTGGGGCTGGCCGCGCTGGTGGCGCTGGCGGCGGTCGCCGTGGACCGGGTACCGCGGCCGGTGGCGACCGCCGCCCGCCGGTTGCACCCGCCGATGCTGGCGCTGCGCCGGCTGCACAGCGGCCATGTCGGGGACTACGTGGCCTGGCTGGCCACCGGGGTGGCCCTGCTGGCCGGCCTTACCGGGTTGTGAGATCCGGGTCCGAGCCGGCCGAACCCCGCCGGGTGGCCGTCGGAGGCGTGAGCCGGTCTGGCCGCCGAGTTGTTCGGACCGCCCCGTGCGGATCCGGGTCCGGGCGGGGCGGCGTACGC
>DASULA010000037.1:0-2209 GCA_036278435.1 Mycobacteriales bacterium | reverse complement strand
CAGCAGCTCGGCCGCGACGGCCGCCATCCGCTGATCGACCCGCCTGGCGCCGCTCACGCGCCGCCTCCCGCCGGCAGCAGCTGGGTCCTGACCAGGCCCTTGCCGATCGTCTCGTCGCCGCCGGCGACCAGAACGTCGCCGTCCAGCCGGGCGCCGAGGCTGTCGACGTCGCCGTGCGGGGCGCAGTTGCGCAGCATCGAACACAGCAGCGTCTCCGCCGGCAGGTACTCGGTGTACCAGGGGCCGTGGCGGACCGTCTTCTCGTCGCCGTGCAACTGCACCCGCGCGGTCACCTCGGCGTGTTCTTCGGTGAGCGCGGTGAACTGGGCGTCGCTGACGACCAGCAGGTCCGTGGCGAGTTTCTTCCGGAAGAACGCGAACGGGTCCCGGCCGTCCGCCGGCGGCGTGGGCAGCGCGTTGTCCGACAGCCACCGCGCCCAGGCCAGCACCTCGGTGCTGACCGGGTCGGCGGTCAGCGCGTACTCCCCGACGCCGACCTTCGCGTCAGGACCGTCCGACCAGCCGTTGTCACCGAACACCACGTGGTCGTCGGCGACCGTGGGGACCGGCGGCGTCGACTCCGGCACCCGCGCGACCTGCGCCGCGCGGGCCTGGCGGGCCAACGCCAGCGGGCTGGTCACCCAGGCGAAGGTGTCGCGCAGCGTCGGCACCGGGAACGCCACCAGCCGCAGGTCCCCGACCGCCAGCCAGCCCGGCGACGGCGGGCCGTCACCCGCGCCCGCGCTGCCCGGCGGCGCCGAGCCGAACACCGCCGTCACGTCGGACCAGTCCTGTTCGCCCGCGTGGTCGCGCAGCGCGCCCTTGGCGCTCTGGCCCCACATCGTCGGCAGTCGGGTGGTGGACTCCCGCTGGATGGGAAGGTCGAGCACGCCGACACTCTCCGAGCCACCGGGATGGACCGGCGTCTCGGCGTAGAAGAACAGCAGACCGCGTTCGCCCATCACCATCTCCCCGTGAGGCACAATCCGAAACCGACGGTTCGCAGGCGCTCGTGCGCCTGCGGCAGGCACGTGTTGTGGTACGTCTCGACGAACCGGCTGGCCGCCGGTCCGGTGGTGAACTGGAGGAAGTAGACGCTGCCCGCGGCGACCGCCCACCGCAGCCGGAACGCCTGGCTCGCCACCGGCTCCGGGCCGGTGACGCACGCCGCGACCAGCCGGGCCCCGGAATCCAGCGGCGGCATCCATCCGCCGGTGAACACCGCCGGCGAGGCCAGGTACAGCAGCACCCGCCCGTCGGAGACGTCCGGCGGTGGGTCGGGCAGGCTGAGCGGCTCGCCCGGGCCACCCTGGCCACCCGGCTCGCCCGACCGGTCCTCGTCGGACGACCAGACGGTCACCCGGGCCTGGCGGCCCTCGCCGCCGAACCTGACCACGTCGGTGCGCGGCGCCGGCACCCGGTCGTCGAACTCCACCCGGCAGGCGAATCCGATCCGGTCCTCACCGGCGGGTGGGAACCGGAGGAACTCGGCCAGGTAGAGGAAACCGGGGACGGCGGTTCGCCCGGCGGTGTGTGACCGGGCGTGCCGGGCCAGGCCGACGCGCCGTTCGGACACCAGGCGTTCGGGTGCCGTGGCGGCGCCACCACCGGACAGGGTGTCGAGCGCGTCCGCCGGATCACCGGCCAGGTAGCGGCCCAGGGCGTCGGTGTCCAGGAACGCCTGTGCCGGTTCACCGGATCCGTGCGGAAGGCGTAACCGGCCCGGGCCGTTCACACTGTCGACGCCGTCCAGGTCGCAGACCAGACCGGCGACGCCCGGGTCGTGCTCGGGCAGGTCGTCGGGGTGCAGTCGCCTCGCGGCACCGGAGACGCGATCCACGACGATGTCGGCGGGCGCGGGCAGCAGCAGGGCGGCGGGTGGTCCCACGTCGGCGAGCAGCGGTCCGTGGATGCGTGCCGGTTCTGCTCCGAACAGTGCCTTGATCGCCCCGCCGGTCGACGTCGGCCGCGGGAAGGTGCTGCGGGCCAGGGCCGTCAGCCCGGCCGAGAAGGGCCGGCCGTCCCGGAACGTCAGCACGTCCAGGGGCTGGAGGACGACCCAGGCCGTGCTCACTGGTGCACCATCCTGATGTCACTGATTCTGGATGGGTCGGTGATGCACCCGAGGTGCCGCCGGATCATTGCCCTGCTCGCTAGACGCAGTTGACGTCCACGATGAGTTCTGCGGGGTCCGGCGGTTACCCGGGAC
>DASULA010000036.1:0-9552 GCA_036278435.1 Mycobacteriales bacterium | reverse complement strand
GCAGGTCGAGGTCACCTTCGACATCGACGCCAACGGCATCGTCAACGTCTCGGCCAAGGACCTGGGTCCCGGCAAGCAGCAGTCGATGACCATCACCGGCGGCTCTGCCCTGCCCAAGGAGGACATCGAGCGGATGATGCGGGACGCCGACCAGCACGCCGAGGAGGACCGCCGGCGGCGTGAGGAGGCCGACACCCGCAACCTGGCCGAGTCGTTGCAGTACCAGACCGAGCGGTTCCTGGCTGAGAACGGCGAGAAGATCCCGGCCGAGCGCAGGACCGAGCTCACCGACGCGCTCGGCGAGCTGCGCTCGTCGCTGGCCGGCACGGACACCGCCGCGGTGAAGGCCGCCCAGGAGAAGGTCGCCCGCATCTCCCAGGAGATCGGCGGGGCGATGTACGCCCAGGCCCAGCAGGAGGCCCAGGCCACCGGCAGCGGGACCGACACCGGCTCGACCGGTCCGGCGGCCGACGGCGAGGAGGTCGTGGACGCCGAGATCGTGGACGAGCCGGGCGAAGGTGGTTCGAAGGCGTGAGCGAACGCGACGAGCACGATGCCGAGGAACCGAGCCGCGTGGTCATCCGTGACAAGCGCCGGTTCGACCCGGAGACCGGCGAACCACGCCAGCCCTCCGAGCCCCGGCACGCGGCCACAGACGACGCCGAGGACGCGGAGTACATCGACGAGGCACCCGAGCCGGGTGTCCTGTTCGAGCCGCGCCGCAAGCCGGCCCCGTCCCCCGGGGCCGCCGCGCTCCAGCGCAAGCTGGCCGAACTCACCACGGAGCTGAAACAGGCCAAGACCGAGCACGAGCGCGAGCTGGCCGAACTCACCACGGATCTGAAACGGGACCGCGCCGAGTACGCGAACTACCGCAAGCGGGTGGAACGCGACCGTGCGGCCGCGGCCGAGGCGGGCACCGGTGCGGTGCTGGCCGGGCTGCTGCCGGTGCTGGACAACCTGGACCGGGCCCGCGAGCACGGCGATCTGACCGGCGCCTTCAAGGCGGTGGCCGACCAGATCGTGGACACCCTGGGCCGGCTCGGGCTGGACGCCTTCGGCGCGAAGGGCGACCCGTTCGACCCGATGATCCACGAGGCGGTGGCGCACCTGACCTCCACCGAGGTCAGCGAACCCACCTGCGTGGAGGTGATGCGGGTCGGGTACCGGCACGCCGACCGGCTGCTGCGGCCGGCGCTGGTGGCGGTGGCCGATCCGGAGGCGCCCGCCGGCGGCACCGCCGGCGGCGGGACCACAGGTAGCCACACCGGGTCCGAGGCCGGGAAGAGCGGGAACGGCGGGAGCCCGGCCGCGCCCGGGGAGGACACCGGCGAGGGATCGGTGCGGTGACCACGGCCCATGCCGCTGGCCGACCAGGATGCAGGAGGGGGGAAGGGGCGCCCGATGAGCACGAGGGACTTCATCGAGAAGGACTACTACGCGGCTCTGGGCGTTGGTAAGGACGCCAGCCAGGCCGACATCAAGAAGGCGTACCGGAAGCTGGCCCGCGAACTGCATCCGGACAAGAAACCCGGTGACGCCAGGGCCGAGGCCCGGTTCAAGGATGTCTCCGAGGCCTACGACGTGCTGTCGGACGACAAACGGCGGCGGGAGTACGACGAGGCCCGCACGCTGTTCGGCGGGGCCGGCTACCCGGGTGGTTTCCAGCCCGGCGCGGGCGGGTCGTTCGACTTCGGCGACCTGCTCAACGGGGCGGGCGGCAACCGGGTCGGCGGCCTGGGTGACCTGCTCGGCGGCCTGTTCGGCGGCGGGCGGGCACAGCGGGGCGGGCGGGCCACCCCGCACCGCGGGCAGGACGTGGAGACCGAGGCCACCCTGGACTTCGCCGAGGCGGTCTCCGGCGTCACCGTGCCGCTGCGGATGGCCAGCCCGGGTACCTGCCAGGACTGCCACGGGCGCGGTGCCCGTCCGGGCACCGTTCCCCGGCAGTGCCCAGCCTGTCTGGGCACCGGGCTGATCACCCGCAACCAGGGCGCGTTCGCGTTCAGCGAACCGTGCCGGGAGTGCCGCGGCACCGGCCAGATCGTGGACGAGCCGTGCCCGCAGTGCCGGGGCACCGGCGTGACCACCCAGACCCGGGTGATCACGGTGCGGATCCCGGCCGGGGTGCGAGACGGCCAGCGGATCCGGATCGCCGCCAAGGGCGTGCCCGGGGAACGCGGCGGGCCGCCCGGGGACCTGTACGTGGTGGTGCACGTGCGCGCCCACCCGATGTTCGGCCGTAGCGGTGACGACCTGACCCTGACCCTGCCACTGGCCTACGCCGAGGCGGTGCTCGGGGCGACCGTGCGGGTCCCGACCCTGGATGGCGCGGTGTCGCTGAAGGTGCCGCCGGCCACCGGCGGCGGACGAACGCTGCGGGTGCGCGGCCGGGGCGTGCGCCGCCGCGACGGCAGCCGCGGTGACCTGCTGGTCACCACCGAGGTGGTCGTGCCGGACAAGCTCTCCGCCGAGTCGCGCCGGGCCCTGGAGGCGTTCGCCGCGGCCCAGACCGCCGATCCCCGGCCGCACATCACATCGGAACTGGCGAGCAGGGCAGGGGTGGATGACGGTGGAGCGTAGCGCGCAGGCTCCGACCTTCCGGCCGGTGACGGGGCATCGACACGATGCCCACCGCGTGGAAGCCGGACCCGGACCCGGCCCGGCCGGCCGAGCCGTCGAACGGCCCGTCGCGGGTCGCGCCGCCCAACCCGCACGCCACGCAGGTGCTGAAGCAGGAATCCCCCGCGTTCAGGTGGGAGCGTCAACGTGAATGACCAGTTCTGGCCGGGTCCGACCGGCCCCGCCAACGAGTCGGCCCCGGGAGTGCCCGGGGGCTTCCCCGAGGACGCGCCGGTGTTCGTGATCTCGGTGGCCGCGCAACTGTGCGGGATGCACCCGCAGACGCTGCGCCAGTACGACCGGCTGGGCCTGGTCAACCCGGGCCGCACCGCCGGCGGCGGTCGCCGGTACAGCGCGCGCGACGTGGTGATGCTGCGCGAGGTCGCCCGGTTGACCCACGAGGACGGGGTGAACCTGGCCGGGGTGAAACGGATCATCGAGCTGACCGCCCAGGTCGCCGAGCTACAGGAACGCATCACCGCGCTGGCCCGGGAACTGGAACTGGCCCGCCAGGAGGCGGCGGCCACCGCCGCGGCGGTGCACGCCTCCTACCGCCGGGACCTGGTGCCGGTGCGGCCGAGTTCGCTGGTCATCTGGCGACCGCAGCGCCGCCGCACCTGACCCGACGCCGTTCCCTGTCCCGGCTGGGGCCACAACTCCCGACCGCGGCCAGCCGGGGCCAGCCGGGCGCCCGGCCCGGTCCGCACGCCCCACCGGACCCCCGGTCGGGCGGTACCGGCCGCGACACGCCCGGCCATCCACTCCCGTTCGAGTCGTCGGAGGAGCGAGGCAGTCATGGACCCGTACAAGCTGACCACCAAGAGCCAGGAAGCGGTCTCCTCGGCGGTCAGGTTGGCCGCCGATCGCGGCCACCCCGACGTCGGACCGGCCCACCTGCTGGCCGCCCTGCTCGGGCTGACCGACGGCACCACCGTGCCGTTGCTGACCGCCCTGGGCGCCGACCCCAACGCGGTGCGGGCCGACGCCGACGCGCTGCTGGGCCGGCTGCCCAGCGCGGTCGGCGCCACCGTGTCGGCGCCGCAGACCTCCCGTGACCTGCTCCGCACGCTCGGCGCGGCCCAGCGTGCCGCCGAGCAGCTTTCCGACGAGTACCTGTCCACCGAACACCTGCTGGTCGGGCTGGCCGCCGACGGCGGACCGGTGACCAGCCTGCTGCGCGGGCATGGCGCCACGCCCGACGCGCTGCTCGGCGCGTTCCGGCAGGTGCGCGGCTCGGCCCGGGTGACCAGCCCGGACCCCGAGTCGACCTACCAGGCGCTGGCCCGCTACAGCGTGGACCTGACCGAACGGGCCCGCGACGGCAAGCTGGACCCGGTGATCGGCCGGGACGCCGAGATCCGCCGGGTGGTGCAGGTGCTCAGCCGTCGGACCAAGAACAATCCGGTGCTGATCGGCGAACCCGGTGTGGGCAAGACCGCGATCGTCGAGGGGCTGGCCCAGCGGGTGGTGGCCGGCGACGTGCCCGAGTCGTTGCGCGGCAAGCGGATCGTCGCGCTGGACCTGGGCTCCATGGTGGCCGGCGCGAAGTACCGGGGCGAGTTCGAGGAACGGCTCAAGGCCGTGCTCGCCGAGATCACCGAGTCGGCCGGGCAGATCGTCACGTTCATCGACGAGTTGCACACCGTGGTCGGCGCCGGGGCCAGCGGCGAGGGCGCAATGGACGCCGGCAACATGCTCAAGCCGATGCTGGCCCGCGGCGAACTGCGCATGGTCGGCGCGACCACCCTGGACGAGTACCGGGCGCACATCGAGAAGGACGCCGCGCTGGAGCGCCGGTTCCAGCCGGTGCTGGTCGGCGAGCCGTCCGTGGAGGACTCGATCGGCATCCTGCGCGGGCTGAAGGAACGCTACGAGGTGCACCACGGAGTGCGGATCACCGACACCGCGCTGGTCGCCGCGGCCACCCTGTCCGACCGGTACGTCACCGCGCGGTTCCTGCCGGACAAGGCGATCGACCTGGTCGACGAGGCGGCCTCCCGGCTGCGGATGGAGATCGACTCGCGACCGGTGGAGGTCGACGAGGTGGAGCGCGCGGTACGCCGGCTGGAGATCGAGGAGATGGCACTGTCCAAGGAGGACGATGCTGTCTCGGCCGAGCGGTTGGCTCGGCTGCGCGCCGACCTGGCCGACCGGCGCGAGCAGCTCGACCAGTTGACCGCTCGCTGGCAGCAGGAGCGGAAGGTCATCGACCGGATCCGCGAGCTGAAGGAACAACTGGAGTCGCTGCGCGGCGAGGAGGAACGGGCCGAACGCGACGGTGACCTGGGCCGGGCCGCCGAACTGCGCTACGGGCGCATCCCGCAGTTGGCCCGGGAACTGGACGAGGCGTCCGCCCGGGTCGCCGGCGACGGCGCGATGCTCAAGGAGGAGGTCGGCCCGGACGACGTCGCCGACGTGGTGTCGTCCTGGACCGGCATCCCGGCCGGCCGGCTGCTGGAGGGCGAGACCGCCAAGCTGCTGCGGGCCGAGGAGGTCCTCGCCGAGCGCGTGGTCGGGCAGCGGGTCGCCGTGCGGGCGGTGTCCGACGCGGTCCGCCGGGCCCGGGCCGGGGTCGCCGACACCGACCGGCCGACCGGATCGTTCCTGTTCCTCGGGCCGACCGGGGTGGGCAAGACCGAACTGGCCAAGGCGCTGGCGGAGTTCCTGTTCGACGACGAGCGGGCGATGGTCCGTGTGGACATGAGCGAGTACGCCGAGAAGCACTCGGTGGCCCGGCTGGTTGGCGCGCCACCCGGCTACATCGGCTACGACCAGGGCGGCCAGCTCACCGAGGCGGTGCGCCGCCGGCCGTACTCGGTGATCCTGCTCGACGAGGTGGAAAAGGCCCACCCGGACGTGTTCGACGTGCTGTTGCAGGTGCTCGACGACGGACGGCTGACCGACGGGCAGGGCCGGACCGTGGACTTCCGCAACACCGTGCTGATCCTCACCTCCAACCTCGGCTCGCAGATCATCGCCGACACCTCGCTGGACCAGCCGACCGTGCGGGACGCGGTGATGTCGGTGGTCCGGCAGCACTTCAAGCCCGAGTTCCTCAACCGGCTCGACGACGTGGTCATGTTCGACTCGCTGGGCACCGAGGAACTCACCCGGATCGTGGACATCCAGGTGGCGACGCTGGCCCGGCGGCTGCGGTCCCGGCGGCTGGACCTGACCGTCACCGACGCGGCCCGGGAGTGGCTGGCGCTGGGCGGGTTCGACCCGGTGTACGGGGCGCGACCGCTGCGCCGGCTGGTGCAGACCGCGATCGGCGACCAGCTCGCACGGGCGCTGCTGGCCGGCGAGATCCGAGACGGCGACGGCGTGCTGGTGGACCGGGCCGATCCGGCGGCCGACCCGGCCGCCGGGGAACGTGCCGGCCTCATCGTCCAGCGGATCGCGCCGTCCAGTTGAGACGGTCCCGCATCGCCAGGTCCGGCCCCAGCACGGACGGGACCGGACCGGCGCCGCTCACCCGGCGCGGCGTGGCGGTCAGGTCTGCGGCTGGGCGATGTTGACCAACCAGCCGATTCCGAACCGGTCCACGCACGCCCCGAACACGTCGCCCCACATCTGCTTTTCCAGCGGGACCGACACGGTGCCGGTGCCGGACAGCTTCTCGAAGTACCCGCGCAGTTCCTCGGCGTCGTCGCCGCTGATGCTCACCGTGATGTTGGTGCCCGGGTTGTACTCCATGCCGGGCGGGGTGTCCGCCGCCATGATGGTGTACCCGCTGTCGGTCTCCAGCATGGCGTGCATGATCTTGTCGGCGCCTGGGCCCTCGGGCGCGCCGGACTCCCCGAAGGTGCTCAGGGCCAGGGTGCCGCCGAAGACGTCGCGGTAGAACTCCATGGCGGGCCGGGCGTCGCCGTCGAAGCTGAGGTACGGGTTGAGTCGGGAGGCCATCGGGTGCTCCTTGCGTCGGGTCGGCAACGATCATCGCAAGCTAGCAAGCCGTACCGACACTTCGACACACCAACGACCCGCGCCCGGATCTCTCCACTGTGGACCGGCGCCCGGTCGGCGCGCCCGGCCCCGGCACCGTGGTGACCGAGGGTGCCCACCGGCCGGAGGTTCTCAGCCGGGGCACACCCTCAGTCCGGCTGGCCCGACGACCGGTCGGCGGCCAGGTTCCGCCGCCGGGCCAGGACCGGCGGGGCGGCGGCCAGCAACCCGGCGGCCAGCGCCAGGAACCCCCACCCGACGCCGTGCCGGTCCAGACCGGCGGCCCGGTCCACCGAGAACCGGCCCGGGCCGGTCAGCGCGACCACGAACGCCATGCCGGCGTAGACGAACGCCACCTCGTAGCCGCCCAGGTGCGCCCAGAAACCCTTGGCGAAGTTCGCCGAGACCGCCACCGTCATGGTGCCGATCGCGATCGCGGCGGCCAGCGGAACAACCAGCCCGAGCGCCAGCAGGCCGGCGGCCACCAGTTCGCAGGTGCCGGCCATCAGCACCATGGGCACCCCCGGGCGGAACCCCCACGAGGCGAACACGGTCGCGGTGGCGGCCAGCCCGGACCCACCGAACCACCCGAACAGCTTCTGGACCGCATGCCCGAACAGCAGCCCGGCCAGCAGCAACCGCAACACCAGCAGGCCGGTGCTCATGTTGCTATGTCCGGGTAGGGCAGGGAGAAGTGCGCCAGGCGCCGCGCGTAGTCCAGTTGGAATCCCAGCGGCTCGGCGTGGTCGCGTTCGAACATGGCGATGAACAACGTCAGGGTGAGGAACGGGTGGGCGCCCAGCTCGAACAGCCTGGGATAGTCGTGCGAACCCAGCGCGTCCCGCTCGTCGTCGTCGAATGCCAGCCAGGTGCTGCGCTCGGCGCCGACCGCGTTCAGGATCACGTTGGCCCGCTCGGCCTCCCACCAGGTCACGGTGCCGGCCGGGTCCTCCCGGTACCGCTCGACCAGTTCGGGATCCCGGTCCACGGTGAACAGGAACTTGTTCAACAGATACCGGCTCATGTCGGGGCTCCGTTCGGGAGGCCGTTCGGGAGGCCGTTCGGATACCAGGTGAAGTACGCCTCCATGGTGTGGAACAGGTCGAGGCTGTCGACGTAGTCGGCCCTGGCGCCGGCCCCGGCCACCCCCATCATCAGCATGAAGTCCATGAACCCGTGGGTGGCGTTGCCCGGCGCGTGCAGGCTGTCCAGGGTGACCTCGGACAGGCAGCCGTCCAGGTCGCCGTTGGCGATCCACTCCACCGCCTTCCGGTCGAACTCCGGGTCGGGCCCGTGCGGGCCGAACTGGCGGGGCCCGCCGAGTTCCAGGGACAGGTGACCAGTGCCGATGATGGCCACCCGCGCGTTACCCGGGGCCGACTCCACCAACTCCCGGATCGCCCGGCCGAACTGCACGAACCGTTCCGGCCGCGGCAGCGGCGGGGCGAAGATGTTCGTGTAGATCGGCACGATCGGCAGGTCCGCCTCGGGGCGCAGCGTGATGATCGGGCAGGTGATGCTGTGGTCGATCCGCAGCTCGTTGCTGAACGCCAGGTCGAATCCGGCGTCCAGGCCCTCCCGCAGGATGTGCGCGGACATCGCCTCGTCACCGGTCAGCGTCATCCTGGGCAGGCCGAACTCGCGTTCCTCGTTGTACCAGTTCGCGTCGTAGACCGGCGCCTTGCCGACCAGGAACTGCGGCATGTTGTCCAGCCACAGTTGGTGGAAGTGGTCGCTGCCCACCATCACCAGCACGTCCGGGCGGGCCCGGGTGAGGGTCTCCCGGAATCTGGTGATCTTGCCGACCCACTCGTCGGCGAACGGCGGGCGCTGGGCACCGGTGGCGGTGCTGGCCCGGTAGTAGAACGGGTGGTGGGTCGATGCGATCACCGCGACCAGTTCTGCCATCAGCACTCCTCACACTTCACTGTGCCTCGCGGTGCTACCGGCCGGCCGGACCGGAGTCCGCACCGGGCCGGCCGGCGTCGGCCTCCGGGGGCAGGTAGCTGGCGGCCCGGTCCACCGACAGGTAGACGTCCATGCCAATCGGGCGGCGGGTCTCCTCGGCCAGTTGCCCGAGCAGACCGGCGGTCCGGGCCAGCAGCGCGAAGCCGCGCAGCAGGTGCACCGGCAGGCCCAGGTCGGCCAGCGCGGCACCGCACACGCCGGCTCCGTTGAGCGGCAGCCGCCGGCCCAGCACGTCGGGGTGCACCCGACCGATCGCCTCGAACAGCCGCAGGTGCGGACCGGTCAGGCCCTCCTCGGCGGCGATGGCGATGAGCGCCGGGGTCCGCGGGTCGCCGTCCTTGTGGACCGGATGCCCCAGGCCGGGAACGAACCGGCCCGCCGCCCGGGCCCGGCGCACCGCGGCCAGCGCAAGCGCGTCCCAGCCGCCGATGTCGTCGGCCGCGGGCGGATCCCCGTCGGGCTCGGCCAGCACGCCGGCCAGAAACACCCCGCAGTCCTCGGTCACCCCGAGGAACCGGGACCCGCCGCCGAGCAGGCCGGCGGCCAGCGCCCCCTGTAGCGAGTCCGGCGCGGACAGGTAGGTCAACCGCGCGGCGATGGCGGTCGGGGTGAACCCGTGGTCGGCCAGCGCGACCAGGCACGCCTCGAACAGGCGGGTCTCGCCCGGAGTGGGGCGGCGCTGGGTGACCAGCCAGAACGCCAGCTCACCGAACCCGACCTTCCCCATCAGGTCGGCGGCCAAGTCCCGGCCGAGCAGTCGGATGGTGGTGGCGTCGGAGGTCCCCAGCGAGGTGGGGTACCGCGGCGCCGGCTGGGCGGCGGGTCGGTCGGGTGCGGTCACCGGGCCTCCTGGGGTTGTGCCGGCGGGCGCGGGTGGCTCACTGGTGCACCATCCTGATGTCACTGATTCTGGATGGGTCGGTGATGCACCCGAGGTGCCGCCGGATCATTGCCCTGCTCGCTAGACGCAGTTGACGTCCACGATGAGTTCTGCGGGGTCCGGCGGTTACCCGGGAC
>DASULA010000035.1:0-12547 GCA_036278435.1 Mycobacteriales bacterium | reverse complement strand
CCTGGCCATCGCCACCGTGGTGGCCATCACGTTGGGCGCGCTGACCTACCGCACTCGGCTGCCCCGGGTGCTGGTGCTCGGCGGCGCGAGTGTCATCCTGACCATCCCGTCGTTCGCTCTGTTCGGCCTGCTGCTGCCGTTGTTCGGCCTGGGCGCGACGCCCTCGATCGTCGCGCTCACCCTGTACGCGTTGTTGCCCATCATCCGTAACACCGTCGTCGGCCTACGTGGGGTCGATCCGGCGGTGACCGAGTCGGCGATCGGCATGGGCATGGGTTTCTGGCGTCGACTCAGGATAGTCGACCTGCCGCTGGCCTGGCCGGTGGTGCTCGCTGGAGTGCGGGTGTCCGCCCAGATCCTGCTGGGCGTTGCCGCGATCGCCGCCACCATCGGTGGACCGGGCCTGGGCAACCTCATCCTGAGCGGACTGGACCGGGTCGGCACGCGGTTCGCCGTACCGGTGGCGACAGCCGGCGTGCTCGGTGTGGTCGTCCTCGCCGTGCTGTTCGACCTCGCCTTCGTGCTGGTGGCCAGACTGACCACATCCAGGGGGACCCGTGACTGACCTCGACCGGCCTGGAAGCGACAGGACCGACAGAACCGACGGAACAGACGAGCCGATGATCCGGCTGGACGGGATCACCAAGCACTTCCCCGGCGCGGCCCTGCCCGCGGTTCGGGACCTGTCGCTGAGCGTGCCGGACGGCCAGATCGTCATCCTGGTCGGACCGTCCGGGTGCGGCAAGACCACCACCATGAAAATGGTCAACCGGCTGATCGAACCGTCCGCCGGGCGGATCTACCTCGACGGGCAGGACGTCACCTCGGCCAACCCCGACCGGCTGCGGCGGCGGATCGGGTACGTGATCCAGCAGGTCGGCCTGTTCCCGCACCTGACCGTCGCGCAGAACATCGCGGTCGTGCCGCGGATGCTGGGCTGGGACCGGACCCGTACCAGCGCGCGGGTGGACGAACTGCTCACCCTGGTGGGGCTGGAACCGGGCGACTACCGCGGTCGCTACCCCAAACAGCTCTCCGGTGGTCAGCAACAACGGGTGGGTGTGGCCAGGGCACTGGGCGGTGACCCACCCGTCCTGCTGATGGACGAGCCGTTCGGCGCGATCGACCCGATCAACCGGCACCGGTTGCAAAGTGAGTTCCTGCGGATCCAGCGCGAGATCCGCAAGACGATCATCTTCGTCACTCACGACATCGACGAGGCGATCAGGATGGGCGACCGGATCGCCATCCTGGGCGACGGCGCGTCGATCGCCCAGTACGACACGCCCGCGAACATCCTGGCCAACCCGGCGAGCCAGTTCGTGGAGGACTTCGTCGGCGCCGGGGCGACCATCCGGCGGCTCACCCTGCGCCGGGTGGGTGACCTGGAATCGCTGGACGACTGGCCATCGGTCGGCGTGGACGCCGACCCGGCCGCGCTGGCCGGGGCAGTCGGTCGGGCCGGCGGCGACTTCGCGCTGGTCCTCGACGAGCGGCGCCGGCCGGTCGGCTGGACCTCACCGGACGCCCGGCGCGGGAGCGGCGGCCCGGTCGGCTCCGGGCTGCCGATGCTGTCCACACTGGAACCCGACGCGACCCTCTTCGACGCGCTGGACGGGATGTTGCGGGCCAACTCCCTGTTGAGCGTGGTTGTCGACGGCGACGGGGTGTACCGGGGCACGCTGACCCTGGACCGGCTGCGTGAACTCATCCACTCCGACCCCGGGGCGACACCGGCCAGGCCCGGGGACGTCCCGGCGGCCCGGCGACCGTGAACGCCGCACAGGTCGGCACACCCGGGGTCAGCACCGATCCGGGTCCCGCGCCCAGCCTCCGTCGGCCGGACACGCGGCCCGGCTCACGCGGCCTGCTGCGCCATGCCGCCACGCCGGTGGTACTCGCGCTGGTGCTGGCGGCGCTGTACTGGTACGTGCACGGCCAACCACTGGACCAGTTCGAGCGGCGCACCCTCAACCGGGCCTACATCACCCGCCGCGTGGTCGAGCACATCGAACTCACCGCGTACGTGACCGGCCTGGTCCTGCTCATCGCCGTTCCGCTCGGGGTGCTGCTGAGCCGGCGTTCGGCTCGCCGGGCGGTGCCGGTGGTGCTCGCGCTGGGAAATCTCGGGCAGGCGGTGCCCTCGATCGGGGTCCTGATCCTGCTGTTCCTGGTCCTCACCGACACCGGTCCGGCCACGATCGCGGTCATCGCCTTCGTGGCCTACGCGATCCTGCCGGTCCTGCGCAACACCATGGTCGGCCTGCGCCAGGTGGACGCCAGCGCCATCGAGGCCGCGCGGGGGATGGGCATGACCCGGCTGGCGGTGCTGTGGCGGGTCGAGTTGCCGCTCGCGGTGCCGGTGATCCTGGCCGGGGTTCGCACCGCCCTGGTGATCAGCGTCGGCACGGTGGCCCTGGCCACGTTCATCGGCGCCGGAGGGTTGGGCGACATCATCGAGAGCGGAATCACGTCCTTCCGGAACATCACCCTGCTCACCGGCGCCGTCCTGGTGGCGGTGTTGGCGCTGCTCGTCGACTGGATAGCCGGTATCGCCGAGGAACTGCTGCGTCCTCGTGGTTTGTGACCGCCGGTGGCTGCCCGCACCTGGCATCCGGTCCGGCCAGCAGCCGTACCCGCCGGCGCTTACGGATCGCCATCGTGGTCCGCGGCCCGGCCAGACGAAAGGAACCCGATGACAGGACGACCGAGGAACCGGATGACCAGGGCCAGACTACTCGCGGCACTCCCCGTCGTCGCCGCCCTGACAGTCTCGTGTGGACTGGGCGGAAGTACTGGCAGTTCGAAGTCGTCGGACACCGGCAAGGGGTCGATCGCCAAGAACTTCGACTTCTCCGGCGCGAAGCTCACGGTGGGGTCCAAGGAGTTCACCGAGAACGTCATCCTCGGCAAGATCACCGTGGACGCGCTGCGCGCGGCCGGCGCCACGGTGACCGATCGAACCAAGCTGACCGGCTCGACGGTGGTCCGGGACGCGCTGACCAACGGCGACATCGACATGTACTGGGACTACGCCGGCACCGGCTGGCAGCTTTACCTGCACCACGTCACTCCGGTCGACGGCGCCACGGCCCAGTTCGAGGCGACCGCCCAGGCAGACCTCAAGGCCAACGGCATCAAGTGGCTGGGACCGGCCAAGTTCGGTGACAAGTACGCGATCGCGGTGCGCCAGAACGCGCCGGGCGAGCTCGGCCAGGTCAGCACGTTGTCCGACCTGGCGTCCTACATCAAGGCACACCCGAAGGACGCCACGTTCTGCGGTGCCACCGAGTTCTTCGACCGCAAGTTCAAGAACTTCATGCAGACCTACGGCGCGAACTTCCCCAAGTCCCAGGTGCACACCAACGAGCTGGCGCTGGACTACACCAACGTGGCCAAGGGCAAGCCCTGCACCTTCGCCGAGGTGTTCACCACCGATGCCCGGATCAAGACCCAGAACCTCAAGGTGCTCACCGACGACAAGGGCGTCTTCTTCACCCAGCTCGCCACCCTGACCACCACCAAGGCCGTCTTCGCCAAGTACCCCAAGCTCGACGAGCTGGCCAAGACGCTGGGCGACAAGCTCACCACCACCGAGATGATTGATCTGAACAAGATGGTCGACGTGGACGGGGACACCCCGGAGCAGGCCGCGCAGAGCTTCCTGAACAAGTTCGGCTTCGTCGCGTAGCCGCCTGACCGCGGGCGCACGCCCGGCCGGCACGGTGAGCCGTCCGGCCGGGCGGCGGTCGCCCCCGCTGGCCAGGGCAGGGTCAGGACGGGGTCAGGACGGGGCCGGACCGGTGGTCAGCCCGGTGGCCAGCAGCACGATCCCCAGCGAACCGACCAGCGAGGCCATCGACGCGCCCCGGGCCAGGGGGACCCGGCCGCGCCCCTGGGCCAGGCCGTGCACGGCGGCGGCGGCCAGCACGAACCCGAACAGACCGAGCTTGGCGGCCAGCAGCCGGCCGTACCCGGGGTGGGCCAGCGAGGCCCAGGTCACCCCGTGCGCCCGGGCCAGCAGCACGCCGGTGCCGATCTGGACGGGCAGGAACACCGCGCCGGTGAGCACCCCGAACCTGAGGCCGACCTGACGCAGCACCTCGGCCCGCCGGTCCGGCGGGAGCGTCCGGCGGGCGAGCGGCATCACCACCAGGGTGAGGGTGAGCTGTCCGCCGACCCACAGCACCGCCCCGAGCACGTGCAGGAACCGGACCACGGTGTCGGCGTCGGTCATCGGGTCACGGCCGCACGTCGAGCCGGCCGCTCGCCCCGCCCTGGGCGTGCCGCATGATGTGGTCGATGAACGGGTAGCGGCCAGGTCCGGGCAGCACGGTCTCGACGAACCCGCCCTGCGCTGGCGCCAGGTCCAGTGCCTGCGACCCGCCGGCGTCGGCGGACGGCCGCAGCAGCCAGGCCCCCTCCTTGTAGACCGTGTCGAACTGGGTGCCCACCAGGTGGAAGGACAGCGGATCGTTCGGACCGGCGTCGAGCACCCAGAACCGGACCCGTTGCCCGGCCCGGGCGGTCAGCGGGGCGTGCTGGTACTGCGCGGCCATGCCGTTGAACATCCACCCGTCCGGCCGGTCGCCGTCCATCCTGGCGAGTTGGGCCGGGCTGCCCGGCTGGCCCAGGTACAGCTCGGAGCCGACCAGCACGAACTCCCGGTCCACCGGGCGCAGCCCGGGCGGGTCGATGATCACCGCCCCGTACATGCCGTTGCCGATGTGCATCAGCATCGGCTGGGTGGCGCAGTGGTAGAGCCAGATCCCGGCGTGGTGCGCGGTGAACCGGTACACCAGCCGCTGGCCCGGCGCGATGGTCCGCATCGGCCCGTCGGGTGCCAGCGAACTGGCGTGGAAGTCGATGCTGTGGCCCATGTGCGAGTCGTTGACCAGGGTCACCACGAACCGGTCACCGACCTTCCCACGCAGGGTCGGGCCGGGCGCGGTGCCGCCGAACGTCCACATCGTCTGCCCCACTCCCGGGGCCACCTGCTGGCGGTGCTCGGTGGCGTGCAGCTTGACCCGGTGCACCCGGCCGGGCGGCGCGGGTGGGAGCACGGCGTTCCGAGGGGTCCACCCGGCCGGAGGGTCCGCGGACAGGTCGAGCCGGCCGGTCGGGTCGGTCGAGCCGACGGACCCGGTACCGGCCGGAGCGTCGGTGCCGGTGGCGGTGATGGTCAGAGTCATCCCGGCCGCCCGGTGCCCGGGTACCGTGCACCACCCGTCGACGTCGTGGGTCACCACACCGGCGTCCAGGGTGGCCGAGGTGTCCGGCGCCAGCATCTGGGTCTGCTGGCCGGTGTCCAGGCGCAGGTCGTGTGCCATCGCGTCCCGGTTGGTCAGCCGCAGCACCAGGTGTGTGCCGGCCGCGACCCGGATCTGTGCCGGTTGGAACCGCATCCGCGCGATGGTGATCGGCACGGTGCGGGTCCGGCCCGGGGCCGCTCCGGTCGCGTGCCGGTGTCCAACCTCTGCACCGTTTCCGGTCGCCCCGGTGGTGGTACCGGTGGTGGCGACTAGCAGTGCGGCCAGGGTCACCGCGACCCCGACCGCCGCGCCGCCGACCGCCGCGTACCGGCCGGCCCGTTTCCCGCCGCGTCCGGCTGTGGCTGGTTCTGGTGTGGTTGGTTCTCCGGTTGGTTGTTCTCGCATTGGTTCTTCCCGTGGTGCCGATCCCCGCGTTGCCCGCCCGGACCCGCCGCAGTGGCCACCCCCGCCGGCCAGGGCCGTGTTTTGACGAGCAGTCTAGTAATAACAATGAACGGCCGTGGGACGGGGTCGGCCCGGTGGTCGACAGGTCGGTCAGGCGGTCTTGGCCACCACGAGCAGGACGGCCGAGTCCTCCACCGCATCCAGGCTGTGCCGTGCCGGCGGGATGACCAGCAGGTCGCCGGAACGCCCGTCCCATGAGGTGCCGTCGGCGTTCAGTCGCACCCGGCCGCGCAGCACGTACAGGGTCGCCTCGCCCGGGCTGCCGTGCTCGGTCAGCGAGCTGCCCGCGGTGAGCGCCACCAGGGTCTGCCGCAGCACGTGCTCATGGCCGCCGTAGACGGTACTGGCGCTGCGTCCGGTGCTGGAGGCGGCGGCGCGCTCCAAGTGCTCGCGGGCCAGCGCGTCCAGCGAGAACTTCTGCATGCCACAGTCTGGCACGGCCCACCAAGCCGGGCCGGTGCCGGCGCGCCCGCCATACCGCCGGCGCACCGACCACCCGACCCGATGAGTGGGCCGGATCAGCCGTACCGGCGGGCGGCGAACCTGTCCTGGAGCTGGTCGTCCACCCAGTCCGGCCAGGGCCTGGCGTCCGGCTCGGAGGCGACCGTGCCGAGCACCCGCATGGTCTCGGCCGCCGACGGCCGGTCCTCCGGCCGGGGTTCGAGCAGGCCCACGACCAGGGTCCGCATCGGGGCGGCGATCGTGCTCGGCACGTCCGGGGCCGGGCGACAGGCCGCCGGCAGGGCGGCGTCGAACGCCGGCTCCCCGGTCAGCGTCTCGAACAGGATGGTGCCCAGCCCGTAGAGGTCCATTCCGGCCGCGATCGGCACGCACGCCTCCAGCTCCGGCGCGGCATAACCGGCGGTGCCCACCGGGCGCCCGAGCGGCTGCGGGGCGCCGATCCGGCGCACCGAGCCGAAGTCGATCAGCACCGGGCGGCCGTCCCGCAGCACCACGTTCTCCGGCTTGAGGTCCACGTGCGCCAGATCGCGGTCGTGCAGGGCGATGATCCCGGCCAGCAGTTGGGCGGCCAGCGAGGCCGTCTCCGCCGCACCGATCGGGCCGTTGGTGTCCAGTTCCTCGTCCAGCGTCGGACCGTCGATGTACTCCACCGCGATGTGCGGCAACGGGTCGGTGGTGCCGTCGGTGAACAGCCTGGGCAGGCACGGATGCTGGTTACCGGTCAGGGCGGCGATCTCCCGGTTCAGCGACCGCACCGCGCGGGGGTGCGTCACCTGGTGCGGGCGGGCCAGCTTCAGCACCGCCGGGTACCACAGCTTCGTCGACCACACCAGCCAGGTCTCGCACCTGAGCCCCACGCCGAGGCGTTCCCAGGCCAGGTACCCGGCCACCAGTTCGGCGCCCTCCGGGCGGTCCCAGACCGGCTCGCCGTCGTCCTCGTCCAACTCGGTCAACCGCATCGCTGTCTCCTCGATCACTCCTCCGCAAGGGGGTGGTGCCCGCTGCCCAGAACGGAGATGGGCAGCGGGCACCGAACTGCACTAGTCGCGCGAACGGCTGCGCGAACGGCTACGCGAACGAGAACGGCTACGCGAACGGGAACGGCTGCGGCCGTGGCGTCCGTGGTGGGCAACCGGGCCCTGAATTCGACTGATCCTCATGTGTGCACCTCCTTCCGGTCTGTTGACGGGTGAGGCGATCCGGTGCCCTGCGGCGCCGGATGCCGGTCCAGGACGACCGCGCGGTCGGCTATCGCCGCCAGCTCGCGGTCGTGCGTCACGATCAGCACGGTGCGGTCCACCGTGGCGCTGCGGATGGCGCGCATCACCGCCGCGGCCGACTCCGGGTCCAGCGACGCGGTCGGCTCGTCCAGCAACATCATCGGGGCGTTGGACACCGCGGCGCGAGCCAGCGCGACCCGCCGGCGCTGGCCGCCGGACAGCCGCGCCCCGCCCTCGCCCAGCGACGTGTCGTACCCGGCCGGGAGCCGGTGGGCGAACTCGTCGACCAGCGCGGCCGACCCGGCGGCCAGCACCCCGGCCCGGGTCGCCGTCCGCGAGCCGAAGGCGATGTTCTCCGCCAGCGTCGCGTCCAGCAGCCACGGGTCCTGGGGCACGAAGGCCATCCGCTCCCGGACGCTGCGCTGCTGGCAGGTTCTGATGTCCACGCCGTCCAGCAGCACGTGACCGCCGTCCACGTCGTAGAGCCGGAGCAGCAGGTGCAGGATCGTGCTCTTACCCGCCCCGCTCGGTCCGAGCAGGCACACCGTCTCGCCGGCCCTGATGTGCAGGTCGAAGTCGTGCAACACCAGCCGGCCCGGCTCGTAGCCGAACCGCACCCGCTCGAACCGGACGCCCTCCGCCAGGGCCGGTGCCGGCCGGGCGTCCGGGGCGTCGGTCACCGACTCCACGCAGCCGAGCACCTCGCGCACCCGTGCCGCGCTCGCGCTCGCCTTGGCCAGCACCGTGCTCAGTCGGGTCAGCCCGCGGACCGGCGAGTAGAGGTTGCCGAGGTAGGACATCACGACCAGCAGGTCGCCGGTGCTCAGCCTGCCGGCGAGCACCTGGCGTCCGCCCACCGCGAGCACCATGCCCGAGCCGACCGCGAGTACCAGGTCGGCCACCGGTGTCCAGCGCGCCTCGGTGTCCACCGCGCGTAGTTCCACGTCCAGCAGCGCGCGGTTGCGGTGTCCGAACACGGCGGTCGCCCGGTCCGCGCGGGCGAACGCCTGCACCGCCCGCACGTTGCGCAGCAGGTCGGTGGTCGCGCCGGTCAGCCGTCCGGACGCCGCCCGGGCCTCCTGTTGCACGGCCCGCACCAGGGTGCGCTGGCGTACGGCCAGCACCGCCAGCACCGGCACCACGGCGAGCCCGACCAGGGCCAGGGCCGGGTCGAAGCCGACAAGCACGACCAGCACCCCGCCGAGCATCACCACGTCGGGCACCAGATCGGCGGTGGCGGCCACCACCGCGTCGAGCATCCGCCCCACGTCGGTGGTCAGCCGGGACAGCAGCTCGCCGCTGCGGATCCGGTCGTGCCAGCGCAGCGACAGGGTCATCGCGTGATCGAACACGGTCTGCCGCAGGTCCGCGCCGATCCGTTCGGCCGCCCGCTCGGCGTACATCGTGCTGCCCATGTCGCACAGCCCGGCCAACCCGCTCAACCCGATCAGCAGGGCGCCGGCGATCGCAAGAAGGCCACCGGCCGGCACGCCGTTCAGCCAGCCGAGGATCCCGGTGGACCGGCGCCCGTCGATCGCGTAGTCCACCGCGAGGGCCAGCGGCCACGGTCGCGCCAGCGTGGTTCCCACCCGTAGCACGGCCAGCCCGCCGGCGGCGCCGAGCGACCACCGCTGGGCCCGCACGGCGGGTCCGGCGACGGACAGAGCGAGTGGAACGGCCATGACACGACCGTGCCGGCTGACCGGTACGAACCGCCATTGGACCTTGGTGCTAGTGCCGCGACCGGTAACGTTCGCCCGCTCGCTCACCCCGAGGTTTTCTCGCGAAAACCCGCACCAGTAACCGGTTACACGTGAGGTTTTCTCGCGAAAACCTCAGGCTCGCGACGTAGCGCGCGCACCCTGGGCGCACCGGATGCGGCCACGAGGTACTAGCACCTCAGGCCGAGTCGCCAACGCGGGTGCGGCTCTACCATCCAGCCATGGAGTCATCCCGGGGCGGGCGGGGCGGGCGGGACAAGCTCGGTGACGGCAGCGAGATCGGGCCGGGGCAGGTCCGGGCGGTGGGAATGGTCGCCCAGTTCGCCGCGGCCGGGCTCATCGTGCTGTTGGCGCTCGCCGCGCTGATCGCGTTCGCCGCCCGGCAGGCCGGTATCGAGCAGGCGGTGGAATCGGCTCAGCAGGTCACCGAGGTGACCGCGAACGACGTGGTGGAGCCGAGGCTGGACGGCCGCATCGCCCAGCGTGACCCGGTCGCGCTGACCCAGTTCGACCAGGCCATGCACCGTTATGTGCTGCACGGGTCGCTGGTGCGAGTCAAGCTCTGGGATGCCAGCGGGCAGATCATCTACTCCGACGAGCCGCGGCTGATCGGCTCCCACTTCGCCCTGGACACGGCCGAGTCCGGGGTGCTGGCGCGGCAGCGTGCCGCGTCGGAGGTGAGCGATCTGGCCAGGCCGGAGAACCGGTTCGAGTCGCAGTACCGGAAACTGCTGGAGGTCTACGTCGGGGTGCGCGGCACGGACGGCCGGGCGCTGCTGTTCGAGGCGTACTTCCGGTACGACGCGGTGAACCGGGCCGGCCTGGCGGCCTGGCAGAAGTTCGCACCGCCGTCGCTGGGTGCGCTGCTGGGCCTGGAGGTGGTGCAGATCCCGTTCGCCTGGTCGCTGGCCCGCCGGTTACAGCGTCAGCAGCGCGAGCGGGAACGGCTGCTGCGGCACGCGGTGGACTCCTCAGACCTCGAACGCCGGCACATCGCCGGCGCGCTGCACGACGGTGTCGTGCAGGACCTGACCGGGGTCACCTACGCGCTGGACGCGGCCCGGCTGGGCAAGCCCGACGAGGAGCGGCGGATCGAGGTGATCCGGGAGAGCGCGTCCCGGCTGCGGGGCAGCGTCAGCGCGCTGCGGTCCCTGCTGGTCGACATCTACCCGCCGAGCCTGGCCGACGAGGGACTGCCACTGGCCCTGACCGAACTCACCGGCGGCCTGGAAGACACCGGCATCCACGTCGAGTTGCACGTCGCGGACACCGAACGGCTGCCGTTGCCCAGCGCCGCCCTGCTGTTCCGCTGCGCGCAGGAGGTGCTGCGTAACATCGCCGCGCACTCCAACGCCGAGTCGGTGGAGATCACCGCCTGGATCCGCGACGGCACCGCCACCCTGATGATCGACGACGATGGCCGCGGGTTCGACGAGGCCGAACTCGGTGAGCGGCTGGGCGGCGGTCACTTCGGCCTGCGCTCGCTGGGCGATCTGCTGGCCGACGCCGGGGGCCGGTTGGAGGTCCGGTCCGCGCCCGGGCAGGGCACCCGGGTGGAGGCCGAGATACCGGTCAACTGAGCCGCCGTCCACCGTCGTGCGGAAACGGCCCGCTCGGAAAACGACACCGACGGCGACTCCGCGACTCCGGTATGGTGTCCGTCGCCGGGCGGGGGAAGAAGTTCCGATGATTCGCGTTCTCATCGTTGACGACCATGCCATCGTGCGGGCCGGGCTGAGCCAACTGGTGGGTACCACCGACGACCTGGACCTGGTCGGCGAGGCCACCGACGGTGAGCAGGCCGTGGAGATGGCGGCCAGGCTGCGCCCGGACGTCGTGTTGATGGACCTGTCGATGCCCGGGGTGGACGGCGTGCAGGCGACCGGCCGAATCGTCGCCGTCGACCCCTCGGCGCACATCCTGGTGCTGACCTCGTTCAGTGACCAGGCTCGGATCGTCGACGTGCTCCAGGCCGGCGCGGAGGGCTACCTGCTCAAGCACAGCGAGCCGGAGGTGATCCTGGCTGGCATCCGGGAGATCGTCCAGGGCGGTTCGCCGCTCGATCCCAAGGCCGCCCGGGTACTGCTCACCCAACGGCGGGGGCCGGGGTCGGGGGTCAGGCTCACCGGTCGTGAGCGGGAGGTGCTGCGGATGGTCGGCGACGGGAACCCCAACAAGATCATCGCGCGGCGGCTGGGCATCAGCGAGCGAACCGTCAAGGCGCACCTGACCAGCATCTACCAGCGGATCGGGGTCACCGACCGCACCCAGGCGGCGCTGTGGGCGCAGCGACACGGCCCGGGGGACGAGAAGTGAGCGACCCCGTCCCCACACCGGTCAGGCGCTGACCGGCACCCACGGCCGCCGCCGGGGTACTAGTGCCCTACTCGGATGCCGTACTCGGACAACCTTTACCCCAACCGTGGTGTGAGGTTTTCGCGAGAAAACCTCACGTGTAACCGGTTACTGGTGCAGGTTTTCGCGAGAAAACCTCAGGGTGTGCGAGCGGGCGAACGTTTCCGGTCACGGTACTAGGACCTTCGAACGACTAGGACCGGGTGCACCAGCGTGGGATCATGCCTGCATGGCTCCGCCGTTGGCTGATCCCAGGATGAGGCCCGTCGTGTTGCGGGTCGGCGGTATCGCCGCGCAGCGACACAGCGGACGGGCGGTCCGCGCGCTCGGAGTGCTCGGCGTCGGGGTGGCCTCGCTGGCCGCCGCGGCCGGAGTGATGGCCGGTGGGACGGCCTTGTGGCACGTCGTCGGCGGGACGCCCGAACCGCTGTGGCTGCCGTCGTCCGGACAGACCACGTCGGTGCCGGACAACCGGTCACCCGGGGCGGTGGAGCCCCGGCGCGGCACGTCCCCGCCCCCGGCCGTCGTCGGCGACAGCGCCCCGGTGCCGCGCACCAGGGTGGTCGTCCCGCCGGGCAGCGCGGCCGGTCCGGCCGGCTCGGCGGGTACCGCCGGGACGGTGGGCACGACAAGCGCCCCGCCGGCCGGTACGCCGGCGAGTGTGAACCCGACTCCCAGCCCGACCGAGGACGCAGGGGAGGAGTCAGGTCACCGGGGCCGCGGCTCCGGCGGTGGTTCGGGCGGTTCGGACGGTGGTTCGAGCGGTTCGAGCGGTGGTTCGGGCGGTGGTTCGGGCGGTTCGGGCGGTTCGGGCAAGGGCTGACCGAAGGACCGGACCAACGTGCCCGCCGACCGCGTCGGTGCCATCCGGCCGACCGGATCCGGTTTCCGTCGTGACGACGAACCAGTTTCGTCGCGGGGCGCGCGGGTCGCTCACTGGTGCACCATCCTGATGTCACTGATTCTGGATGGGTCGGTGATGCACCCGAGGTGCCGCCGGATCATTGCCCTGCTCGCTAGACGCAGTTGACGTCCACGATGAGTTCTGCGGGGTCCGGCGGTTACCCGGGAC
>DASULA010000034.1:0-2513 GCA_036278435.1 Mycobacteriales bacterium | reverse complement strand
CGGTCGGCCAGTCCGGCCTCGGCGATCCGCCGCTCGGCCAGTTCCTTCTGCTCGGCCGAGATGGTCAGCGTGGTCACCCGGGCGCCGCGCCGGGCCGCCCGGATGGACAGCGCGCCCCAGCCGGTGCCGATCTCCAGCAGGTCGGTGCCCGCGCCCACCGCTGCCATGTCCAGGATTCCGTCGATCTTCCGGCGCTGCGCGTCGGCCAGCGAGTCGCCGGGTTCGAACCAGGCCGAGGAGTAGGTCATGGTCTCGTCCAGGAACAGCGCGAACAGGTCGTTGGACAGGTCGTAGTGCCGGTGGATGTTCTGCCGGGCCCCCTCCTCACTGTTGTCCTCGCTGGCCGGCGGGCGGGAGTCATACCATCGGCGGAGCCGCTGTAGCGGGGCCGGGACCAGCGTGGTCAGCCGGCCGGCGAACGCGCTGAGCACCCCGGCCAGCCCGCCGCCGCGCTGGTCGGCGTCCCAGTCGCCGACCAGGTAGGACTCGCCGAAACCGATCAGGCCGGCCGCGCCGACCCGGTGGAAGAACGAGCCGGGGCGGGCGATCCGCATCACCGGAACGTCTGGATCGGCAGACCCGAACGTCCGGCCGTCGGGCAGCAGCACCCGCAGGTCCAGCCGTGCCACCGCGCGGCGGAACACCGCCCGGGCCGCGGCAGCCCGCAGCGGTGCGTGCGGCACGTCGTGCAGTCCGGGCCAGCGACCCTGGTTCGGCGCGGGGGTGGGGTGCCGGTCGGGCATAGTCGAACTCACCGTGTTGCCTCCCGTCTGCCGGTCGGACCGGCCGGTCGGACCGTCCGCCGGACGGGTTCCATGCTCTCCCATGGCGGCCGGAGCCAGGCCCAGGTTCGGTGTGAGTTCCAACTGTGTTGCGCGGCGGGTCGCGGCCGGGTTATGGACCGGGTTCGGTCTTATTTGATCTGGTTCGGTCTGGTTTGGGGGTCCGGGCCGGTGTGCTGGCGACGCAGGGGGTGCGGCCTGCGCGTCGGCTGCCTACGCTGGGGCGGTGATGTTCTCTCGCCACAAGTTGCGCATGCCTACCCCGGACGAGGCGCTGCCCGGACGGGACGTCGCCCTGCCGGTGCCCGAGACGCACGCGGTGAACGGCCACCGGATCGCACCCCCGTTCCCCGAGGGGCTGACCACCGCCGTGTTCGCGCTGGGCTGCTTCTGGGGCGCCGAGCGGCAGTTCTGGCAGACGCCCGGCGTCTACAGCACCGCGGCCGGCTACATCGGCGGCTACACCCCCAACGCCAGCTACGAGGAGGTGTGCTCGGGGTTGACCGGTCACGCCGAGGCGGTGCTGGTGGTGTACGACCCGGCGCAGATCTCCTACCAGGAGTTGCTGTCGGTGTTCTGGGAAAGCCACGACCCGACCCAGGGGATGCGCCAGGGCAACGACCTGGGCACCCAGTACCGCTCGGCGGTGTTCTACCTCGACGACGAGCAGCGGGTGGCGGCCGAACGCTCCAGGGACGCCTACCAGCACCGCCTGGACCAGGCCGGCTACGGCCAGATCAGCACGCAGATCGTCCCGGCCGGCCCGTTCTACTACGCCGAGGCCTACCACCAGCAGTACCTGCACAAGAACCCGGCCGGCTACTGCGGCTTGGGCGGCACCGGCGTGTCCTGCCCGGTGGGCGTGACGCCAGCCGAAGAGTAGTGCCGCGGCACACCGTGTGTTCTCCAGGAGGCAGCGGCATACTGTCCGCATGCGAGCCCCCGTCGTCGTCGCCCCCTTCGCAAAAGTGTGGTGTGCGCGCCAGAGGGAGTGGCCCGTGACACCCCTGCCGAACGGGGCTACCCCCGCAAAGCGGACGAAGTGCCAGAGGGGTTACCGTGGACGCGCGCCCGGAATTGAAGATCAAATGGGAGTGGGAAGCGCCGGGGTCGGTGCGTGCCCCGGAGCATGCCGCGACTTGGTCGCGTATCGAAGCGTGGGTCGGTTCTGAGTGCGTGACGCTCGTCGAAGACGGCGAGACCGGCGGTTCACGTCGCTCGATCTACTGCCCATTGTATCCGCTGGCGGAATGGATAGCGTACAATTGGTGGTTCGTCCAGCCTGGCGCCCGGCCGGCGGGCCGGTACGCTGACAACCCGACTAAGACCTGTCGAATGTCGGGAAGCAGGCGGTACGCGTATCAGGTGATTGACGACGGGTTCCCCGGTCGATAGTAAGGTTGGATCCGTGGGGCCACGGAATTCTGGTTCATCGTCGGATTCACTCGTACAGGTGATCAAACAGTAGTGGCGTGGACGTAGAATTGGTGGCATGGATGCCCTGCTCTGTTCGATTCCCCACACCGGTACCGGTGTTGGTGTGGAATCGGACGGCGGGGTTCCGGTCACCGGATTCGACCCTGTTGAGGTGGCCGGGTTGCTTGCCGGGTTTGACCCGTCGGGTTTGGACGCGGATTCGTTGTTGACGGTGTTGGCCGGGTTGCAACGGGTGGTGGCCGCAGCGCACGCGGCCCAGGTGACGGCGTTGGCGGAGTTCGCCCGGGTTCGCCC
>DASULA010000033.1:0-11792 GCA_036278435.1 Mycobacteriales bacterium | reverse complement strand
GACCAGCCACCCGCCCAGTAGCGGGCCGATCGCGGCGGCCACGCCGGTGAGCCCGGACCAGGCCCCCACCGCCCGGGCCCGGTCGTCGGGGTGGAACGACGCCTGGATCAGCGCCAGCGATCCGGGGGTGAGCAGGGCGCCGCCGACGCCCTGCAACAGCCGGGCCACGATCAGCGTGCCGATACTCGGGCTGACCCCACACAGGAACGAGGCGACCGCGAACCAGACCGCGCCGATCATGAACACCCGGCGCCGCCCGTACCGGTCGCCCAGCGACCCGCCCAGCAGGATGAACGCGGCCAGGGTGAGGGTGTAACCGTTGACCGTCCACTGTAGGTCGGCGAGGCTGGCGCCCAGATCGGCGCCCAGCCGGGGAAGGGCCACGTTGACCGCGGTGGAGTCCAGCAGTGCCAGGCTGGACCCGAGTACCGCGGCGAACAGGGCCCAGCGACCCGGGGTACCACTCAGCCGCAGGCCGCCGTCCGCCGGGTCCGCGGGATCCGCGGTGCCAACCATGCCTGCCCCCTCCGCCGCGGCCGGGCCGGCCCAGCTCGGATCTGCCGATCCTCCGCCGAACCAGCCCGGACCGCCACGGCAGTCCCGGAAAGCGACTAACGGAACAGGGAAATGCTCTGGGTGTAGATATCCTGGTTAGGGGTGTTCGTGCCTGGCCGGCCGCGGAAGTCGGTCCAGACCGGGTGGATCCGGAAGTCCAGGCCGACCGACATCGCCGAGTAGTCGCCGATGAACACGCCCTGGAAGATCTCGCCGGTGTCCGGGTCCTGGCTGACGAACTGGACCTGCGGATCCTGGGTCTGGGTGGTGATCCGCCGGACTCTGGCGCCGGACACGTGTCCGGTGCCGACCACATAGGCGTAGTCCAGCCCGATGCCGTTCGGGTCGAATCCCCGGGTGATGAACGAGACCGCGACCCGGCCGGCCAGCGCGGCCACGGCCGGGAAGACCTCGTCCGAGCCGGTGCCGACGGTCTTCAGCGTCCAGTGCGTGCCGCCGAACGAGGACGCCACGATCGCGTCGCCGTTGGTCTTCACCGACTGGCCGTTGGCGTCGTAGGCGCCGTTGCGGTCATCGGCCCAGGTCACCCACAGCTTGCTGGTCAGCGGGTCGATGGTCAGTTGCGGGAAGCTGTTCAGCCGGAAGTTCTCGCCGGTCAGGCCGCCGCCGGAGTCCGGATCGAACGGGAAGTCGAAGTTCGTGGCGACCTCGGTGAGCGCGAACGTCTTCCCGTGATCCCGGGAGCGGGCGATCACGGTGGCGTCGTGGTCGGTCACCTGATCGCAGGCCGCGGTCTGGCAGATCGAGGTCTCGTAGGCGACGTAGAGCGTGCCGTCCAGCGCGATCTTCGGGTTCGAGCCCTGGGCGAACGGCGTGAAGCCGGTCTGGAACGTGTCCAGGGTGCCGCCCACCGGGGCCTCCGGCGACCAGGTCCGACCGAAGTCCTTCGAGGTGGAGATGACGATCGGGGACTGGATGTAGGCGCCGGTGACCTCGTCGAACTCGAACCTGGTCCAGGTCAGGTAGACCCGGCCGCTGAACGGGTCGGCGGCGATCCACGGCTTGTCGTTGAAGACCGGGGTGTCCAGCGGGTTCCCGTCGGCGTCGACGCCGTCGGTGCGCACGATCACCGGGGCGCCCCAGTGCAGGCCGCCGTCGTGTGACACGTTCACCGCGAGCCCGCTGCCGTCGTTGGTCCGGCTGAACACCAGGCTGGCGAAGTAGACGGTGTTGAACGGTCCGAACGCGACCACCGGGTCGCCGGAGGAGTCCATGTCCGACAGCGGGCCGGTGGTCGCGCCGGTCGGCAGGCTCACACCCGGGATCACCACGTCCGTCCAGGTTTTGCCACCGTCGAAGGAGGTGTAGGCGAAGCTGTTCGCGTCGTTGCCACCCTCACGGGTGTTGACCAGCCGGTAGTCGTTGGCGCCGGCCACGATGTTGCGCGGGTTGAACGGGTTGACCGCGGTGGTCGTCTCGTTCTGCATGGCGGCGCACCCGGCCTGCGACCCGACCGAAATTGCGGGGTCGCCGTTGATCACGTCCACGTTCGGGCTGGGATCTCCGAACGGTGACGGCTTGCCGAGCTGGCTCTGGCACAGTGCGGACAGGTTCGGGTTCGGTGTGTCGCGGTCCTCGTCCTCGCCGGCCAGGCTCTCCTTGAGCAGCGGGTTCGGGACGTTGCGGCGGATGTGCGGGTCGACCAGGGTGTGCGCCCGTGGTGCGGTCGCGGCCTGGCGGCCGGCCGTCGCTGCCGTCGCGACGGGCAGCGGCAGCCCGGCCGGGCGTGCGGTGAACTCGGCCGCGGTGGCGGTGCCCGATCCGGCGATCGCCACGGCGAAGGCGCCGAGGACTGCCACCGAGCCCAGCGCGGTGACCCTGCGTAAGCGTTGCTGCTTCACATTCGACCGTCCTTCATTGGAGAGGAATGTCGCAGTCTGTAGGTGTATGGAATCACGAAACGTCGCAAACGCACCGGATACTTGAACGAGTGATATATCAGTGTTTTCCAAGGTAAGGCTACCCTTATGGATGAATCAGGACAGCGAGTACGAACCCCGGACGGTCGGACGCTGCGGATCGAGCTGTGGGGCGCGCCTGGGGCCGCTCCGGTGCTGTACCTGCACGGGACACCGGGCTGCCGGCTCCCGTTCCCGACCGACGTCCTGGACGCGGTCGGGGCGCGGGTGCGGCTGGTCAGCTTCGACCGTGCCGGCTACGGCGGGTCGGACCGGCTGCCCGGCCGCTCGGTGTCCGACGTGGCCGCCGATGTGGCGACCGTCGCGGCGGCACTGCGGATCGACCGGCTGCCGGTCATCGGGTACTCCGGTGGAGGCCCGCACGCGTTGGCCTGCGCGGCGTTGCTGCCCGAGCTGGTACCCGCCGCGGCGAGCGTCGCCGGTGTCGCGCCGTTCGGTGCCGCCGGCCTGGACTGGCTGGCCGGGATGGCCGCGATGAACGTGGCGGAGTTCGGCGCGGCCGTCCAGTCCGACCAGGAGCTGGCGGCGATGATCGGGCCGGCCGCGCGCCAGATCGTCGACGAACCGGGGAGTTTCATCGACGATCTGGTCGCAGAACTTCCGGCCCCCGACGTCGCGGTGCTGGCCCGGGCGGCGGTCCGAACCTGGTTGGTCGACTCGACCGTGGTGGCACTGCGGCCCGGTGGTGCCGGCTGGGTGGACGACGATCTGGCGTTCGTGCGGCCGTGGGGGTTCGACGTCGGGACCATCGGAGTGCCGACCGCACTCTGGCACGGCGCCGAGGACAACCTGGTCCCGCCGTCCCATGCCGCCTGGTTGGCCGGCGCCATCCCCGGCGCCGCGCACCGGCAGGTGCCCGACACCGGACACCTGGGCATGTTGGACCACCACGCCGACGCGATCGCCTGGCTGCTGAGCCGGTCCCCGCGGTGACCCGGCCGCGGCCGGTGACGGCTACCGTCGGCCGGTCGCGTCGGGCCGGCGGGCCGGCCGGACGCCCCCGGCCGACGCCCCCACCGGGGCGGAGCCGGGCGCCCCGGCCAGACAGTCCCGGCCGTCCACCACCTCCCGGGCGATCTCGGCCAGTCCGCGGTTGTGCTGGCGGGCATGCCCGCGCAGTACCGCGAACGCCTGGTCCACTCCCACCCCCAGCCGCTCGGACAACACACCCTTGGCCTGCTCGATCGGCACCCGGCTGGTCAGCGCCGTGTGCAGTTGCCCGGCCAGCCGGCGGTTGTGCTGGATCGCCCGGTGCTGGAGTATCCCGATAGTGGCGACGTCCACAAGGGACTGCCAAACCCGCAGTCGGGAACCCTCCACCGCACCGGGAATGTCGCGGAGCAGGGTCGCCGCGCCGATGACGTCCTCACGCAGCCGCATCGGCAGTGCCTGCGCGGACCGGTACCCGACCGCGACGGCGGCTTCGGCGAACCGGGGCCAGCGTTGGGCCGCCGCCAGGTCGGCCACCGTCACCACCCGCCCGGTGCGCAGGCACTCCGGGCCGGGCCCGTCTGCCAGCCCCTGATGCGACGCCTGAAACTGGGCCGGGCCCGATCCGATGTCGAGCCCGGTGTCCGATCCGGTGTCCGATCCGGTGTCGGTGATCAGGTGCAGTTCGCCTCGTGACCCAGCCACCATCAACTCGACCGCGCTGACGTCGAGCAGTTCCCGGCTCCGGCGCGCCAGCAGCCGCAGGAATCCGGGCAGGTCGAATCCGCTGACCAGGGTGTCAGCCAACTGCACGAACGTCGTGGCCAGACGTTCTTCCCACGGTGCTTCCATCTCGTCCCAAGATTACGTTCGATCGGCCCCGGCGTCCGGGATTGACCGTCCATTTCGTACTGTCGAGGTAGTCGGGCACCACGCCGACCCGATCCGTTCCCGACCATCACGGTGCCAGCCAACGGCCGGAGCGAACAGGGTCGTTGGACCCGATCGCCGCCCGACCGGCGTGCGGCTCATGTCCCGCATCGGGCAGGTCGCGGCTTGTAGCCGGGATGTCACGGGCCGGCCGGGTGTGCCGGCCGGTGTGGGCGGGTAGTCACCGAGCGGAGGGCGGCCCGGTCGAGGTGAACCGGTGGCCCGCCTTGAGCCGGGGGAGGACGCGATGAGCAGCGAGCCGCAGGTCGTGGTGGTGACCGGGTCGACTGGGGGTATCGGGCGGGCCGTGGCGCACGCGTTCGCCGCGCGCGGATCCCGGGTGGCGCTGCTGGCCCGCGGGGAGAAGGGGTTGGCAGGTGCGGCCCGGGAGGTGACCGAACACGGCGGAACGCCGCTGCCGATCAGCGTCGACGTGGCCGACCCCGACGCGATGGACGCCGCGGCGCAGCGGGTCGAGGACGAACTCGGCCCGATCGACGTGTGGGTGAACACCGCATTCACCTCGGTGTTCGCCCCGTTCGACCAGATACGCCCGGAGGAGTTCCGGCGGGTCACCGAGGTCACCTACCTCGGTTATGTGTACGCCACCGGTGCCGCCCTGCGCCGGATGAGACCCCGCGACCGGGGTGTCGTGGTGCAGGTGGGCTCGGCCCTGGCCTACCGCGGCATCCCGCTCCAGTCGGCCTACTGCGGCGCCAAGCACGCGATCCAGGGGTTCAACGAGTCGCTGCGCTGCGAACTGATGCACGACCGGAGCGGGGTGCGGGTGACCATGGTGCAGATGCCCGCGGTGAACACCCCACAGTTCGGCTGGGTGCTCTCCCGGCTGCCGCGCCAGGCCCAACCGGTGCCGCCGATCTACCAACCTGAACTGGCCGCGCGCGCGGTCGTGTACGCGGCGGACCACCCGCGCCGGCGCGAGTACTGGGTGGGCGGCAGTACCGCGGGCACGCTGCTGGTCAACGCGGTGGCTCCTGGCCTGCTGGACCGCTACCTGGCCAGGACCGGATTCCGGTCCCAGCAGACCGACCAGCCCCGGCCGGGTGACCAGCCGGCGAACCTGTGGGCACCGGCCGACGCTGAAAACGGCCACGACTACGACACCCAGGGCATGTTCGGCGACCGGTCCACCGACCGGAGCGTGCAGTTGTGGGCCTCCCAGCACCACGGGTTGCTCGGCGCCGCCGGGGCCGCCGCGGGCGCTCTGGCCGGTCTGGTCGCCGCCCGGTTGACCAGCCGTTGAGCACGCCGTCCCGCGGAAGCCAGGACACGCTCGGGGAGTCAGTCAGGAGTCAGTCAGGAGTCAGGCGGACCGACCGATCAGCGCCTCGTGGACGGTCACCACCGTCAGGCCGTACGCGGCGTGCGGCAGGATGTCGGCCATCCACCCGGCCACCCCCCACCGGCGGAGGTCCGACACGCCGGACATGGCGATCGGTGTGTCACTGGCCGCCATCGCGGCGGCCCCGAGCACCAGCCCGGCGGCGAGGGTGGGTCGCGGCCGGGTGACCCGCCGCACCAGCCCGTAGCCCACCGCGACGGTCAGCGCGGTCAGGTTTCCGAGCAGGCCGCCCAGGGCGCGGGCCCGGTTCGCGTCCTGCGGTTGGTCGCCCAGACCCATCTCCAGCGCACCGGTAATCCGGGTGGCCAGGGTGGCCGGGATCTCGCTGACCGGCCGGCCCCGGGCCAGCATGTCCAGGTAGGTCACCGCATCCAGGGCGGCCGTTCCGGCCGCGCCGGCGGTGGCCGAGACGAGCAGGGCTCGCCCGACCGGCGTACGGCGACGGCCGATCATGCCGTTCCTCGCACGGCCGCGAACTCCGGCAGCACGCGTTCGGCGTAGAAGCGGAAGAACTCCTCGCTGGTCGGGCCGATCTGGCTCACGTACACCTCGTCGTACCCGGCCTCGACAAAGGCCCGGATCCGGTCGACGTGCCGGCCGGGATCGCTGCCGCACACCGCGTACCGGTCCACCGTGTCCTCGGTTACCAGGGGAGTGGCCTGCTCGAAGTGTCGGGGCAGCGGCAGGGTCTGGCCCAGCTCGCCGGGCAACCAGGTGTTGCCCCACAACCGGTGCGCGACCCGGCGGGCCTCGTCCTCGTGGCTGCCGTGGCACGCCTTGAACCCGCCCTGCACCACCTTGCCGCGTCCGCCGGAGTCACGGAACGTGTCCACCAGCGACGCGTCGGTCAGCACCGAGATCATCCCGTCACCCAACTTCCCGGCCAGCGCGGCCGACCGTGGCCCGAATGCCGACACGTACACCGGCGGCGGCTGCTCCGGCACGGTGTACAGGCGTGCGTCGGCGACGGTGTAGTGGGTGCCGCGGTGGTTGACGTTTCGACCGGACCACAGCCGGCGCATCACCGTCACCGCCTCGGCCAGCATCTCCAGCCGCTCGGTCCCGCCCGGCCAGCGGTCCCCCAGGATGTGCTCGTTGAGCGCCTCGCCGGTGCCGACTCCGAGCGCGAACCGCCCGTCCAGCAGGACCGAGGACGTGGCCGCCGCCTGGGCGACCAGCGCCGGGTGCATCCGCATGGTCGGGCAGGTCACCGCGGTGGTCACCGGCAACCGGCACACCTGCGAGATCGCGCCGATCGTGCTCCACACGAACGGGGCCTGGCCCTGCGCCTCGTTCCAGGGGTGGAAGTGGTCGGAAATCCACAGGCCGGTGAAGCCGGACCGCTCGGCGAGCCGGGCCTGACGCACCAGCTCACCGGGCGGGTGTTCCTCACTGGAAAGGAAGTATCCGATCCGCACCACAGGCTCCCCAGATCAGGACTCACTCGGCTCCGTCCAAATCCCCGGCGCTGCCCACCTCGGTGAGCCGCTCCAGGTCGTCCGGTAGCGCCTCACGGACCTTGGCCATCAGCCCCGGGGCCACCGCGTCCTCGACCACCTCCAGCACGACCCGCGCCTGGTAGACCCCGGCCGGTTCGTCCACACCGGAACGACCGGCCACCCGGGCCACGAACTCCGGCAGCCCGAACCGCTCGCCGGTGCCCTCGCCGCCCAGGGTCACCGTCCGGTGCAGATGCTCGCCGATCTCCTGCGGCAACTGCGCGGCGAGGTTTTCGGCGAGGTGCTCGGGGATCCGCTCACCGAGCGTCTCCAGGGTGGCTCGGGTGGCCCGCTCGGCGCTGCCGCGGCTGGACAGGCGCGCTCGGTGCTGGACCTGGCCGATGAATTCGTCGTGCTGCATCGGGCCCTCCGAAGGTCGGGTTCGACGGGATCAGATGTTGGGCGGTGCCGCGCTGATGTCGGCCAGCGCGGAGTGCTCGTCCCGGTCCATCGCCATGTCGCCGATGGACACCACGCCCACCACGGACGCGCCGTTGACCACCGGGATCCGGCGCACCGCGCGCAGCCGCATCATCTCGACCACCCGGTCGGCGTCGTCCTCCGGCCCGACGAACACCACGTCCTCGCTACAGATCTCGCCCACCGTGGTGCCGGCCGGGTCGTACCCGTCGGCCACCGCGCGCACGGCGATGTCGCGGTCGGTCAGCATGCCCCTGATCCGCTGCCCGTCGAGCACCAGGATGTCGCCGATGCCGCAGTCACGCATCTGCTGCGCGGCCTCCTGGATCGACGCGTCCGACTGGAGCGCGATCGGCTCGGAGGTCATCACGTCACGTACCTTCTCAGCCATCGTCGCTGCCCTCCCGTACTGTCGGTCCCCTGCGAACACCGCACCTGTTCCCCGCCCGGACCGCCGGAAACCGCCCGGCCGGAGCAGGTCGGACGCGCTCGTGACGGTCAGCCGGTGCGGTAACGCTCGGCGTCGGCGGCCCGCAGTCGCAGGCCGTGACCGGCCCGGTCGGGGTCCGGACGCAGCACGCCGAGGGTCGGTCCCAGGACCCCGTCGAAGAACATCGACTCGATCCGGACGTGGTCACAGAACCACTCCAGGTGCCGAAGGTTCGGCACCGCGCAGGCGGCATGGACGTGCAGGTGGGGCGCGCAGTGCCCGGACAGGTCCAGGCCATGCGAGGCGGCCACCGCGGCCACCCGGAGCCATTCGGTGATCCCGCCGCAACGGGACACGTCGGCCTGTAGGCAGTCCACCGCGCCGGCCTGGCACATCCGCTGGAAGTACGCCAGGTCACTGCCGTACTCCCCGGCCGCCACGTCCGGCAGCACCCGGTCGCGTACCTCGCGCAGCCCGGCCAGGTCGTCGGAGGAGACGGGTTCTTCGAACCAGGCCACACCCAGGTCGGCGGCGGCGGCGGCGATCCGGACCGCCTGCTTGCGGGTGTAACCGCCGTTGGCGTCGACGTAGAGCTCGGTGTGTTCCCCGATGGTGTCTCGGCACTGCCGCATCCGGCGCAGGTCCCGGCCGGCCCGGCGCCCCCACGCCTCACCGATCTTGATCTTCACCCGGCCGATCCGCTGGTCGTACACCCAGCGCGAGAGTTGGTCGCGCTGGGTGGCGTCGTCGTAGCTGGTGAACCCACCGCTGCCGTACACCGGCACCTCGGTGCGGACCGCGCCGAGCAGGCGGAACAGGGGGAGGTCCAGCAGGTGGGCCTTGAGGTCCCACAGCGCGGTGTCCACGGCGGATATCGCGTACCCGGCCACACCTGGGCGGCCGGCGTTGCGGACCCGCCGGATCATCGCCTCGGTCGCCCCGGGCACGTCCAGCGCCGGCCGGCCGGTGACCACCGGACCCAGCAGGTCGCACACCACCCGGGCGCAGGCCGCCGCGCCGTAGGTCCAGCCGATCCCGACCCGGCCGCCGGCGTGCGCGTGCACCAACACCATCGTGGTGGCGTCCCAGGTGGCCGTGCCGTCGGCCTCTGGCTGCTCCGTCGGCACGGTGTAGGTGGCGACCTCGACCCGTTCGACGCCTGGGTCCGCGCCGATTTGGCCGCTCACCCGGGAGTGGACCCGTCCGGGCGGCCCGCGCGGATCGCCGCACCGCCCAGGTCACCGGACCAGCGGGCCCGCTGCGGCGGGGCCGGCCGCTGTGCCGCGAGCCGCTCGGGATGTTCGCCGGGGCGACCGCCGCGCAGGGCCAGGGCCAGCGCCTCGGCCAGGTGCACGGCCTGCCGGCCGGTGCCCGCGTGCTCGATCTGGGTACGGCAACTGAATCCGTCGGCGAGCACGAACGCCCGCCGGTCGGCGCCCCGGACGGCCGGCAGCAGGCCGAGTTCGGCGCTGCGCATGGACACCGAGAAGTGCCCGCGTTCGAACCCGAAGTTGCCGGCCAGACCGCAGCATCCGGCGTCGAGCAACCGCGGCTCCAGCCCGAACCGGCGCATCAGCTCGGTGTCTGGATCCATCCCCAGCACGGCGTGCTGGTGGCAGTGCGGCTGCACCACGGCCGGCGCGTCGATCCTCGGCGGCGACCAGTCCGCGGCCCGGTCGTTGAGCAGTTCGGACAGCGTGAAGGTCTGGTCCCGCAACCGTCCGACGTCCAGGTCGTGCGGCATCAGCTCGGGCAGGTCGGAGCGGAACACCGCCGTGCAACTCGGCTCCAACCCGACCATCGGAACCCCGCGGCGCAGCGGCCCGCGCAGCACGGCCAGGGTGTGCCGGGCGACCCGCCGGGCAATGCCGAGCTGGCCGGTGGAGATCCAGGTCAGTCCACAGCAGACTGCCTTCGGCGGCACCCGGACCCGGAATCCGGCCGCCTCCAGCACCTCGACCGCGGCCCGGCCGACCGAGGGGTGCAGGTTGTTGGAGAACGTGTCCGGCCACAGCACCACGTCGCCGCGCTCGCCGGTCCCGCGCGGTCCGCGGTCGGCGAACCAGTCAGTGAACCGCTGCGGGGCGAACACCGGCACCGGCCGTTCCGGCGCGATGCCACCCAGCCGTTTGACCAGGGTGGACAGTCCGGGTGCGTGGGTGAGCGCGTTGACCAGCCCGGGCGCGGTCGAGGCGAGTGCGGCCCACACCGGTATCCAGCCCATCGAGTAGTGCGACATCGGCCGGATCCGCCCGGCGTAGTGGTGCGACATGAACTCGGCCTTGTAGGTGGCCATGTCCACGTTGACCGGGCAGTCGTTCTTGCAGCCCTTGCAGGCCAGGCACAGGTCGAGCGAGTCGCGGACGGCCTCGGACCGCCAGCCGTCGGTGATCACCTCGCCGCGGAGCATCTCGAACAGCAGCCGGGCCCGGCCGCGGGTGGAGTGCTCCTCCTCGCGGGTGGCCCGGTAGCTGGGGCACATCACGCCGCCGGAGTCGCGCCGGCACTTGCCCACACCCACGCAGCGCAGTACCGCGCGGCTGAAACTGGCTCCGTCGTCGGGGTAACCGAACTCGGTGGGCGGATCCCACGGGGCGAAGTCGGCGCCCAGCCGCAGGTTCTCGTCCAGCCGGAACGGCGCGGCCAGCTTTCCCGGGTTCATCCGGTCGCCCGGGTCGAAGATCGCCTTGAACTCGCCGAACGCGCGCACCAACTCCTGGCCGAACATCTTCGGCCACAGCTCGGCCCGGGACTGGCCGTCTCCGTGCTCACCGGAGAACGACCCGTGGTGGCGTAGCACCAGGTCGCTGGCCAGTTCGACGAACTCCCGGTACCTGCGCACCCCGCCGGCGCTGGCCAGATCGAACGGTATCCGGGTGTGCACGCAGGCGTCCCCGAAGTGTCCGTACAGCGATGCCGCCTGGTAGTCGAACTCGGTCATCAGCGCGCGCAGGTCGCGCAGGTAGGCACCCAGATGGTCCGGCGCGACCGCGGAGTCCTCCCAGCCCTCCCAGGTATCGGGCAGGCCGGGCACCCGCGCGGTGGCGCCCAGGCCGGACTCCCGGACGTCCCACATCTCGTCCTCGTGCGTGGCGTCGTCGTAGAACTTGACCGCGGGTGCGTGTTCGGTCCGCTCCAGTTCCTCCACCAGCGCCTGAGCCCGGTCGTCGGCCTGTTGCTGGGAGTCGCCGACGAACTGGACCAGCAGCCAGCCGGCGCCCTCGGGCAGCAGGTCCAGCGCCTCGGAGTTGAGGTGCTTGGTCTTCTCGAACGAGATCAGCTTGTCGTCGATGCCCTCCACCGCCAGCGGGTCGTGCTCGTTGACCCTGGGCACGGCGTCGGCCGCGGCGAAGATGTCCGGGTAGCCGAGCACCGCCATGGCGCGGTACCTCGGGTTGTCCACCAGCCTGACCTCGGCCCGCAGCACGGTGACCAGGGTGGACTCCGAGCCGACCAGGGCGCGGGCGAGGTCGAAGTGGTTCTCCGGCAGCAGCGAGTCCAGGTTGTACCCGGACACCCGGCGTGGGATCCGGGGGAACCGGGCCCGGATCTGTTCGGCATGGCGGTCCCGGAGGTTTCGTAGCTGACGGTAGATCTCGGCCCGCCGGCCGCCGGCGGCGAGGATCCGCTCGTACTCGGCGTCGCTCGTTGGTCCGGCCCAGAACCGCTCGCCGTCGTAGGTGGCCACCTCCAGCCGGATCACGTTGTCGACAGTCTTGCCGTAC
>DASULA010000032.1:0-7176 GCA_036278435.1 Mycobacteriales bacterium | reverse complement strand
CTTCACTCGTGGTATTCCTGTTGATGGTCTGCGTGGCATTGGATTGTGATGTGGGGGTCGCGGTGGGGGTTTCAGGCGTGCGTTGGCAGCAGGGGCCGGTGCGGACGCCCCGCCCGGACCCGGACTTGACCGGGTCACCACGATCCCGGATCCGTCCGGGGACGGGCTTGGATTCAGCGTGCTCGACGTGGAGACAACCGGCCTCGTTCCGGCGCGGGACCGGATCGTGGAGATCGGTGTGGTCCGCACGGACCGCACCGGCCGGGTGATCGACGAATGGTCGAGCCTGGTCAACCCGTCCGGCCCGGTCGGTGCCACCCAGATCCACGGCATCACCGCCGCCGACGTACGCCGGGCGCCGACGTTCGCCGAACTGGCCGGCGAACTCACCGCCCGACTGGCCGGGCGGGCGCTGGTGGCGCACAACGCCGAGTTCGACCTGAACTTCCTGCGGATGGAGTACACCCGCACCGGCGTGGACATGCCGGTGGTGCCGTGGCTGTGCACGCTGCGGGCGAGCTGGGACTATCTGCCGCACCTGTCCCGGCGGCGGTTACCGGACTGCTGTTACGCCTGCCGGGTGCGGTTGGACGACGCCCACTCCGCCCTGGGCGACGCGCGGGCTACCGCCGGGTTGCTGGCCGCCTACCTCGACCCGGACATCGCCGGGGCACCGATGCCCGAGCACGCCGGGTTACCGGCCCGGGCCGCCGTGGTCGACTGGCCCGCGGTACCGCGTACCCCGGTGACGGTGGTGACCCGGCAGAGTCGCGCGGTGCTCCCGCCGGCCGCCGCGCCGGGCCGGCTGGTCGCGTTGGTGGAGGACCTGCCGCTGGGTGCGGCCGAGGACGACGGCGCCCCGGCCGAGGCGGGGCCCTACCTGGAACTGCTGGCCGAGGTACTCGACGACGGGGTGCTCACCGAGGCCGAGGCCGACGGCCTGGTCGAGGTGGCCACGCTGTACTCGCTCAGTCGCGGGCAGGTCCTCGCGACCCACCGGGGACTGCTGCTGGCGCTGGCCCGCCGGGCGGTCGAGGACGGTACGGTCACCCGCGACGAGCGGGCCGAACTGACCGAGATGGCCACCCTGCTCGGCTTGGACCTGACCGTCGTGCGGGCGCTGCTGGACGAGGCGCGGGACACCAGGATCGCCGAGTTGAGCCGGGGGCTCACCCCGCTGCCCGACGACTGGCCGTACGGGGAGCCGCTGCGGGTCGGACAGCGGGTGGTGTTCACCGGCTGCGACGAGCGGCAGCGCGCCCGCCTGGAGGGCGCGGCCAAGGCGGCCGGGCTGAAGGTTACCGGCGCGGTGTCCCGGCAGACCTCGGTGCTGGTCACCGACGGGGCCGACCCGTTCACCACCAAGGCGGTGGCCGCGCGTCAACTGGGCACCCGGGTGGTCGCGCCGACGATCTTCGCCAGGATGCTCACCTACATCCAGCCGCCCCGCCCGGCCGACAGCAGGACGGGGGAACCGGCCGGTGGCCGGGAACCCGCCCGGGTTGCCACGGCGCGGACCTCGGTCCCCTCCCTGGCGGTCGCCGGTCCGGCCGTGAGCCGGGTGCTGCCGGACCCGGCGGACATCCGGGACTGGGCACGGGCGCGAGGGCTGCCCACCGGGACCCGGGGCCGGCTGCCGGCCCACCTGGTGGACGCCTACCACTTGGCCCACCAGCCGGTCGGCTGAGCCGGCGACCACCAACCCTTGCCGTGTCCCCACATGCCACCCACGTTGAGGTTTTCGCGAGAAAACCTCAACGTTAACCGGTTACATCCCGAGGTTTTCTCGCGAAAACCTCGGGACTGCTCGGCCGGGGAACGTTAGATCGGTTCAGGTCACGTCCAGGGTGACCTCGATGTTGCCCCGGGTGGCATTGGAGTACGGGCACACCTGGTGTGCGGCTTCGGTCAGCGCGCGGGCCCGGTCTGAGTCCACGCCGGGGATGCTGACCTGGAGCCGGACCGCCAGCCCGTAGCCACCACCGCCGGTGCTGCCGATCGACACCTCGGCCCGCACCGTGGAACCGTCGGTGTCGACCTTCTGCCGGCGGCCCACCACACCCAGCGCGCTCTGGAAACAGGCGGCGAATCCCACCGCGAACAGTTGCTCGGGGTTGGTCGCCCCGCCCGGTCCGCCCATCTGCACCGGCGGGCGCAAATCCAGGTCCAGGATCCCGTCGTCGGACCTGGCGTGCCCGGCCCGGCCTCCGGTCACCGTCGCGGTGGCCGTGTAGAGCGGTTTGATCGCCGCAGTCGTCACAGTTCCTCCTCAACAATCCCAAATCAAGCAACTACCAAGAGGCTATGTATCTTCCCGGCCGCCGGACGCCGGCGGGATCCTGGAACGAATGGACGGACAACGATGAGTGCCGGGGCGGGTCCTGGAATGGTCGGAATGGTCGGCGCCGCGCGACTGGGTTCGCTGGTATCGATGACCGACGCGATCGGGGCGTTGGAGGCCGCGTTGCGGGCCGGGCTGGATCCGTCCGCCGACCCGGCGCGTCCGGTGGTCGGGCTGGAGTCCGGGCAGTTGCTGGTGATGCCGGCCGAATACGGCGGCTTCGCCGGGGTGAAACTCGCCACCGTGGCGCCGGCGAACCCGTCCCGGTCGCTGCCGCGCATCCAGGGGACGTACGTACTGTTCGACTCGGCGACGCTCGCGCCGGTGATGGTGTTCGACGGGGCCGGGCTCACCGCGCTGCGGACACCGGCGCTGTCGGGCCTGGCCGTGCGTCGCCTCGCCGACCCCGACGCAGGCCGCATGGTCGTCTTCGGCACCGGGCCGCAGGCCTGGGGGCACGTGCGGGCGTTCCGTGCCGTCCGGCCGGTGACCCGGGTCGACGTGGTCGGCCGGGACCGTTCGCGGATCGAGGCGTTCGTGGCGCGGTGCCGGGCCGGTGGGCTGTCCGCGGCGGCGGCTGCGCCCACGGCGGTCACCTCGGCCGATCTGGTCGCCTGCTGCACCACCAGCCGGGAACCGCTCTTCGACGGTGACCTGCTGCCGGACCGGTGCACCGTGGTCGCGGTGGGCTCGCACGAGCCGGACGCGCGCGAGGTCGATGACCGCACCGTGGTCCGCAGCACCGTGGTGGTCGAGGACGCGACGGTGGCGCTGCGTGAGGCGGGCGACGTGATCGGGCCGGTCCGGCGCGGCGTGGTCGACGCCGCGCACGTCAGCGCCGGCATCGCCGACCTGGTCCGTGGCCGGGTCGTGTTGGGGGACAGACCCCGGCTGTTCAAGAGCGTCGGGATGGCCTGGCAGGACCTGGTGGTGGCCACCGAGGCCTACCGGTGCGCCGTATGCGAGCCCGACAGTGCCGGTCGGCCAT
Source organism: Mycobacteriales bacterium (assembly GCA_036278435.1). Lineage (GTDB taxonomy): Bacteria > Actinomycetota > Actinomycetes > Mycobacteriales > DASULA01 > DASULA01. Next base: position 3,847 of record DASULA010000032.1, on the reverse strand, counting down.
ACCCGTCCGGCGAGACTTCCGATCCCAGAGGAGCCCCGGCATGACCCACATCCCCACGACCGGCATCAACCACCTGCGGCTGACCGTCACCGACCTGGAGCGGTCCAGGCGCTTCTACACCGAGATCCTGGGCTTCCAGGTGGCGGCTGAGTCCCCGTCCGACCAGGACGATCCGGCCAGCCAGGCGATAGCCCGACTGCTGTTCGGCGGGGTGGTGCTGCGGATGGCCAACGGCGTCCTGTTCGGACTGCGGCCGGTCGCGCCCGGGCACGACCGGTTCGACGAGGATCGGGTCGGCCTGGACCATCTCAGCTTCGACGTGGAAGCCCTGGACGACCTGGAGCGGGCCGCCGCGCTGCTGGACCGCCACGGGGTGCCGCACAGCGCGATCACCGACCTCGGCCCGGCGTTCGGCATCCACGTGCTGGTCTTCCGCGACCCGGACAACGTCCAGCTCGAACTCACCGCGCCACGCTGACCGTGGCGGCCCGGCCCGGAGCGGGCCCGGTACCGGGCCCGTGGTCAGCCGGCTCCGGTGGCTACCGGCCGGGTTGGATCGGTGATCCACTCGCTCCACGATCCCGGGTACAGCGCGGCGGTGAACCCGGCCAGCCCGAGCGCCAGCACCTCGTGCGCCGCGGTGACTCCCGAGCCGCAGTAGGCCGCCACCGCAGTGCCCGGGCCCACGCCCAGACCGGTGAAACGCTCCCGCAGCTCCTGCGGGGTCCGGAACAGGCCCTCGCCGTCGTTGTTGTCCGTGGTGGGCGCGGACACCGCACCGGGGATGTGACCGGCCACCGGGTCCAGCGGCTCGGACTCGCCGCGGAACCGCTGGCCCGCCCGGGCATCGAGCAGCACCCCGTGCCGGGCCAGTTCCGGGATCTCCCCGGCGGTGACCAGGGGCAGCCCACCGGGAACGCAGGTGACGTCGCCGACCTGGCCGGCCGGCTCGTCACCGGTCGCGGTGGGCAGGCCGGCCCGCACCCACGCCCGGTACCCCCCGTCGAGCACCCGGGTGTCCGGGTGGCCGAAGTAGCGCAGCATCCACCACAGCCGGGCCGCGATCGTGGCGTCGCCCCGGTCGTAGACGACGACGGGACGTTCCCGGCGGACCCCCAGCCGGCGGGCCGCGGCCTGGAACGCCGCGCCGGTGGGCAACGGATGCCGTCCACCGGTGCCGGCCGGCGCGGCCAGGTCGGTGTCCAGATCGGCGAACACGGCACCGGGCAGGTGCCCGGCCCGGTACTCCTCGACCGGTGCCGGCCCGGCCGGGTCCCATCGCACGTCGATCAGTGTCGGTGCCGCCCCGGCCGCGTGCGCGGCCCGCAGGTCGGGCACGGAGATGAGCGGATTGGTGCTGGTCGACACGTCCGGGCCTCCTCGAATGCGTCGTTGCGACCCACTCGTCAAGTGTGCCCGCACCGGGTCGCGGGCGGCGCCGGTGACTCGCCGGCCGGGGCCGCCGCGCGGCCACCGGACCCCGGGTCGGGACCCGGCAGGTCAGGACTGCGGCACCAGCCGCACGCCCGCGGCCAGCAGCGCGTCTCGCGCCGCCAGCGCGATGGCCACCGCGCCGGGGGTGTCGCAGTGCACCAGCAGGGACCGGGGCTGGATCGCCACGGTGACGCCGTCCAGCGAGGTGACCCGCCCGTCCACGACCATCCGCACGGCGCGTTCGGCCGCGACCCGCGGGTCGGTGACCAGTGCGTCGCGGTGGCTCCGCGGCACCAGCAGACCCTCGGCGGTGTACGCGCGGTCCACGAAACCCTCCGCGACCGCGGTGATGCCGGCCCGTCCGGCGAGTTCCCAGACGGCCGTTCCGGGCTGGCACAGGACCGGCAGGGACGGGTCGAAGAGCCGGGTCGCCTCGACCAGCGCCGCGGCGTGCTCGGTGTCGTTGGCGGCCACGTTGTACAGCGCGCCATGTGCCCTGACGTAGGTAACCCGGATCCCGGCGGCCCGGGCGAACCCGTCCAGCGCGCCGATCTGGTACAGCAGGTCGTTGACCAGGCTCTCCCGGGGGATCGCCAGGTAGCGGCGGCCGAACCCGGCCAGGTCCCGGTAGCTCACCTGCGCCCCGACGGCGACCCCGTTGGCCGCGGCGGTCTGGCAGGTCCGGCGCATGATGTCGGGGTCTCCGGCGTGAAACCCGCAGGCGACGTTCGCACTGGTGACAATCTTCAGCAGCGCGTCGTCATCGGCCAGCGCCCATTTGCCGAACCCCTCGCCGATGTCGGTGGTCAGTGACACCGACGCCGTGGTGGTAGAACCGGTGGGGTCGCTCATCGGTGCGGACCTCCTGCCCCTGCCTGCCCTTCGTACCGGCCGGGCGGACGGCACGAGCCGGTTGAACGGCGTTCGGCGACAGAATCGCTCCGGTCCAGCCGACCCGTCCAGCGATGATCACTGCCTTACATTCGGCACCTGGACTGGGGAATGTATCCAGTAGCTCACCGGTCCGGATTGGGCAACCCGCCGACCGCGGCGGTGCGCAACGCGCCGCGCACCGCCCGGATGGCCGGATGGCGCTCGCTTCCCCGCCGTACCCCGGTGAAGATCGTCCGCGTCGGCCCACCCGGCCCACCCAGGTCGTGCAGGTCGTGCAGCGCGATCCCGGGGCTGTGCCGGCGCCAGATCAGATCCGGCAGGAACGCCGCGGCGAGCCCGCGTTCGGCCAGCGCCAGGTGCACGAACAGATCGTCGGACTCGTACCGCACGTCGGGTTCGAACCCGGCTGACCGGCACAGCGTGGTGGCCCACCGGCGGGACGCCGTGCCCCGGGGCTCCATCACCCAGGCGCATCCGACGGACCGGTCCAGGACGGTCGACCTGTCGGTGCCCGGGTTCGGATCGGGTGCTGGCGTGGCCAGCCGGATCGGGTCCGTGCACAGGTCCACCCGGTGCAGTTGCGGGGAGATCCGCACCGGCGCGCCGGGGTACTCCTCGCCCAGCACCAGATCGTGGTCGTGCGCCAACAGCGCGGGCAGCGCCTGTTCCGGCTCGACCTGCGCCAGCTCGATCCGTAGGTCCCGGTGCCGGGCCAGAAGGACGAGCAACTCCGGGATCAGGGCGAGCGCGGCGGTCTGGAACGAGGCGATCCGCACCGTTCCGGTCGGGCGCTGGCCGAGCACCGCCAGCTCGGTCTCGGCCTGTTCCAGGCGCGCCAGCACCGACTCGGCGTGTGCGGCCAGCATCCGGGCCGCCTCGGTGAGCCGGACGCCCCGCCCGACGTGGTCGAGCAGCCGGACCCCGGCCTCGGTTTCGAGTTGGGCGAGCTGTTGGGAGACGCCCGACGGGCTCAGGTGCAGGGCACGGCCGACCGCGGCGATGGTGCCGCGCCGGCTCAGTTCGTACAGCAGCCGCAGACGACGTACGTCCAACACCCATCCAGAGTAGGGGTGGTGGAGCGATCATGAAGTGGAACTGCCTGATCGGGCGCACCGAACACCACTGGACTTGTCGGGTTGGCGCCTGGATGCTCCGGGCATGGGTTCGCCGGTCCCGGCGGCCGTCGGTCCGAGCCGCGACGGCGTGTGGGTGAATCCCCGGGCGCGGGGCTGGACGGTCGGCGCCGGCCGCGCCGACGGCACCGGTGGCACCGACGGCGGTTGCCGGTGGTTCCACGCCCGGCTGCCCGGCTACCGGCCCACCCCGGTGCGCGACGTCCCGGCGCTGGCCGAGCGGCTGGGTGTGGGCGCGGTGCTGGTCAAGGACGAGTCATCGCGGTTCGACCTGCCCGCGTTCAAGATCCTCGGCGCGTCCTGGGGTGCCTACCGGGCCCTGTGCCTTCGCCTGGGCGGGCAGCCGCGCTAGACCGACCTGTCCGACCTTGGCCGCAGGTTCGCCC
>DASULA010000031.1:0-38667 GCA_036278435.1 Mycobacteriales bacterium | reverse complement strand
GCCGGACTGGCCGACCGGGTCGATGTGCACCTGACCGACTACCGGCGGGCCGGTGGCGAGTACGACGCGGTGGTCAGCGTGGAGATGATCGAGGCGGTCGGCGAGCAGTACTGGCCGGCGTACTTCGGCACCATCGACCGGCTGTTGCGGCCCGGCGGCCGGGTCGGGTTGCAGGCGATCACCATGCGGCACGACCGGATGCTGGCCACCCGGCACTCATACACCTGGATCCACAAGTACGTCTTCCCCGGCGGGTTGATCCCGTCGCTGACCGCGATCGAGCAGGCTCTGCGCGCCCACACCTCCCTGCGGATCACCGACCGGCGGGACCTGGGCGCGCACTACGCCGAGACGCTGCGGCAGTGGCGGGAGCGGTTCTCCGACCGGTGGGACGACATCCACGCACTCGGCTTCGACGGCGTCTTCCGGCGGATGTGGGAGTTCTACCTGGCCTACTGCGAGGCCGGTTTCGCCACCGGATACCTGGGCGTGTCCCAACTGGCCATCGCCGGACGCTGAGCCCGACGCGGCGCCGGGCCAGCGGTCAGCCCGGTGGTCACCGGCCGGCGGCGTAGCCCTGCATGCCGCGCGGGTTGGCTCCGGCCCGCAGCACGCCGGTGTCCGGGTCGCGGGACACCGCGCACATCCGGCCCAGCGACCAGTCCTCGGTCACGGTGACCTGGTGGCCTCGGCGGCGCAGGTCCTCGACCACCCCGGCGTCGAACCGACCCTCGACCACCACCTCGCCGGGCACGGCCTGGCGCGGGTAGAACGAGGACGGGAACGCGGTGGTGTGCCAGGCCGGCGCGTCGATGGCCTCCTGCAGGTTCATCCCGGCGGCGCGGGCGAGCAGGAAGCAGAGCTGCCACTGGTCCTGCTGGTCGCCGCCCGGGGTGCCGCAGGCCAGGACCGGCCGCCCCTCGCGCAGCGCGAACGTCGGGGACAGGGTGGTGCGGGGGCGCCGGCCCGGGGCCAGCGAGGCCGGCAGTCCCTCCTCCAGCCAGAACATCTGGGCCCGGGTGCCCAGGCAGAATCCCAGCTCGGGGATGGTCGGCGAACTCTGCAACCAGCCGCCGGACGGAGTGGCCGAGATCATATTTCCCCACCGGTCCACCACGTCCACGTGACAGGTGTCGCCGCGGGTGGCCCCGGTCGGCTCGATGGTCGGCTCGCCGCCGTCGATGCTGGCGCCCGCGGTCGCCCACCGCCCTTCCAGCACGTAGCGAGGCAGCCGGGGTTCCCGCCCGTCCGGGCTGCCCGGCCGCAACTGCAGCGACGCGGTGTCGCCCACCAGCGCCGCCCTGGCCCGGGCGTAGTCGGCCGACAGCAGCGTGCCGGTGGGCATGTCGGGGATGTCGCCGTACCAGGCCTCGCGGTCGGCGAACGCCAGCTTGGCCACCTCCACCACCGCGTGTACCAGGTCCGCGCTGCCGGGCGCGGGCAACTCGCCCAGCGCGTCGAGCATCGCCAGTTGGGCCAGCAGCACCGGCCCCTGGGACCACCCGGGCACCTTGCACACGGTCATGCCGTGCCAGTCCAGCCGCACCGGGGCCTCGTAGCCGGGGCGCCAGCGGGCCATGTCCTGGCCGGTGAGCACCCCGGCGTGCGGCGCGCCGCTGTCGTCGAGGACCTCCCGCCGGCAGAACGCGTCGACCGCCTCGGCCACGAACCCGGAGTACCAGGCCCGGTGGGCCGCCTCCAATTGGGCCTCCCGGCCCGGTCCGGCCGCCTCGGCCTCGGCCAGCAGCCGCCGGTAGGTGGCGGCCAGGGCCGGGTTGGCGAACACCTGCCCGGCGCCTGGCGCCCGCCCGCCGGGCAGCCACAGCGCGGCCGAGGTGGGCCACGCGGTGCGGAACATGTCAGCCACCAGTTCCACCGTGCCACCCACCCGGGGCACCAACGGGTGCCCGTCGGCGGCGTAGCCGATGGCGTAGCCGAGCACGTCGCGCAGTGACCTGGTGCCGTGCTCGGCCAGCAGGGCCAGCCAGCCGCCCACCGCGCCCGGCACGGTCGCGGCCAGCAGCCCGGTGCCGGGCACCACGTCCAGGCCCTCGCCGCGATAGTGCCCGATCGTCGCGGCGGCCGGCGCCACGCCCTGTCCGCACAGCACCCGGGGGGTGGGGTCGGCGGCGGTGGCGAAGATGGCCGGCACCTCGCCGCCGGGGCCGTTCAGGTGTGGCTCGACCACGTGCAGCGCGAATCCGGCCGCGACCGCCGCGTCGAACGCGTTGCCGCCGGATTCCAGCACGGCCATCCCGGCGGCGGTGGCGAGCCAGTGGGTGGAGGACACCATGCCGAATGTTCCGGCAAGTTCGGGACGTGTGGTGAACACCGGCTACGTTCCTTTCGTTCTGGTTTCTACGGCTGACGGTATCCGTCCGGCGGCCACCCAGGGAACGGCACGTGACGAATCACTCGACCGCCGGCACGGACCGGCGGGGGTGGTGCGGCCGGGTGCGGACCGGCCGGGCCGGTGCGCGTCCGTGGGCGGGCGTCGGGGTCGCCTGACTTCGGGGTCGCCTGACTTCGTAGTCGCTTGACTTCGGCGGGCTGGGTTGTCACAGTTCGGCAACCGCCGGTTTCGCGCGGCCCGGCGCGGGCACCGAGAAACCAGGGGATACGGGGAAACCAGGGAAGCGCAGTGGAATTTCGGTTCGAACCGGATATCGCAGTTACCGTTCGGAAATACGACAAAGCCCTTGAGTTCTATCAGCGGGTTCTCGGCATGCGGTTGATTCGCCAGGACGAGACCGAGACCGTGCTGTGGCTGCCCGGTGCGACGTTCTACTTCGAGGACGGCGGGGACGAGCCGCCGGCCCGCTCACCGACCGCGTTCTGCTTCGTCACCGACGACTTCCGCGCCGCGGAGGAACAGCTCTACGCGGCCGGATGCCGGCTCTCGGCCGTGGTCGACGGTGGGCGGATGGTGCATGACCCGTTCGGGATGGCGTTCTTCCTCTGCCCGGCCGAGGACCTCGGCGACACCGGCACGGCCGTGATCAGCGGCAACGCGGTGGGCCACCGGCCGGACCGGCCGCCGGCCCGGTGAGTCGGTGAGCCGCCGTCCTCACTCCGGCGCGGCCCGGTCCACGATCGCGCCGATGTCCGCGGCCGGGCCGAGAGTGCCCAGCACGTGGCCCCAGTCGCCGCCCAACCGGGACGCGCAGAACGCGTCGGCCACCGGGCCGGGTGCGTACCGGACCAGCAGCGAACCCTGGAGCACCAGGGCCATGCTCGCGGCGACCCGCCGGGCCCGCCCGGGCCCGGAGCCGGCGTCGGACAGTTCGTCGCGCAGCCGGGCCGCCGCGCGGTCCAGCCGGACGTCCGCGCCGGCGGCCGAGTCCACCTCGGCCAGGAACGCCGACACCGACTCGGGCTGGCGGGCCATCGCGCGCAGCACGTCCAGCGCGATGACGTTGCCGGCCCCCTCCCACAGCGAGTTCAGCGGCGCCTCCCGGTACAGCCGGGGCAGCCCGCTGTCCTCCACGTAGCCGTTGCCGCCGAGGCACTCCAGCGCCTCGGCCACCACGGTGGGGGTGCGCTTGCACACCCAGAACTTGCCCACCGCGGTGCCGAGCCGACTCAGCGCGTCCTCACTGGCATCCACCGCGGCGGCCAGCCGCAGTGCCAGCGCGGTGGCCGCCTCGGTCTCCACCGCCAGGTCGGCCAGCACCGCGCGCATCAGCGGGGTGTCCCGCAGCGGCCCGCCGAACGCGGCCCGGAAGGTGGCGTGGTGGATGGCCTGCGCGGTGGCCTGGCGCATGGTCGCGGCGCTGCCGATGACGCAGTCCAGCCGGGTCATGGTGACCATCTCGATGATGGTCGGCACGCCACGCCCGGCCGGCCCCACCGGCCAGCCCACCGCACCGTCGAACTCCACCTCGGCCGAGGCGTTGGACCGGTTGCCCAGCTTGTCCTTGAGCCGTTGCAGCCGGATCGCGTTGCGACTGCCGTCGGGCAGCACCCGGGGCACGCAGAAGCAGGACAGCCCGGCCGGCGCCTGGGCCAGCACCAGGAACAGGTCGCTCATCGGCGCGGACAGGAACCACTTGTGCCCGGTGAGCCGGGCCGTGCCGTCCGCGGCGAGCACCGCCCGGGTGGTGTTGGCCCGCACGTCCGACCCGCCCTGTTTCTCGGTCATGCCCATGCCGGCGATCAGCCCGGACTTCGACTCCGGCGGGCGCAGCCCGAAGTCGTAGCTGGTCGAGGTCAGGCCTGGCTCGTACCGGGCGGCCAGGTCGGGCGAGTGCCGCAGCGCCGGCACCACCGCGTAGGTCATCGAGATCGGGCAGACGTGCCCTGCCTCGACCTGGTACCACAGGTAGGTCGCCGCGGCCCGGCGCAGGTGCGGCGCGGGTTCGGGATCCACCCAGGCCGGCCCGTGCAGGCCGTGGCCGACCGCCACCCACATGAGTTCGTGCCAGGCCGGATGGAACTCCACCTCGTCGATCCGGTGCCCGTACCGGTCGTGGGTGCGCAGCACCGGCGGATGCGTGTCGGCCTGCACCGCCCACTCCCGGGCCCACTCGCTGCCGGCCAACCGACCCAGCGCGGCCAGTTCCGAGCCGGCGAAGTCCCCGCCGTGCCGGTGCACCGCCTCGACCAGCGCCGGATCGGTGCCGTAGGCGTCGTAGCCGGTGAGCGGCGGAGGCTGGTTGGTCACCTCGTGCGTGGCGGACACGGCCACCTCCCGGCTGGGCGGATCCCTGGTTACCGACCAGTAGGATACGCGCCGCCATGATGGCAGATCACGCGGCGGTGGTGTCCCGCCGCTCAAGACGTTCGGCGATCCACACCTTGATGATCGACTGCCGGGTGACGCCCAGGCGCCTCGCCTCCCGATCCAACGAATCGATCATCCACGCGGGAAAGTCCACGTTGACCCGACGCTGCTCGTACCCGGGACGCCGCGCCCCGGTGACGTCGAGAACCGATGTGACGTCCTCTCCACGATCGAACCGCTCGTCGAACTCCTCAGCCTTCATAGATCTTCACCCCCTCGTCCCGCGAGCGACGGACCGAGATGATCCTGACCTTCTTCCCCCGGTAGGTCACCACGGCCGACCAGTGCCTACCGTTGATCCGGCCGATCACCAGCCACCTCGGCTCGTCCACCGTTCGAGCGGGGATCTCGACTCGCATGAGGTCCCGCCAGAGCGCCTGTGCGTCGGCGAAGTCGAGGCCGTGTTTCTCCTGATTCGCAGCACTCTTCTTTTCATCATACTCAAAATCCACCCGCCAGGCCCCCTTCGGGGGTTGAAACTATACCAGAAATCACCTTGGCCTCCGTGCCTGTCCCCGGCGCTGGGCTGGCACGGTCGGATCCGACGAACCGCTGACGGCGAGGGCGACCGGAGGCAAGGATCGGAGCGTGATCCCGAGCCGAGACCCCGGCCTGGCCGGGCGTGTCCTGCTGGCCGAACGCGACGCCCTGCTGCCACTGCTCGAACGCACCGAACCGGCCGGGTTCGACCGGCCCACGGTGTGTACCGGGTGGTCGGTGCGCGACGTGCTGGCGCACTGCGGCTCGGTGCTGGGCCGCGCCGCGAACGGGCGGCTGGGCGACTTCTCCCCGACCCAGAACGAGGTGGACGTGTCGGCCCGGCGCGGCTGGCCGCTGGACCAGGTGATCGCCGAACTCAGCGCCGGCTACGAACCGGCCGCCGAGGCGATCACCGCCGCGGCCGGCCGGCTCGACGGGGTGGCCCTGGGCGAGTGGGTGCACGGCGGGGACGTGCGGGACGCACTCGGCGAGCCGTGGGCCTACGGCAGCGAGGGGGCCGAGGACGCCGTCGTGCTGCTGGCCGAGCGCAGCCGGGCCGCCTCGGCGCGGCTGCTGCGGGCCCGGGTCTCCGGCCGCGACCTCACCCTGGGCGTGGCCGCCGACGGCCGGCCGGCGGCCACCCTGACCACCGACCTCCCGACCCTGGTCCGGCTCTACGCCGGCCGGCGGCCCGACCCGTCGCGCTACCGCCTCGACGGCGCCAACCCGGACGAACTGGTGCTGTTCTCCTGACCGGTGCCCGGCTGATTCACCGGGTGCGGCCGGTGATCCCGCGCACGTGCACGAAGGCCGGTTCGGCGAGCCGGTCACCGATCCGGTGGAACAGTTCGGCGGCGGCGTGGCCCTCCCAGCCGTCCGGCAACAACTCGGCCGGCAGACCCGGATCCAGGAACGGCAGCGCGCGCCAGCGGTCCAGGGTGGTGAGGTAGTCCACGTACGCCGCCCGCCCGTCGGCCCGGGCCGGATCGTCCCAGCGCTTGGCCACCAGCCGGTGGTCGGTGACGAAACTGGCGTACATGGCTCGCAACCCGGCCAGGTCCCAACTGCGGTCGACCAGGTCGCGCAGGTCACCGAAGCCGGTGTAGGACGCCTCGTAGAGGTCCACGTAGTCGGTCAGGCCGAGTTCCCGGAGGTGTTCCCGGGCCGGCTGGAGCAGCCGTCGCGGCGCGATCCACACCCCGGGGGCGTTGTTGCCGAACCCCAGCCAGGCCAGCCGGGACCGCAGTACGTGCCGCCGGTGCCGCTCGGCCTCGGGCACCGAGAACACCACCAGCCCCCAGCCCTGGGCCGGGTCGGCCGGGCTGGGTCCGGAGTAGATGCGCTCGTCGGCCCGGTCCAGGGCGGACCGCCCCAGGTCGGCCAGCGTGTATCCGGCCTGGCCGTCCCGGCGGCCGGGCAGCAGCCAGCCGCGCCGCTTGAGCCGCGACACCGCCGAGCGCACCGACTGCTCGTCCAGGTCCAGATCGGCCATCAGGGCGACCAGGTGGGAGACCGCGATCCAGCCGTCCAGGCGGCGCACGAACGCCCCGTAGAACGTGAGGATCAGCGACCTGGGTCGGGGCGCGGGCATCGGCGGGCCTACTCCGGGACCACGGCCAGGCAGACCAGTTCCACCAACGCGGCCGGATCGAACAGGCCGGTCACCCCGAACAGCGCGGTGGCCGGGTAGTGCCGACCCAGGTGCCGGCGGTGCGCCCGGCCGAGTTCGGGCAGCCGGGCCCGGTAGGAGACCAGGTCGGTGGTGTAGATGGTCATGGCCACCAGGTCACCGGGCCGTCCACCGACGGCCCGCACCGCGATGACCACATTGGACAGTGCCCGGTCGTACTGGCCGTCGATCGTGGCCGCCCGCACCTGCCCGTCCGGGTCGCACCCGATCTGCCCGCCGAGGTACACCGCCCGCCCGGGTGCGGCCACCACGGCGTGTGCGAATCCGGTGGCCGCCGGCAGCCCGGGCGGGTTGACCACCCGGTGTGGAGTGTCCATCGCCGATACTCAGCGCCCCTTCCAGACCGGCGGCCGGCGGCCGGTGAACGCGGCGTGGAACTCGGCGTAGTCCTCGCTGGTCATCAACAGCGCCTGGGTCACCGCCTCCAGCTCCAGTGCGCCGGACAGCGGCAGGTCCAGCTCCCGGGAGAGCAACGACTTGGTCTGCGCGTAGGCGAAGGCCGGCCCGGTGGCCAGCCGCCGGGCCAGCGCGGCGGCCCGGTCGTCCAGTTCGGCGTCGTCCACCAGCTCGCTGACCAGACCGAACCGGTCGGCGTCGGCGGCACCCAGGTCGTCGCCGAGCATCAGCAACTGGGTCGCCCGGCCCAGGCCGACCAGCCGGGGCAGCAGGTAGGCCGAGCCCATGTCCGCCCCGGCCAGCCCGACCCGGGTGAACAGGAACGCGAACCGGGCGGACCGGGTCACCACCCGCAGGTCGGCGGCCAGCGCGAGCACCGATCCGGCGCCGGCGGCGACCCCGTGCACCGCGGCGACGATCGGCACCGGACACTCCCGCATGGCCCGGACCACCTCGCCGGTCATCCGGGTGAAGTCGAGCAGTTCGTCGGTGCGCATCGCCAGCAGCGCGCCGATGATCTCCTGCACGTCCCCGCCGGAGCAGAACGCCCGGCCCTCGCCCCGGATAACCAGGGCCCGGGTGTCGCCGCGGTGCGGCAGTTCGTGCAGCAGGTCACGCAGGTCGGCGTAGGCGGCGAAGGTGAGCGCGTTGAGCTTGTCCGGTCGGGTGAAGGTGAGCGTGGCCACCTGGTCGACCCGCTCCAGCCGGAAGTTCTCCCAGTGCTCGGTGAACGGCGCCGAGCCGCGGAACGGACTCATCGGTGCCCGCCGGTGGCCGCCCGGAGCAGGTCGCGCGCGATGATGGTGCGCTGCACCTCCGAGGCCCCCTCGTAGATGCGCGGCGCGCGCACCTCCCGGTACAGGTGTTCCAGCAGGTGTCCGCGCTGCAACGCCCTGGCCCCGTGTACCTGCACCGCGGCGTCCACCACGTACTGGGCGGCCTCGGTGGCGAACAGTTTCGCCATCGCCGCCCGCCGGGTCACCTCCGGGCCACCGGCCTGGTACGCCTCGGCCGCGGAGTACACCAGCAGCCGGGCGGCCTCGACCCGGGTGGCCATGTCGGCCAGGGTGTGCGACACCGCCTGTAGGTCGGCCAGCCGGCCGCCGAACGCCCGGCGGGACGCGGCGTGCGCCACCGAGGCGTCCAGCGCGGCCTGTGCCATGCCCACGGCGAACGCGCCGACCGACGGGCGGAACAGGTCGAGCGTGCGCATCGCCACCCGGAAGCCGCCGCCGACCTGGCCGAGCAGCTCGTCGGGTTCCACCCGCACGCCGTCGAAGGTCAGCCGCCCGATGGCGTGCGGGGCGAGCAGGTCCAGCGGCTCACCGCCCAGGCCGGCCCGGTCGCCGGCCACCGCGAACGCCGACACCCCGCCGGCACCGGGTGCCGGCCCGGTGCGGGCGAACACCGCGTAGACGTCGGCGTCCGGCGCGTTGGAGATCCACAGCTTCTCCCCGGTCAGCCGCCACCCGGACCCGTCCGGCTCGGCGGCCAGCGCCAGCGCGGCGGCGTCCGACCCGGCGTCGGGTTCGGTCAGCGCGAACGAGGCGACCGCGGTGCCGGCGGCGACCGCGGGGATCCACCGGTCGACCAGTTCGGCCCGCCCAGACTGGAGGATCGGGTAGCCGCCGAGACCCTGGAGTGCCAGCGCGGTCTCCGCCTCGGTGCTCACCCGGGCCAGGTTCTCCCGCAGCAGGCACAGGTCGACCGCGCCGGCCTGCCCGGTGGGCCGCCCACCGGCAACCCCGGGGAACAGCCGGGCGAGCAGCCCGGCGTCCCCCATCGCCCGGACCAGCGGCCGGTTGATCCGGCCGGGCTCGCCGGCCTCGACCAGTGGCCGCAGTTCGTTCTCGGCGAGCGCCCGGATCGCCCGCGCGTCGTCGGCCGGTTCGGCGGGCGTTCCAGCGCCCATCAGGCACCACCACCGGCGAACCGGCCCACTGGGGCGGCCGGGGCGGGGTGGCCGGTCACGGCTGCTGCTCCCGGCGGCGGGCCGTCTGGCCGGACAGGTACTGCCGGGGCCACCGGTGCCCGGTGTAGCCCAGGTCGACCGCCGCGTTGAGGGTCCAGTACGGGTCCACCAGGTGCGGCCGGGCCAGCAGGCACAGGTCGGCCCGGCCGGTCACGATGATCGTGTTCGCGTCGTCCACACTGGACACCGCACCGACCGTCATGGTGGGCAGTCCGACCTCGTGCCGGATCCGGTCGGCGAACGGTGTCTGGTAGAGCCGCCCGTACGCCGGCCGCTGGTCCGGGGTGACCTGCCCGGTGGACACGTCCACGATGTCGCAGCCGTGCTCGGCCAGCATCCGGGCGAACGCCACCGCGTCGTCACCGTCGAACCCGCCGGGCACCCAGTCGGTCGCCGAGATCCGCACCGACATCGGCCGATCCTCCGGCCACACCGCCCGCACCGCGTCGAACACCTCCAACGGGTACCGGGCCCGCTCGGCCAGCCCGCCACCGTAGCCGTCGGTACGCCGGTTGGTCACCGGTGAGAGGAACGTGGACAGCAGGTAACCGTGTGCCATGTGCAGTTCGAGCAGGTCGAATCCACAGTCGACACCGTACCGGGCGGCCCGTGCGAACTGCTCCCGGACGGCGTCCATGTCGGCGCGGTCCATCTGCCGGGGCACCTGGTTGGCCGGCCGGTACCGTACCGGGGACGGCGCCAGCAGCGGCCAGTTGCCCTCCTCCAGCGGGACGTCCTCGCCCTCCCACATCACCCGGGTCGAGCCTTTGCGCCCGGCGTGGCCGAGTTGCAGGCCGATCCGGGCGTCACTCTGCTGGTGCACGAAGTCCACCACCCGCCGCCACGCCGTGGCCTGCTGGTCGTTCCACAGCCCCGGGCAGCCCGGCGTGATCCGGCCCTCCGGCGACACGCAGGTCATCTCGGTGAACACCAGCCCGGCCCCGCCCACCGCCCGCGACCCCAGGTGCACCAGATGCCACTCGGTGGGCACCCCGTCCCCGGCGCAGGAGTACTGCGCCATCGGCGAGACCACGATCCGGTTCGCCAGCCGCAGCCCACGCAGCCGGTACGGGAAGAACATCGGCGGGGTCCCGTCGGCGACGTCGATCCCCCGATCCCGGGCCTGCCCGGCGAACCACCGGTCGATCCCGGCGACGAAGTCCGGGTCACGCAACTTGAGGTTGTCGTAGGTGACCCGCTGGGACCGGGTCAGCAGTTGCACGAAGAACTGCTCGGCCGGCAGGTGCAGGTAGCGTCGCACCCCCTCGAACCACTCCAGCGAGGTCTGCGCGGCCCGCTGCATGGACGCCACCAACGGACGCCGTTCGGCCTCGTAGTCCTTCAGCGCCGCGGACAGGTCGTCGTGCCGGCCCAGCGCGCCGGCCAGCGCGATGGCGTCCTCCATGGCCAGCTTCGTGCCCGAGCCCACGGTGAAGTGCACCGTGTGGGCGGCGTCGCCGAGCAGCGCCACGTTGCCGGCCTGCCAGGACTCGTTGCGGACCGTGCCGAACTCCAGCCAGCGCGAGTTGTTACCCAACAGCGGGTGGCCGTCCAGGTGTTCGGCGAACAGGTCCTGGCAGAACCGCAGCGAGGCCGCGTCGGTCCGGCCCGGCGCCAGCGGCACCGCGGCGTGAGCATCCAACCCGGCCCGGCGCCAGGTGTCCGGGTCGGTCTCCACGATGAACGTGACGTGCCCGCAGTCGTAGGGGTACACGTGCGCCTGGAACGGCCCGTGCTCGGTCTCGGTGAAGATGAAGGTGAACTGGTCGAACCGCCGGGTGGTGCCGAACCAGGCGTACTTCGACCGGCGGCGCTGAAGGCTCGGCCCGAACTGGCCGGCCAGCGCCCCGCGCAGCCCGCTGTTCACCCCGTCGCAGGCCACCACCAGGTCGTGCGACCGGCGCAGCGCCGCGTGGTCGGTCACCTCGGTGCCCTCGGCGACGTCCACCCCGAGCCCGCGGGCCCGGTCGGTCAGGATGCCCAGCAGCCGGGTGCGGGCCAGCGCGGCGAACGCGTGCCCGTCGCTGCGCATGGTGCGACCCCGCCAGCGCAACTCGATCGCGCTCCACTGCCGGAAGCTCGCGGCGATCTGGCCGAGTGAGACCGGGTCGGCCGCGGCCAGGTTCGCCAGCGTCTCCTCGCTGAACACCACCCCGAAGCCGAACGTGTCGCCCGGCGCGTTCCGCTCGAACACGGTCACCCGGTGGGACGGGTCGGCCAGCTTCAGCAGGATCGCCAGGAACAGGCCGCCCGGCCCACCGCCGAGGCACGCCACCCGCACGGGTCAGACCCCGTCGTCGAGCAGGTGCTCGAAGTCCAGCGCCAGGTCGTTGACGGCGTTGGCCACGCACGCCAGCGCGGCCCGCAGGTTCGCCTCCGCGCACGGCGGCAGATCGGTGCGGCGCACCAGGTCCCGCAGCCGCAGGTAGCCGTCCAGCACCGCCGCCTCGGCGTCGGTCAGCTCGGTTCCGAGCAGGTCCACGGGCATCTCACACCTCCGAGAGCGGGCCGGTCCGCGTGTCGACCAACCGCTTCGCCTTGAGTTCGAACCTGGGCAGGGTGCCCGCCTCGGCCCGCTCCACCCGGAACCGCAGGCCCTCGTGCGCGGCGGCCAACTCCTTGCCGAGCCCCTCGGCCATCTCGTCCCATCCCGCATCGGACACCGCCGCCTCGACCCGCAGGGTGATCTCGTCCCGGATCCCCTCCCGGCTGATCCTGATCTGGAACTCCTCGACCTGCTCGTGGCCGCGCACGATCCCCTCGATCGCGCGGGCGTAGACGTTCGTGCCGCGGACCAGCTTCATGTCGTCGACCCGGCCGAGCACGCCACCGGCGTAGATGTCGAACGTCCGCCCACACCCGCACTCCGACGCGGGCACCTTGCGGACCAGGTCGGACGTGCGGTAGCGGAGCAGTGGGATCATGCTGCGGCCGAACGAGGTGACCACCCGCTCGCCGAGTTGGCCGTATCCGACCTGCTCGCCGGTCGCCGGGTCCACCACCTCCTCGATCACGTGATCCTCGATGATGTGCGCCCCACCGGGCTGGTGGTCACACTCGAACATGAAGATCGTGGAAATCTCGGTCATCCCGGCCGTGTCGTAGGCCCGGGCCCCCCACAGCCTCTCGATCAGCGCCTTGGTCTCGGGGATGGAACCGGCCGGTTCGCCGGACAGCACCACGGTGCGCACCGCCGAACCGGGCAGGTCGATGCCGCACCGCTCGGCCTCCTGGGCCAGCCGCAGCGCGTAGGTCGGGGTGGAGGCCACCACGGTCGCCCCGAAGTCGACGATCTGGCGCACCCGCGACTCGGTGGTCTGGGCGCCGCCGGGCACGGTCAGCACCCCGATCTTCTCCATCGCGTAGTGCAGGCCCCAGAATCCGATGAACGACCCGTATCCGAACGCGACGTAGGCGATGTCGGCCGGGCGGACGCCCATCGCCCACATCCCGTAACACCACATCTCCGCGGCCCAGGCCCAGTCCTTGCGGCTGTCCAGGGCGCGCAGCGGCATCCGCCCGGTGGTCCCGCTGGTGGTGTGCAGCCGCACCGCCCGGTCAGCCCCTCCGGCCGGCAGGGTGCCATACGGCGGGCTGGCCCGCTGACCGTCCATCCACTCCTGACGGGTCAGGAACGGGATCGCGCGCAGGTCGTCGAGACTGGCCAGGTCCGCCGGGGTGAACCCGGCCTCGGCGAAGCGCCGTCGGTAGTGCGGGCTGCGTTCGGCCGCCCACCTGGCGACCCGGCGGAGCTTGGCCAGTTGCAGCTCGCCCAGGCGCTCCCGCGGCATCGTCTCGGTCTTCGGATTCCAGTAGGGCGACCGGGCACCGTACTGGAATGTCGCACTCACGCCTGTCCTCGCTTCGCTCCGGGCGGGCAGCAGGCATCGGCGCGCGGGGTTGCCTGACTCGCTCGTCGCGGCTCGCCCCGGCCCGTCCTCGTTTCGCCGCGGGCCGGCCTGAGGCAACCCGCGCACGGTGGTGCCTGATTCGCTGCGCTCATTGCCAAGCCCCCTCAGAGCCGTGACCGAGCCACCTGTCAGCGACCATAGCGCTTTGATGACGATCGTCAATCAAAACAGGATGTCCCGGCTTGGGGTGTGCGGCAGTTGTCTCCGCTCTCGCGGTCCCCGGCGGACCGACCGTTCCCGCCCACCCAAGTTGGGGTTTTCTCGCGAAAACCTCATGGGTAACCGGTTACATTTCGAGGTTTTCTCGCGAAAACCTACTGTCTGCTTGAGTCCCGGGCGACCAGGCGGGGGGTGCTGGTGACCAGCCGGGGCGGCGGGTCGGCGCCGCCGAGTCGGTCCAGCAGCATCGGCACGGCCAGCGCGCCCCGCTCCTCGGCGCCGATACCCACGCTGGTCAGCGCCGGCCAGCAGATCCTGGCCAGGTCGGTGTCTCCGACACCGACCACGGCCACGTCCTCGGGCACGCGCCGGCCGGCCTCGCGCAGCGCGTGCATCACCCCCAGCGCGACCAGGTCACTCCCGCAGGCGATCGCGTCCGGGTCGGCCCTGGCCAGCAGCCGGCGGGCGGCCTCGGCACCGGTCGCCCGCGCCACCTCGCAGCGTTCCACCATCCGGTCTTCCACGGGCGGACCCTGGCCACCGGCCCCGACGGCGGAGTCGCCGGCCCACGGCCCGACGAAGGCCACCCGGTGCCGACCGGTGTCGCGCAGGTGCGCCACGGCAAGCCCGGCCGCCACCCGCGAATCGGCCAGCAGGGCGTCGACCGGTAGGCCGTCGGGCGAACGGCCCTCTGGCACCGGTCCGCAGACCACCACGGGCACCGCGACCCGAGCGAGTTCGGCCAGGTGCGCCGGGGTGATCCGGGCCGGGCAGAGGATCAGCCCGTCGGCGTAGCGGTGCCGCAGGCCGCGCAGCAGCTCCGCCTCGACGTCCTGCCGGCCGTCGGTGCAGCGCAGCAGCAACCGGTAGTTCGCCTGCCGGGCGGCAACCTCGGTCTCCCGCAGCATGGCCAGGCAGATCGGGTCGGTGACATCCGCCCCGGCGAACACCAGTTGCCCAGTCCGTCGGGCGCGCAACGACCGGGCCACCGAGTTGGGCACGTAGCCCAGTTCCCGGGCCGCCCGGCGGACCGCCCGGATCGTCTCCGGCCTGCCGCCGAGGTCGTTGAGCACCCGGGACACCGAGGCGATCGAGACGCCGGCCCGACGGGCGATGGTACCGATGGTCGGGGACTGGTCCGGGCTGTGTGTCACGCGGTACCTCTCGGTGGCCCCGACCGGTGGAAACGTTTACCGATACGGCCGATTTATTAGACGGGAGAGGCATTCGACTGTCAACCCTCACGGTCAGTTACTGCGAATGGCACCCCCGACTACGGACCGTGCGGACCAGTACCTAGTACTTCTCGGTAGCACCAGAGTTGCCCCGAATCTTGCTACGCCGCGTAGTCTCCATACCTATGGCGGCACAACGTGACGAAGATCGTCCCGGACGGGAACACGTCCGAACGCTCATAACCGCGTGTGGTGTGTTGCTGGCCAGCACATCGCTGGTCGCACTCGTACTCACCGACAGCCCGAGAAAACTGAGGCTGGCGGTGGTCGGGGCGCTCTGGGCGTTCCTGCTGGTGTCGATCACCGGACGGTTCAAGGCCAAGGCCGACCTGGCGCCCAGCGAGAGCGACGAGGAACTCCGCCGCTTCTACCAGATGGAGTTGCAGCAGGAGGTCGCCGCCCGGCGGGAGTACGAGTTGCGGCTGGAAGTGCAGATGCGCCGCGAGTTGGAGGAGTCCCGCACCCAGGAGATCGAGGAACTCCGCTCGGAGGTACACCGGCTGCGGGCCGAGCTGATGGGAATCGAACCACCGGACCGGGCCGCGCTGCTCGCCCAGGCGACCCGGATGTCGCCGGAGCGGGTCCAGACCCTGCACGACGACGCGCAGCGGGTGGGCGCGCAGCAGCGCCGGCCGGGCGAACGGCTGCAACTGCCGGCCGGGTTCTCCGACAGCCCGCCGCCGGCGGAGCCGGCCCCGGCGTACGCGTCGATGCCGTCCTACGACGCGGATTCGTCCCAGCCGAGGCTGCCCGTTCCCGGTGGCATGCCATCCGGACCCGAGCCGTACCAGGCCGGCGAGTACGTGCCGGCCGCGTCGCACGGCACCGGCACGCACCGCCACGGCGGGCCGACCGGACCGGAACCGGCCTTCGCCCCCGCCGGGCCCGATCGCGGCGAGGTGAACGAACCGGCCAGCTACGGTGGGTTGGAGGAGTTCACCGTGGTGACGCCCTACGGCACGCCCGAGTCGTCCGGTACGTTCGGCGCCCCGGTGCCCTCGCCGGCTTGGTCGTCATACGCCTCACCCCCAGTCCCGCCCGCGTCGGTGGCCACCCCGGCCGGGCCGCCGCCGCCCGTCGGGCCGATGCCCGGCGGACCCCCGACCTACACCGCAGTACCCGTTGACGGCTACGGCTCCTCGCCGTCCCATCCGCCGACGCCGCAGGCCGCCGGATATCCCGGCTACCCGAGCTACCCGGCAGCCGGACCCGCCGGGGCGGCCGGGGCGGCCGGGGCGGCCATCGAGCCCTACACCGGCCACCCGGCGGCACCCGCCGGTTCGCCGGACGGGATGTCCCGCCCGGATCCGTTCGACCCCAGCAACACCTGGCCAGGCGCGTTCAAGGTCGCCCACGAGGAACGAACCCCGATGGCGCCGTCGCCGCGCGACGCCAACCCCTACCCCCAGCCAACCAACCAACCGGTCACCTGGCAGCCGACCGGCCAGGCCGCCGAGTGGCACCCGGCTGAGACCCCGGCCCGGGGCCGGCACCACGCCGGAGACGAGCCGGCCGAGAGCCATCCCAACGGAACCCCCGCCAGGGCAGCGTCCCGACCCGAGGACGACGTGCTCGCCCAGATCCTCGGTCGCTGGTGACGACGGCCGGGTAGCCCGCCACCACCCGAACCGGGACGGGCCGCCGGCCACCGACACCCACCGGCGCAGCGAGCCGCCCACCGCCGGGCAACGTTTCGTCCCGCACTCCTCGACACCTCACTGGGAGCGGCGGTCAGCGCGAGGTCGGCGTCCTTCCCGCGGCAACGCCCAGGTGCTCCACGTCGCCCCAACGGAGCAGTTCGCCGAGCACACCGTCATTTCCCTCGGCGTGCAACTCCAGCTCGGTCACCGAACAGTTCGTGACGTCGGCCGGCAGCGCCTGCGGGCTCAGACCCGGACACAGGCCGGGTAGTCCAGCGCGCAGGATGCCGCCATGCCCGACCACCACGGCCGCCCGCCCCTCGGCGGTGGCCGCCACATCGGCGAACGCGGCCCGCAACCGGTCGGTCAGTTCGCGCGCGCTCTCCCCGCCCGGGAACCGGCGGTCCGGGTCGCCGGCCCGCCAGGCCCGGTGCGTGTTGGTGTAGGTCGCCCAGGCCTCGGCGTCGCAACGCCCGTCGAGGATGCCAACGTTCACCTCCCGCAGCCGCTCGTCGATCGCGATCCGGGTGCCGATCCGCTCGGCGATCGGCGCGGCCGTCTGCCTGGCCCGCCGCAGCGGAGAGCAGAAGACCGGGCCGTCCGGTGCCAGCGGGGCCAGGTAGGCGGCCACCGCGGCCGCCTGTTCCACGCCGCGTGGGGTGAGCGGATGGTCCACCACGCGGTGGGACAGTTCACGGGTGAGGTTGGCGAGGTTCTCGCCGTGCCGGACGTAATAGACGTGCAGCGTGACCATGCGGTTACCCGATCGTGTCGTACTGACGCTGTCAAGGAACGCACCGGTCAGCAACCCCTGCGGGTGAACGGACCCCCGGTCCGGCGCCGTGCCGCGGGCCGTGCCGGAGGCTGGGAGGTTCCTGGGTGGGCACGTCATGCACAACCACGGCCGGCTTGTGGACAACCCTGTGGACAACCGCACCAATACGCACGGGTGCTGTGGACAAGCTGTGGACAAGCTGTGGAGGACGAGGGGGGGCTGGTGTGGGGGCGCGGCCGGCACGGGGATCAGCTCAGGGGTTGGAGGCGCGGCGCCGCCCATCATCGGGGCTGCCCTCACACAGCCGCGGGGACCTGACACTCCGGTTCCGCGCAGCTCCACCCACGGCTGCCCGAGCTGCTGACGGAGCTCAGCTCGACGCGTGTGGCGTAGAGGTGACGACGAACGGCGCCGCGCCCGTCTGCGACCCGCCGACCGGATCCTCCACGGCCGTCACCGGACCCGGGGCGGTGGCCATGCTGGGTACCGCCGACGAGGGTGCCGGCGGGTCGGGCGCCACCGCGTCCCAGTCGATGGCGACCATCCGGGTCCGGTTCTCCGGGTCGTAGGCCACGCGCAACGGGGTACCCGCCACGGTAAGGGACAGGCAGTCCGGTGGCACCCGTTGCGCGGTCAGCGACTGGAACGGAGGCGCGCCGTTGTCCGGCACCACGTGCAACACGAAGACCATGATCGGGTCGCC
This sequence comes from Mycobacteriales bacterium, assembly GCA_036278435.1. Lineage (GTDB taxonomy): Bacteria > Actinomycetota > Actinomycetes > Mycobacteriales > DASULA01 > DASULA01. The sequence goes on along the minus strand of DASULA010000031.1, from coordinate 20,923 downwards.
GTTCGGTGCGACCGTCCCCTGCGAGGAGGACTGCACTACCCGCCCGCCGGCCGGCAGCCCGGCGGCCAGCAGCGCCGCCGCGGACAACGACGCGTCGGTGCGTACCGGGGTGTGCACGCCGAGCCGGTTCTGTGGGTCGCTGAAGCCGTCCAGCGTCACCGGTTGCTCCCAGTGCACGACCAGTTCATCGGGTGCGGATGGATCGACCGCGCAGCGGAAGGCCGCGTTGGTGGACAGCCGATTGGCCGCGTACAGGCTCACCACGTCGTAACTGGTCACCTCGAAGGGCTGCCGCCCGGGCACCGAGACACTCAGTCTGGTCCGGACCATGGGGTCGTCATGGGCGGTGGAACCCACGTTCTCATACGACAGGACGGTGGCCACCCCGGATACCGCGCCGCCGGGAAATCGGGCGACCGGGGCCGTGCCCGTGCGGCCCAACAGCCGGATCGCGCCGTATGCGCACCCGGCGGCGAACAGAATGCCACCGAGGATTCCTCCGGCGCCACCGACCGCGATTCCGGCACCGAGGCCGATCGCCCCCAGTAGAGCGATTATCAGAACAGGAACGGTAAACATCGAGCCTCCTGCCGCGGCACGGAAGATCGAATATCCTCCACCCGACAGCGTGGAACAGCACGTGACGTTACCGTTCGGCGCGCGGCCGGGCGAGAACTACTACTCCCCGCGTCGCACCGGTCACGCAGAGTTGGAGAATGGTTGATCGAGTTCCGGTGGCCGGGCCGTCTCACCCACCCGGGCGGACCGCGACGATCGGCACCGCACCGGAATCGATAGTGTTGAGTGGATACGGATGCCACTGCGGCGGGCGCTACCCGCGTTCTATCACGGAAGCGGACAAAACAATTCCGGACGACGATGTTTACGTCTGTTCGGTAATTGGCGGAGGCTAGGATGTGCGCATGGGCGAGGCGACGGATAACGGCTTGCCCGTGCCACCTGCGCCGGAGCCGGACAGCGCGGGATTCCTGCTCGCGCTGATCGGTGTCGCGGTGGCCGGAAGGTTCGCCCGACGTCTGGACCCGCTCGGCCTGGAGCCGCGCCAGGTCGGGTTGATGCGGGCCGTGGCCGCCACTCAAGGGCAGTCCCAACAGTCGCTCGGTGAGCGGCTGCGGATACCGCCGAGCCGCATGGTCACCCTGGTTGACGACCTGGAACGGCGCAACGTGGTCGAGCGGCGGCGGAATCCAGCGGACCGGCGGGCGCACGCGCTGTATCTGACCGATGCCGGTCAGCGGCTGCTCACCCGGGTGATGTGCCTGGCCGGTGAACACGAGGCCGAGGTGTGCGCGGCGTTGTCCGGCCCGGAACACGACCAGATGGTCGCGCTACTGCGCCAGGTCGCCTCCAACCTGGGCCTACTCGACCCCGCCTCTCTGGACTCGGCACCACCTGAGTGACCGAAGGCAACCCGAGGACCCGGACGGCCCGCGCTCGGAACCAGACGCGTACGGTCTGCATCCACGAGTACGCTACGCGGTCGCGGCGGATGGGCAGGTATGGCCATGCGGGTTCTCCCGGTGGCTGAGCATCGGCAACGTTGGGGACGCCGCGCTGGCCGGGATCATCATCGGTGCGGAGGCAGATGGTTCGGGGAACCACAGGCCAGCGTCGTGTCGCCCGGGCGTGGACCAGCCGGTCGACCGCGGCAAACCCCCTCCGGGCGGCGCCTGGCGGTTGCACCCCCAGCAAGCACAACCCCGCCCCCGGACCCCTCGACCCCCGAACCATCCCGCAAAACCCAACCAACGAACATTGGGGGGACCGGGGGGCAAAGCCCCTCCGGGCGGGGCCTGGGGGTTGCACCCCCAGGAAATGCTAAGCCGACCCGGCCCACGTTTTCCGTGGGCACAGATCGGCGGAGGCGGGTGGGCGAGGGGGGAGTTGAACCCCCACGTCCTTACGGACACACGGACCTGAACCGTGCGCGTCTGCCATTCCGCCACTCGCCCAGCGGCTCGATGAGCCTAGCACGGAACCCGGTCGGCGAGGCGACCGCTGCACCGCCACGGATACGATCTGAGTCGAACTGTCCAAGGAGGGGTCTCGTGGGAGTGCTGCAGCGCTTCGAGCGCCGTCTCGAAGGCCTGGTCGGCACCACCTTCGCTCGTATCTTCAAGGGCCAGGTGGAACCGGTCGAGGTCGCCAAGGCGCTCCAGCGCGAAGCGGAGGAGCGTCGGGCGATCCTGGGGGCGGGTCGGGTACTGGTGCCCAACCGCTACGTGGTGGAGCTGGGCCACTCCGACTACGAACATCTCGCGCCGTGGGAGGCCCAGCTCACCAACTCGTTTGCCGAGATGGTCCAGGAGTACCTCGACGACGAGGGGTGGGGGGCCTACGGCGACATCGAGGTGCGCCTGACCCGTGCCGACGATCTGGTCACCGGGGTGTTCCGGGTGGCCAGCACGGTCGACCCGGAGGTGCCGCCGCGGCGTAGGCCGCCGAACTCGCTGTCCAGCCCGCCCGCCGGGCCGCTCGGCGGTCCACCTGTGCCACCCGGGCCACCGGGACCGCCCGGGTACGGGCAACCGGAGTACGGGCCGCCCGGGTACGGTCCGCCGGGCTACGGCCCGCCGGACTACCCACCACCTGACCGGGGCGAGTACGGCCCACCACAGGGTGGGTACCCGCCGCCCTACGGCGGCCCGCCCCAGGGTGTCCGGCACTGCCTGGCAGTGGACGGCTCCGACCGTGCCTACGACCTGCGCATCGGTAGCAACGTGATCGGCCGCGGCCAGGACGCCGACCTGCGGCTGCCCGACACCGGGGTGTCCCGCCGGCACGCCGACGTGCGGTTCGACGGCCAGGCCGCGCTCCTGCACGATCTGGGTTCGACCAACGGCACCACGGTCAACGGGCAGCAGGTGCAGAGTTGGCAGCTTCAGCACGGTGACGTCATCCGGCTGGGCCACAGCACCCTGGTGTACCGACAGGACTACCCATGACCGCGCCGATCGTCATCCAGGTACTGCGGGCGGGCTTCCTGATCCTGCTGTGGTTGTTCGTGTTCGCGGCACTGCGGGTGATCAGGTCCGACCTGTTCGGGTCCGGCCAGCCCCGGGTCGCCGGGGTTCCGCCGCGGTCCCGGCCGGCCCGACCACCGAGCCGGCCGAAGCGACGTGGCCGGACCCCTCGTGTCCTGGTCGTGACCAGCGGTAGCCTCGCCGGCACCCGAATCAGTCTGGGGGAGCAACCGGTGATGATCGGTCGCGCCAACGACTCCACCCTCGTCCTCACCGACGACTACGCCAGCTTGCACCATGCGCGGCTCACCCAGCGCGAGGGTGAGTGGTACGTCGAGGATCTGGGCTCCACCAACGGCACCTACCTGGATCGCAACAAGGTCGCCGGCCCCACCCCGATACCGCCAGGCATGCCGATTCGGATCGGCAAGACCGTCATCGAGTTGCACTCATGACCCTTGTGCTGAGATACGCCGCCCGCTCGGACCGTGGGCTGATCCGGGGCAACAACCAGGACTCGGTGTATGCGGGTCCGCGGCTGCTGGCCGTCGCCGACGGCATGGGCGGTCACGTCGGGGGCGAGGTCGCCAGCAAGATCGTGATCTCCGAGATGGCCCCGCTGGACGACGACACCCCCGGCGAGGACCTGATCGCGCAGTTGCGCCAGGCCGCCGAGAACGCCAACGCGCACCTGCGCGAGGTGGTGGCCGAGGACCCGGGTCTGGACGGGATGGGCACCACGCTGACCGCGATGCTGTTCGCCGGAAACCGGCTCGGCCTGGTGCATGTCGGGGACTCCCGCGCCTACCTGTTGCGGGGCAGCCAGTTCACCCAGATCACCCACGACGACACGTTCGTGCAGGCGCTGGTGGACGAGGGCAGGTTGACCGAGGAGGAGGCGAGCATGCACCCGCAGCGCTCGCTGATCCTGCGCTGCCTCAACGGCTCGGAGGTCGAACCGGACCTGTCGATCCGGGAGGCGAGGGTCGACGACCGGTTCCTGCTGTGCAGTGACGGCCTGTCCGGGGTGGTGTCCACCGAGACCCTCTACGAGGCCCTCCAGATCGCCGACCCGCAGAAGTGCGCGGACCGGTTGATCGAACTCGCCCTGCGCGGTGGCGGGCCGGACAACATCACCTGCATCGTCGCCGACGTGCTCAACGTGGGCTACGGCGACGACGCACCGGTGGTGGACGGCGCCGCCGGGGACAACCAGGGGCAGCGTCGGGTCGCGCCGGACAGCGCGGCCGGGCGGGCCGCCCTGGCCGATCCGGGCCAGCCCAGGGAACGGCCCGCCGAACCGGTGGCCAGCCCGCCGCGGCGCCGCCGGCGGCGGCTGCGCACCGCCCTGCTCGCGCTGGCCGCGCTGGTACTGCTGGCCGGGGCCGGGTACGGGGTCTGGCGGTGGACCCAGACCCAGTTCTTCGTGGCCGCCGACGGCGGCCGGATCGCGGTGTACCGCGGGGTGAACGCCAGCCTGGGCCCGATGCGCCTCTACCGGGTGGACCATCCGACCGACCTTCGGGTGTCTGACCTGCAACAGATCGCCAGGGACCAGGTGCGGTCGGGAATCAGCGCCAAGGACAAGCCGGACACCGAGCGGATCCTGGCGAACCTGCGGGACGACCGGATGCCGCTGTGCCCGGCCGACGACCCCGGTTCGACCGGGCCGTCCCCGTCCGGGCCCGCCACCGGGTCGGCACCGCCGACCCACCAGAGCACCCCAACCCACCAGAGCACGCCGAGTCGCCCGGCCGGATCGGCCAGTCCAACCCGGCCGACCGGGTCCACCGCGGCCTCGCCGTCGGGCAGCCCGTCGGCCGGCACGTCCACACACGCGTCGGACAATCCGGTGCCCGGACGTGACTGCCGGGCGGACGACTGATGTCGGCCGGCCCGGTGGCGGTGCGGCGCACGCGGACCCGGCGCGGCACCGAGTTGGCGATGCTGCTGTTCGCGGTCGCCGTGGTGGTCGCCGCCGACGCCATCGTCGACGTGAACACCTCCGGCACGGTCGGCGTGGATGTGATCACCTACGGTGCGGGCTTCGGCCTGCTGTGGCTGGCCGCGCACATCGTGGTGCGGCTGCTCGCGCCGCACGCGGACCCGCTGCTGCTGCCGGCCACCGCGCTGCTCAACGGGCTGGGTCTGGTGCTGATCCGCCGGGTGGACATCGGCACGGCCGATCGGGACCGGCAGCTCGGGCACGCGTTGCACCCGGCCGCGGCCGGCGCCCAGGTGGTGTGGACCGGCGTGGGACTGGCCCTGTTCGTGGCGGTGCTGCTGGTGGTCCGGGACCATCGGGCGCTGTCCCGCTACGCCTACACCCTCGGGTTCGGCGGCCTGGTCTTCCTGACCCTGCCGGCGATCCTGCCGGCCCGGTTCAGCACCGTGCACGGCGCCCGGATCTGGATCCGGGCGGCCGGCTTCTCCATCCAGCCCGGTGAGTTCGCCAAGCTCGCTCTGATGGTGTTCTTCGCCAGTTACCTGGTGGCCAAGCGGGACGTGCTGTCGCTGGCCTCCCGACGGTTCGTCGGCATCGACCTGCCGCGCGGGCGGGACCTGGGGCCGGTGCTGGTCGCCTGGTTGGCCAGCGTGCTGGTGCTGGTGCGGGAACGTGACCTGGGCACCTCGCTGCTGTTCTTCGGCATCTTCATCGTGATGCTCTACGTGGCCACCGAACGCACCTCGTGGCTGTTGATCGGCCTGGTGTTGTTCATGGGCGGCGCGTACGGCGCGTACCTGATCTTCGGTCACGTGCAGCAGCGGGTGGAGTTCTGGCTCGACCCGTTCGCGCACCGCGACGACGCGTTCCAGATCATCCAGGCGCTGTTCGGGCTGGCCACCGGGGGGCTGTTCGGCACCGGGCTGGGCGCCGGGCAGCCGGAGACGGTGCCGTTCGCCAACAGCGACTTCATCGTGGCCACGGTCGGCGAGGAGCTCGGCCTGTTCGGACTGGTGGCGCTGCTGGTGCTCTACGGGTTGATCGTGGAGCGGGGGCTGCGCGCGGCGCTGACCGTGCGTGACGCGTTCGGGAAACTGCTGGCGGCCGGGCTGGCGTTCGGGCTGGGCTGGCAGGTGTTCGTGGTGGTCGGCGGGGTGACCAAGCTGATCCCGCTCACCGGCCTGACCACGCCGTTCCTGTCCTACGGTGGTTCGTCGCTGGTGGCGAACTTCGCGCTCATCGCGATGCTGTTGCGCATCTCCGACGCGGCGCGCCGGCCGGCCACACCTCCCGCCCAGGCCAACCAGCCACTGGCCGAGGCCGTGACCGAGGTGGTGAAGTAGGTGAACGCGCCCCTGCGCCGGGTGGCCGTCGCGGTGTTCGTGCTGTTCGGGTTGCTCATTGTCAACGCGAACTACGTGCAGGTGCTGCACGCGGACAAGCTGCGGTCCGACCCTGGCAACACCAGGGTGCTGCTCTCGGAGTACGAGCGGCAGCGTGGCTCGATCGTGGTGGACGGCCGGGCGATCGCCCGCTCGGTGCCCACCAAGGACCGGTTGAAATACCTGCGCCAGTACCCGAACGGCCCGCTGTACGCGCCGGCGACCGGGTTCTACTCGCTGGTCTACGGGGCGGCCGGGATGGAACGGGCCGAGAACGACATCCTGTCCGGCACCGACAGCCGCCTGCTCACCCGGCAACTGTCCGACCTGTTCACCGGCCGCGACCCCAGGGGCGGCAACGTCGTGCTGACCCTGAATGCCAAGGCACAGCAGACGGCCTACCGGGACATGGCCAAACAGACCGGCGCGGTGGTCGCGCTGGACCCGCGCACCGGCGCGATCCTGGCCATGGTCAGCACGCCGTCCTACGACCCGGGCACGTTGTCCTCGCACGACGCGGCGAAGATCCGCCAGAGCTACACCGACCTGGGCAACAAGTCCCCGGATCCGATGATCGACCGGGCGATCAGCGCCCGGTATCCACCTGGGTCGGTGTTCAAGGTGGTGGTGGCCGCGGCAGCGCTGGAACACGGGGTCAAACCGGGCGACCGGATCCCGGCGCAGACGAACTTCGTCCTGCCGGGCACGCACACCCGGTTGCGGAACTTCGACAACGAGACGTGCGGGGACGGGAAAACCGACACGTTCCTGCACGCCCTGACGATCTCCTGCAACACCGCGTTCGCCCAGCTCGGTATCACGCTGGGCCGAGACACCCTCGCCGACGAGGCTCAGGCGTTCGGCATCGACGACCAGGGCTTCACCATGCCGCTGCGGGTGGCGCCCAGCACGGTCGGCGCGATCCCGGACCGGGCCGCGTTGGGCCAGTCGGCCATCGGCCAGCGGGACGTGCAGATCACCCCGATGCAGGGAGCGATGATCGCGTCGGCGGTGGCCAACGGGGGCGTGCTCATGCAGCCGTACCTGGTCAAGGAACTCCAGGCGCCCGACCTGTCCACCCTGGACACCACCGAGCCGCACGAGATCGGCCGGGCCATGCCCGCCGACGTCGCCGGCACGCTCACCAGCATGATGGCCAACGTGGTGAACAAGGGCACCGGCCGCTCGGCCCAGATCGATGGGGTCCAGGTGGCCGGCAAGACCGGTACGGCGGAGAACGAGAAGGGTGCCCAGCCGCACGCCTGGTTCATCGGGTTCGCTCCGGCCGACCACCCGACCGTGGCGGTGGCTGTCCTGCTGGAGCACGCCGGCGTGGCCGGTGACGAGGTCACCGGAGGGAAGGCGGCCGCGCCGATCGCCCGGGACGTGATCCAGGCCGTGCTGGCCAGTCAGGGTTCCGGAGGCCGATGACGTGGCCGCCCTGAGGAACACCGAACTCGCCGGGCGGTACCGGTTGACCGCCCGGATCGCCACCGGCGGGATGGGTGAGGTGTGGCGGGGTGAGGACACCCTGCTGCACCGCAGGGTCGCGGTGAAGGTACTCAAGAGCGCGCTGACCAGCGACCAGACGTTCGTGGAGCGGTTCCGGGCCGAGGCGCGCAACACCGCGGCGCTGACCCACCCGGGCATCGCGGCCGTGCACGACTATGGCGAGATCACCGACGGCGACGAGCGCACCGCCTACCTGGTGATGGAGTTGGTCGAGGGTGAGCCGCTGTCGGCCATCCTGGTCCGCACCGGCCGGCTTCCCGTGGCACGGGTGCTCGATATCGTCGGGCAGGCCGCGGCGGCACTGGAGGCGGCACACCGGACCGGCATGGTGCACCGTGACGTCAAGCCGGGCAACCTGCTCGTTGGCCCGGACAACACGGTCAAGGTCACCGATTTCGGCATCGCCCGGGTGGCCGACACCGTGCCGCTCACGCAGGCCGGCATGGTGGTCGGCACCGCCCAGTACTTCGCGCCCGAACAGGCCGAGGGCAAGCGCACCACCCCGGCCAGCGACGTCTACTCCCTCGGCGTGGTCGCCTACGAGTGCCTGGCCGGCCGGTTGCCGTTCGTGGCCGACAGTTCGGTGGCGGTGGCGGTCATGCAGATCCGCGACCAGGCCCCGCCGCTGCCCGAGGACGTGCCGCCGCCGGTGCGCGGGCTGGTGGACCGGGCCATGGCCAAGGACCCGAGGCGGCGGTTCGCCACCGGAGGGGAGTTCGCCGCCGCGGTCCGGGCGGTGCGCACCGGCCACCCGGTGCACGAGCGCACCGCGATGGTCGCCGGTCCGCCGCGCGGATCGACCCGGATACTGCCGCACCCGCCGCGGCCCCGGCACCCGGCTGGGCCGCCGATGTACGGTCAGGGCACCGGTCCGATCCCCCGGCCGGTACTGGGGTCGGTACTGGGGCCGGTGCCCGGTCCGCCGCTCGCACCCTCCGCGCCGGTTCCGGTTCCGGTGACCTCCCACCCGGTGGGGTTGCCCGGCAGCCACCCGTCCCCGCCACCCCGGTCGGCCCCCGAGCCCGGCCAGCACACCGGGGTCTCGTTGGGCCAGCACGGCACGGGTACCGTGGCAGGACCAGTGCCGTCGGTACCGCCGACGCGGCGCACCGTGGTGTTGGCGTCGCTGGTCGGCCTGGGTGTGCTGGTGCTCGTACTCGGGGTGGTGTTCGCAACCCGCCACCCATCTCACCCGAATGGACGGATCACAAACAACCCCTCGATCGCCACGGACTCCAACCCGGCTGGCGGCGGTGCCGGGGGTGACGCGTCACCGCGGACAGTGACGGTGACCGCGTCCGACTACGTCGGACGACCTGTGGAGGACGTGTCCCGTGAACTGCGCCTGCTCGGCCTGGTCCCCACCGTACGGTACGCCGACCAGGGCGGACCGCCCGGCTCGGTCGTCACGGTGGCTCCGGACGGTCACGTGCCGGCGGGTGCCAGGGTCGAGATCGTCGCGGTGGACAGGCGGCCCGGTGGCCGTTCGAAGAACTAGAACGACTGAGGACGCCGAATGACACAGCCACGTCTACTGGGAAGCCGCTACGAGCTGGGCCGGACGCTCGGCTACGGTGGCATGGCGGAGGTCCATCTGGGACGCGACGTCCGATTGGGGCGGGACGTCGCGGTCAAGGTGTTGCGTCCCGACCTGGCCCGGGACCCGTCGTTCCAGGCTCGCTTCCGCCGGGAGGCTCAGGCTGCCGCCTCGCTGAACCACCCGGCGATCGTGGCGGTCTACGACAGCGGCGAGGATCTCGACCAGGGCGGCGGTGCGGCCGGGCCAGTCGGGCCCACTCCCTACATCGTGATGGAGTACGTCGAGGGCCGCACCCTGCGCGACATCCTCAAGTCCGAGGGACCGCTGCACCCGCAGCGCGCCATGGAGATCGTCGCCGACATCTGCGCGGCGCTGGACTACTCACACCGCAACGGCATCGTGCACCGGGACATGAAACCGGGAAACGTGATGGTGACCCGGTCCGGCGCGGTCAAGGTGATGGACTTCGGTATCGCCCGGGCGATCACCGACAGCGCCGCCACGGTGACCTCCACCGCCGCGGTCATCGGTACCGCCCAGTACCTGTCCCCGGAGCAGGCCCGCGGGGAGAGCGTGGACGCCCGGTCAGACGTGTACTCCACCGGGTGTCTGCTCTACGAACTGCTCACCGGACACCCCCCGTTCACCGGGGACTCGCCGGTCGCGGTGGCCTACCAGCACGTCCGGGAGAACCCGATCCCGCCCAGCCAGGTCAACCGGGACGTGCCGCGCCACCTCGACGCGATAGTGCTCAAGGCAATGGCGAAGAACCCGGTGAACCGGTACCAGTCCGGTGCGGACATGCGCGCCGACCTGGTCCGGGCGATCTCCGGCCGACCGGTCCAGGCCACCCCGGTGATGTCCGACGAGGAACACACCACGGTGCTGGGCGGCCCGATCCGGCACCAGCCACCGCCGCCGGTGCCCGGTCCGCCCACGGCCATGCAGCAACCGGTCCAGGAACCGAACCGGCGGGCCGCGTTCATCCTTCTCGGGGTAGGCGTGGTCGTGGTGTTCGTGGTCGCCGCGCTGGTCGTCTCGCAACTGCTGGGCAATGGCAAGAAGACGGTACGGGTGGACGTGCCACAGGTGATCGGCCTGACCAAGCAGCAGGCCGCGGCCAAGCTGTCGGCCGCGCACCTGAAGCTGGGCACCACGAACTTCGAGGCATCCGCGGCCAAGGACAAGAACAAGGTCGTCGCGCAGCAGCCCGGGCAGGGCGTCCCGCTGATCGAGGGCAGCCAGGTGGACATCACCGTCGGCCAGGGCCCGGAGACGGTCGCCGTGCCGTCGGTGAAGGGCATGACCTACGACGCCGCGGCGAGCCTGCTCAACTCCCAGGGGCTCACCCCGGCCCGGCAGGACAAGGACTCCAGCGAACCCGAGGGCACCGTGCTGGGCAGTTCGCCGGACACCGGGCAGCAGGTGGCCAAGGAGCAGACGGTGACCGTCTTCGTGTCCAACGGGATGACCCGGGTGCCCAGCGTGATCGGGCAGACCAGCGATCAGGCGATCGACACTCTCACCAAGGCCGGATTCACCAACGTGAAACCGGTTGACCAGCAGCGGTCCGACGTGCCGGAGTTCCAGGTGTTCGCGCAGGATCCGCCCGGCGGCACCACGGCGAAGCCGGGCGACGAGATTCAGATATTCGTGGCGGTGGCACCGGCCACCCCGACGCCGACACCCACCCCCACGCTCACCCCGACATTGACGCCGACCCCGACCCCGACCGACACCACGCCGAACCCCGACGGCCATCACTTACCGATACGCCGGCCCTGACGAGACAGGGTTTCGGGATGGGCCTGGCCGGCCGCGGTCGGTCGGGCCCACCCCGTTGCGGCGGTGAAGCGACACGGGGGGGAAGCCCGGCACGGTGGGAACGACCCACCGGGTGGGTCAGGGTCGCAGTCGGGTCACTGGTTGCCGACGGTGACGTCGTTGAACGGCAGCCGGGGCTCCACCCACGGGAAGACCACGAAGAGCAGCAACAAGACGACCAGCAGGGCGAGCAGGGCCGCGCCGGCGACCTTGGCCCAGGTGTCCCCGGGCAGCTTCCGCCAGATCCAGGTGTACATGGTGGTTCTCCTTCACCGTCCGTTCCGGCGCCTCACCCCGGCCGGAACGGTGCCGCGGGGCGTTACGAGTTCTGCAGGGCGGGCGGGACCACTCCAGGCCCCTTCTTCAGCGGCGCACCCACCATCTCACCGTGGATGATCATCCGCTGCGCGGCGGAGAACCTCGGGTTGCAGGTGGTGAGCGTGATCATCCGCCGGTTCGGGGTGCGGCCGGGGTGTCCGGGTACCGGGTCGATCACGTCGATGTCGGTGGGCTGCACGATCTCCTGGCCGGGGATCCCGTCCTGGTCGACCTGGGTCGGGTCACCGGAGGCCTGGTCGCCCAGCACCCGGTAGGCGTACCAGTAGTCCTTGGTCTCGACCACGATGAAATCACCGGCCCGCAACTTGTCCAGATTGAGGAACGGCGAGCCCTTGCCGACCCGGTGGCCGGCGACCGCGAAGTCCCCGACCTCGCCGGGCAGGGCCGTTCCGGTGTAGTGACCGGGACCCTCGGCGAGCTCCCGTTCCCCGGTGCCCTCGACGATGGTGTAGGCCCAGTCGGCACCGAAGGCCGGGATCCTGATCAGGGCCACGCCGTCACCCAGCGGGATGTCGCGGAGTTTCGTTCCCGGCCGAGCCGGCCCAACGGCCAGCGGGTCCTTGCCCTGCGACCACTGCTGCTCCAGCTTGGCGTGCAACTGGTGCTGGGTGTGCGCGTTGAAGATGTTGGTGATCCACAGTTCGTAGACCACGAAGAGCAGGATCACCAGACCGGCGGTGATGAGGGTCTGGCCGGTGCCCCGGACTCCGGTGCGCAGGCGGTCGCCCCACGGATCGGGCTTGGCGTGCCGGGCATGCGGGCGTGGATCCCGGTCCATCGTGAAAGTCACGGCCCTACCTCACCTTTCGTCCCCACGAACCGCGCGGTGCGCACACCGAGGCATCCGTCCGACAGCCGATGCCATCCCGTCATGCCTGATCGACACTGGGTCGACACCGGTCCACACTGCTGTTCACGTCCACACCTGCTGGTCCACGCGGGGCACATCGGCACATCCTCGTCACAAGCCGATCATTCCGGCACAGCCTCCGCGTAAGTCAACCGAAGCGGACCGCCGTACCCGGGAAGGGTGACATCCCGCCTGTCCCGCACGTCGTAGCCCAGCCCGAAGTACGCCGCGGCTCTCCGGTAGAGGGTCACGCCGGGCTGGCGGTCCAACGCGGCCCGCATCCGATCCGGGTCACCAACCGCGGTAATCCGGTAGGGCGGCGAGTACGTCCGACCATAGAGAAGCAGCACATTGCCTACGCAGCGTACAGCGCCGGTCGTGATAATTCGCTGTCCCATGATGGCCATGGCCTCCGCGCCGCCGGCCCACAGCGCGTTGACCACCGCCTGCACGTCCTGTTGGTGCACCACCACGTCGTCCACGTTCCGGGCGCCGGGCGGCAGCGCTCCGTCGGGCCCGCGCGGTGCGTCGTCCAGCGACACCGACAGTCCGGTGCCGTGCACCGGGGTCAGTCCGGCCGGGGCGGTGAGGTCGCCGGTGCGCCGCTGTTCGGCGCTGATCCGCCGGTCGCCCTGGGCGGCCTGTGACTCCAGGGCGTCCACCTGACGTTGCAGCGTCGTTTCCTGACCGGTGTACGCACCGACCCGGCGTTCCTCCTGCCCGATGAGCTGGGTCAGTTCCACCTGGCGGCCGGCCCGAAGGTCGGTGCCGTGGGCGGTCTCGGCACTGGTGGCGAACAGGAGTCCGGCCGCGAGGCAGACGACCGGTACGAGCACGCGCCACACATCGTTACGTTCCGGTCGAACGCCCATTGCCTCCTCGCCCTGTGTCCCGTCTACGCTAGCCCGGTGAGCCCCTGCGTGGCCCGTTCTCGCCCGTTCCGATGACCGTGCTGAGACCGGGTCCGGCAGTTCAGGCAGTCCAGGAGGAGAACGGTGCCGAAGTCACGGGTACGAAAGAAGACCGTATACACCCCGCCGAGCAACGTGCTGCCGTCGTCGAGCACGCAGGCCAAGCGCAAGGGACCCAGCCCGACCTGGTACCCGGCCTTCATGTGTGGCCTCATCCTGGTCGGCCTGGCCTACATCGTGGTGAACTACGTCGCGGGCACCTCGGTGCCGGTGATGGAGAGCCTCGGGTCCTGGAACTTCGCGGTGGGGTTCGGCCTGATGGTGGCCGGGCTGGGCATGGCCGTCCGCTGGCGCTGATCCCCGCCCCGGCACCCCGGCGAGTGGTGCGGAGCGGGCCGGCGCGGCGACTCCGGTGCGGCCGGGTGTCGGGCCCGGTGTCGGGCCCGGTGTCCGGCCCCCGCTGCTGCTCACGGTCTGGCGCAATGGCGACCGGGGTCGGTCACGGCGCGCGGTTAAGGACGTCTCTGTAATTCATCCCCAGGAGTTATCCACATGTGGATAACCCGGGATCCGACCCGGAGACGCCCGAAAATACAGCGTCAAACCCATACATAACAGGATGTATCAGGCGACGGGCCGGCGGCATCCGGCCAGCTCGGGTCAGGGCGCGACAGGCGGCGCGGGGGCGGCGTGAGGGACCCGGTCAGACCAGCTCCAGGATGGTGGCGTTTGCCATGCCGCCGCCCTCGCACATGGTCTGCAACCCGAACCGCACACCGTCGGCCCGCATGTGGTGTACCAGCGTGGTCATCAGCCGAGCGCCGGACCCGCCCAGCGGGTGGCCCAGGGCGATCGCGCCGCCACGCGGGTTCAACCGGGCCGGGTCGGCACCGGTCTCGGCCAGCCAGGCCAACGGCACCGGCGCGAACGCCTCGTTCACCTCGTACGCCCCGATGTCGCCGATGGCCAGCCCGGACCGCTTGAGCGCCTTCTCAGTCGCCGGCATCGGCGCGGTCAACATGATCACCGGATCATCCGCCGCGATCACGGCGGTGTGCACCCGAACCAGCGGGCGCAGGCCGAGCTCGGCCGCCTTCTCGCTGGTGGTCACCAGCAGCGCGGCGGCCCCGTCGGAGATCTGCGACGAACTGCCGGCCGTGACCACGCCGTCCGGACGGAACGGCGTTCTCAGGCCGGCCAGGGCATCGGGCGTGGTGTCCCGCCGGATGCCCTCGTCCCGCGCGACCACACCGCTCTCGGTGGGCACCGGCACGATCTCCGCGTCGAAGGCACCGGCATCTGCGGCAGCCGCCGCGCGCAGGTGCGAACCGAGGCTGAACTCGTCCAACCGCGCCCGAGACAGGTGCCACCGCTCGGCGATCATCTCCGCGCCCACACCCTGGTTGAACGTCACGCCGGAGTAGCGGCCGGTCATCCGCGGCCCGAACGGCATCCCGGGCCCCGAGCTGAAGTTCGAGCCCATCGGCACCCGGGACATCGACTCCACGCCACCGGCCACCACCAGGTCGCACTGGCCACTGATCACCGCCGCCGCGGCGAAGTGCACCGCCTGCTGGGACGACCCGCACTGCCGGTCGATGGTGGTGCCGGGCACCGACTCGGGCCAGCCGGCGGCAAGTACGGCGTTGCGACCCACGTTCCAGGCCTGCTCGCCGACCTGGCTGACGCATCCCCACACCACGTCGTCGACCAGGGCCGGATCGACTCCGGCGCGCTCGGCCAGCGCCTCCAGCACGCGGGCCGACAGGTCCACCGGATGCACCCCGGCCAGCCCGCCGTTCCGCTTGCCCACCGGGGTCCGGACCGCCTCCACGATGACCGCGTCACGCATAGTTACTCCCAGGTAGCTTTGGTCCGATCGTACGGTGTTCCGCGCCGCGTTCAAGGAACATGTCAACACTTGGGCTGATACGCCCCGCCACGCGGCAGGGCGGGGTCTGCGATGCTCAAAGCCGTGGAACAACTGGAGTGGTCGCCGCGACGCGCGGAGACCGCCGTCACCGCCGCGTGTGGCCTGGTCCTGTGCGCGGCCGCGGTCGCCACCGACACGCTGGGCAGGTTCCTCGCGCTGATCGCCGGCCTGGGTCTGCTGGCCGTGGCCGCCGGCGACATACTGGTCCGGCCCAGGCTGCGGGCCGACCCGGCCGGGGTGGCCTCCAGGACGTTCACCGGTCGGATCGAACTGCCCTGGTCACAGGTGGAGGCGATCCGGGTGGACCAGCGCCGTGGGGTCGCCGTGCGATCGGTCCTGCTGGAGATCGACGCCGGTGACACGCTCATCATGCTGAGCCGGCGCGCCCTCGGCGCCGACCCTCGGGAGGTGGCCGACACCCTGACCGACCTGCGCCGCGCCACCGGATAACGCCGTGCTAGCCGATGACACCGTGCTAGCCGATGACGACCTGGAGCGCCCCGGTCCGGTAGACCACCAGCCCGGCCATCACCGCGGCCAGTGCGACCAGCCCCACCCCCTGTGTCAGTGCCCGCCTCGGCCCGGCCGGGATGTACACGATCGCGCAGGCCGCGACCACCCCGATCAGCAGGCCGCCGAGGTGACCCAGCTTGGAGATCCCGGGAATGCTGAAGGTGAACACCAGATTCAACCCGATCACCAGCAGCATCGACCGCGGATCCAGGCCCATCCGCCGCAGCACGATCACCGCGGCGCCGAACAGCCCGAAGATGGCCCCGGACGCGCCGGCGGTGCCGTTGAACGGATTGTCGAACAGGTACACCGCAACCGCGCCGCCGAGCGCGGACAGGAAGTAGATCGCCAGATAGCGCCACAGCCCGAACACCCGTTCCAGGCCCGGCCCGACCACGCCCAGCGCCAGCATGTTCAGCACCAGGTGCAGCGGGCCGATGTGCAGGAACGCCGTGCCGATCAGCCGCCAGTACTGGTGGCTCAGGGCGACGAAGTTCGGCACCAGGACCAGGTCGGAGAACACCTTCGAGGCGCTGTTGTGCACCAGCCCGGTCGGCGAGGTGAGCGCGGTGAGGATGAACATGCCCACGTTCAGGCCGATCAGGATGGTGGTGGCCCGGCCGGCGTACCGGCTGATCCGGCCGCCGTAGGTGAGAGTCGGTCGCCGCTGGGTGGCCCGGCCCTCGGCCACGCAGTGCGGGCACTGGAAACCGACCGAGGCCGGCCGCAGGCAGTCTGGACAGATCGGCCGGTCGCACCGGGTGCAACGGACCCAGGTCTCGCGTTGTGGATGCCGGTAGCAGTGTGGAGCGGGCGCCGCCGCATCCATCGAGGGGTACTGCTCGGAGCTCATCAGCGTCCTTGCCGGGTCAGCCCCCGCGCCGCTCGATCGTCACCGAGTTGATCGCCACGTCCTGCCTTGGCCGGTCGTTGGCGTCTGTCGGAGTCGCGACGATCGTGTCGACCACCTTACGGGAGTCGGCGTCGACGACCTCACCGAAGATCGTGTGCTTGTTGTTGAGATGCGGGGTGGGCGCCACGGTGATGAAGAACTGCGAACCGTTGGTGCCCGGGCCGGCGTTGGCCATGGCCAGCAGGTATGGGCGGGCGAATGCCAGATCGGGGTGGAACTCGTCGGCGAACTGGTAACCCGGACCGCCACGCCCACTGCCCAGCGGGTCCCCCCCCTGGATCATGAACCGGGGGATGACCCGGTGGAACACGGTGCCGTCGTAGAGCGGCGCCTCGGTAAGCGTTCCGCTCCCCGGGTCCCGCCACTGCCGACCGCCCTCGGCGAGTCCGACGAAGTTGGCGACTGTCTTGGGTGCATGGTCCCCGAAGAGACACAGCCGGATGTCACCCGCCGTAGTGTGCAGTGTCGCGTACAGCTCGGTGGGCACCAGCAGGGCTCCTTGTCAAGGTCTGAGTTGGGTCTGAGTCGAGTCACCGTGTCGATCACGGCGTCGCGATCACGACGTCGGTCGGAAACCGCCCGCCAATCCTCTCACGGACGGTTACCCACCCCGGGCAAGGGTAGAAGAAGCAGGCAAGCACCGTTGACTTCAGTGCGGAGGTGGTGGGCCGTGAGACCCAAGCGGGCAACCCGCCGGGCCGGCGCCCTGGCCGAGCGTGGTGCCGCCCTGCGGAGTGGACCCGGGCGTGACCGCTCCGGAACGGCCGGAGTGGGCCGGATCCCCGGCCGCGCTCCCAGCGCCCTCGGTCGCCGGGCCGTCAGCCGGGCCGGCTCGGCAGCCCAGCACGGCGTCGGGAACCTGGCCCGGTCGTGCCGCCGGTCCGGCCGATCGGCCGGCACGGAGGTACGGCGACGGGTACGGGACATCACGGTGGCCGCGCGGGGCCGGCGCGCACCGGGACGCCGGCGGATCGCCACCGGAATCGGGGTGGGGTTCGGTGCCGGGCTCGGCCTGGGCGCGCTGGCCGGTGCGATCAACCGGTCCCGCCGTAATCAGGCCAGACCCGCACAGCCGGCCAGACCCGCACAGCCGGCCGGACCGGGCGGACCGGGACAAACCACAGTGGCACCCGAGGCCGCGGCTGGTAACGGTACGGCCGAGAACACCACCCGCCGAATACGCCAACCCCGTCGTTAGACCGGCGGCGGCACCTGCTCGCGGGCGGGCGGGCCGTCACAGGGCGCTGACGACCGTCCGGGCGATCTCCCTGGCCTCCAACGAACTCTGCTGATTGATCTTGACAAGCACCAGCGACGGACCCTTGGTCACCGCGAGCAGGGCACCGTCGTCGACGATCGCCACCACCCCGTAGTCACCGATGCCGCTGACCGGATTCGACCCCTTTCCCACCTGCGCCAACGCGGCGTTCTGAGCCGCGATCGGGTTGGCCAGGTCTGACACGGTGATCTGGGCCGCGACCGCGCCGTCCGGCCGGTAGAACGCGCAGGACGGGTGCGGCACGGTCGAGGTGACCGTGGTGCGAGTCAGGTGCTGACCGATCGTGTTCATCACCGAGGCGGTGTCCACGTAGGGGCAGGGCGCGTCCACGGTGCTCGGCGTCGGGGTCGGTCGGGCACTGGTCTTGGGCAGGGTGGGCTGCGCGCCGGTCGGCGGCCCGCTGGCGGTGACCGGACCACCGGCCGCCTGGTTTCGCGGGCTGGGCCCGGCCCCGGAGCCGCCACACCCGGCCAGCAGGCACAGCGAGGACAACGAGACGATGGTGCGTACTACGAACAGGCGAGGCAACGTCCACCCCAGGTCACGGTCGGAATTCCGCTGGTCATTCCCCGCCGATCCGACCGGTGGGCACCGATCCGGAACGGTGTTCCCGGCCGGCATCGCCGGCGACCAGGCTCGCACTCACGATGAGCACACCCAGAGCCTGTGGAGACGAGGGGAATCGAACCCCTAACCTCCGCCTTGCAAAGGCGGCGCTCTGCCAATTGAGCTACGTCCCCGTCAGCGGTTCAAGCTTACCGTCCGGCACCGCCCGATCACCCGTCACGACGCGCCCGGACGGATCAGCGGCACCGGTCGCGGACCTGACCTGCCGCCGGCCGGGCGACTCGATCGGTCGCACCGGCACAATCCTCACGTTTCAGTTCCGTGACCCCGAGGTTGCCTCGTGCCACAAGTCAGCCTCGGACTTGGCGTCCCGCCGCTTCTTGGCCACCATCAGGAGGCCGGCGACCACGCCCACCAGCAGAACCAGCTTCTTGCCCACGAGAACTCCCGACTGTCGCCGACCGGACAGTGGGCCTGGCTGGACTTGAACCAGCGGCCTCATCCTTATCAGGGATGCGCTCTAACCAACTGAGCTACAGGCCCGTGTACCGGGGAGACACGGTACCGCACCTAGCCGGCAGCGTCCCAACCGGATCTGGCGGCACCGCCGCCGGGTGTCGAGACTCTGCCCTGGCAGCCCTGGCAGCCCTGGCAGCTTTGGCAGCTTTGGCAGCTTTGGCCAGCCTGGCACGGGCTCGACCTTTGACCGACTCGGCTAGTCGTGTTCGGAGAGGGTCACCTCGACACCCCCGACCAGGTCGGCACACATGTTGTAGATGAACGAACCGACGGTCGCCAGGGCGGTGAACAGCACAATGTTGATCGCGCCGATCAGGGCGGCGGTACCCAGCACCAGGCCCGGGCCGATGATCTGCGCGGTGTTCTTGCCAGTGACATCCTGGTACAGACCATTGATCTTGTCGAACACCCCCATTCCCTCCAGCACCCCGTAGAGCAGGCCGATCGCCACCATCCACACCACGAACAGCGCCACCGCCAGCACCAGCGAGAGCTTCAGGGTCGACCACGGGTCGATGTGCTTGAGCTGGAGCCGGGCCCGGCGCGGACCACGAGCCGCGGCCGACACCGAGCGGCGCATCGCCGAGGCCACCCGGGATGCCGGCGAGGGCTGCGGTGTCGGCGCCCCGGAGCGGGACCGACCGCCCCGGGTGTCGTAGGTCGTACCACCCTGGTACGGCGCCTGCGGCGGGTAGCCGCCCACCTGGGTCGGGGCGTGGGACGGCGCCGGGGCGGGTGCGGGCGCACCATAGCCGCCCCGACCCGGATCACCGGAGTAACCCCGGGACGGCTCAGCCCGGGACGGCTCGGCCCGGGACCGCCCGCCGTAGGCCGGCTGCTCGCCGCCCGGCGGGTAGCCGTGGGACGGCCGGCGGGCCCCGGCGGCGGCCTCGGCGGGCGTGCCGTAGGGGTCGCTGGCCCGGGATCGGTAGGAGTCCGCGGACCGTGGGTCCGCGCCGTAGGGGTCCCTGCCGTCGGAGTACCCGTTGGCCGAGCGGGTCGACTCGACGTCGGCGACACCGGGATACCGTGGCTCACTCATGCTCGTCCTCACTTCGCTCCGGACGGCATGAGACACCAGCGCACTGTGCTGCCTGACTCGCTCGCTGACGCCTACTCATGCCCGTCCTCACTTCGCTCCGGGCGCGCATGAGACACCAGCGCACTGTGCTGCCTGACTCGCTCGCTCACGCTCGCTCATGACGGCGCCCCCTGGGTCTCCGGCTCGTCGGCGTTACGCGCGATCGCGACGAGGTTCACGCCCTCGGGAAGGTTCATCAGCCGGACTCCCATCGTCTGCCGCTGGGCCCGGCGCACCTGCTTGGCCGCGGTCCGGATGACCCCACCGTTGGAGGTGATGGCGTAGAGCTCATCGTCCGAGCGTACGGCCAGCGCGCCGACCAGCCCACCTCTGCGGGTGACGATCTTCGCGGTGAGCACACCCTTACCGCCGCGCCCCTGGACCGGGTACTCGTCGATCCTGGTCCGTTTGGCGTAGCCGCCCCCGGTGGCCACCAGCACGTCCATGCCCTCGCTGACCACCTCCATGGACAGCAGTTCGTCGCCCTCGCCGAACCGCATCCCGATGACACCGCTGGTGGCCCGGCCCATCGGGCGGAGCTGGTCGTCATCGGCCCTGAACCGGATCGCCTGCGCCTGCCGGGAGACCAGCAGCAGGTCGTCGGACTCGCCGATCAGGGCGGCTCCGATCAACTCGTCGTCGTCCTTGAGGTTGATCGCCACGATGCCGCCGGCCCGGTTGGAGTCGAAGTCGGCCAGCCTGGACTTCTTGACCAGCCCACGCCTGGTCGCCAGCACCAGGTTCGGGGACTGGTGGTAGTTCTGCAACGAGATCACCTGGGCGATCACCTCACCCGGCTGGAACGCCAGCAGGTTCGCCACGTGCTGGCCG
>DASULA010000030.1:0-9168 GCA_036278435.1 Mycobacteriales bacterium | reverse complement strand
GGGTGGAGGGCCGCAGCGGCGTGTGGGTGCCGGCCGACGGGCGCGGGAGGGACCGCAAGGTGGCCGCGGTGGGCATCCGGGTCAGCCGCGGGGTGACCATGCACGGCTTCGCGCTGAACTGCAACTCGGACCTGGCCGCCTACGACCGGATCGTGGCGTGCGGCATCACCGACGCCGGGGTCACCTCGCTGTCCCGCGAGCTGGGCCGGGACGTGACCGTGGCCGAGGTGCTGCCGGTGATCGAGGAACACCTGCCCGCGCTGGTGGCAGCGGCCGTGCCGGTGGCCGCCGGCTGACCGCGTCGGGCCCGTCCCATCGGCTCACCGCACCTGCGGCATCACCTCGGCGGCTATCAGCTCGACGTGCGCCAGATCGGCAAGATCAAGCACCTGGAGGTACATCCGGGTGCAGCCGACCTCGGTGAACCGCCCCAGCTTGTCCACCAGTTCGGCCGGCGTGCCGGCCAGGCCGTTGGCGCGCAACTCGGCGACGTCCCGGCCGATCGCCTCGGCCCGGCGGCGCAGTTCGGCGTCGTCCCGGCCGCAGCACACCACCTGGGCGGCCGAGCACCGCAGTGACTCCGGATCCCGGCCCTGCCGGGTGCATGCCGCGCGGGCCCGTTCGATCGCCGCGCCGCTCTGCTCGACCGGCTGGAAACCCACGTTGAACTCGTCGGCGTAGCGGGCGGCCAGCGCCGGGGTGCGCCGCGCCCCTCCCCCGCCGACCAGCACCGGCGGCCGGGGCCGCTGGGCGGGTTTGGGCAGCGCCGGTGAGTCGGTGAGCTGGTAGTGCCGGCCCGGGTAGGAGAACGTCTGCCCCTCCGGGGTCTGCCACAGGCCGGTGATGATCGCGAGTTGCTCTTCGAACCGATCGAACCGCTCGCCCAGGGTGCCGAACGGGATGCCGTACGCCTCGTGCTCGGCGGCGTACCACCCGGTCCCCAACCCGAACTCGACCCGCCCGCCGCTCATCTGGTCGACCTGCGCCACGGCGATGGCCAGCGGCCCGGGCAGCCGGAACGTGGCCGCGCTCATCAGCGTGCCGAGCCGGATCCGGGACGTCTCCCGGGCCAGCCCGGCCAGGGTCACCCAGGCGTCGGTGGGGCCGGGCAGGCCGCTGACCCCACCCATCCGCAGGAAGTGGTCGGAACGGAAGAACGCGCCGTACCCGGCGTCCTCGGCCGCCCTGGCCGCGGTCAGCAACTGGTCGTAGCTGGCGCCCTGCTGCGGTTCGGTGAAGATCCGGAGGTCCATGCCCGCAGGCTATCTGTTGCGTCCGGGTTCGCGGAGAATCTGACGGTGATCGCGGGCGTGGCGCTACTGTCGGGCCTGTCGTGATGTTGGTCGGAGAGAGGAACTGACATGTCCTCGGCAGCGGACGCCACCAAGATCCTTCTGGACGAATCGGAGCTGCCGCGGCGCTGGTACAACATCCTCGCCGACCTGCCGGCGCCACCGCCGCCGGTGCTGCACCCGGGCACGCTGCAACCGGTCGGTCCGGACGATCTGGCTCCGCTGTTTCCGATGGAACTCATCGCCCAGGAGGTCAGCGACCAGAGGTACATCGACATACCCGACGAGGTGCTGGACGTCTACGCACTGTGGCGTCCCTCCCCGCTGTTCCGGGCCCGCCGGCTGGAGCGGGCACTGGGCACACCGGCGCGGATCTACTACAAGTACGAGGGTGTGAGCCCGGCCGGCTCGCACAAGCCGAACACCGCCGTGCCGCAGGCGTACTACAACGCCCAGGCCGGCATCCGCCGGCTGACCACCGAGACCGGGGCGGGCCAGTGGGGCACCGCGCTGGCGTTCGCCTGCTCCCAGTACGGGCTGGACTGCGAGGTGTGGCAGGTCCGCGCCTCCTACGACCAGAAGCCGTACCGCAAGATCATGATCGAGACGTTCGGCGGGACCATCCACCCGAGCCCCTCGAACCTGACCGAGGCCGGTCGGCGGGTGCTGGCCGAGCACCCGGACTCCCCGGGCAGCCTGGGCATCGCGATCAGCGAGGCGGTCGAGGTGGCCGCCCAGAACGCCGACACCAACTATTCGCTGGGCAGCGTGCTCAACCACGTGCTGCTGCACCAGACGATCATCGGCGAGGAGGCGCTGGCCCAGTTCGCCAAGATCGGCACCACTCCGGACGTGATCGTGGGCTGCACCGGCGGAGGGTCGAACTTCGGCGGCCTGGTGTTCCCGTTCCTGCGGGAGAAGCTGGCCGGGCGGATCGACCCGCTCATCCGCGCGGTCGAGCCGGCCTCGTGCCCGTCGCTGACCCGGGGCGTGTACGCCTACGACTTCGGCGACACCGCCGGGATGACCCCGCTGATGAAGATGCACACCCTCGGGCACGACTTCATCCCCGACCCGATCCACGCCGGCGGGTTGCGCTACCACGGCATGTCCCCGCTGCTCTCGCACATCTACGAACTGGGCTTGCTGGAGGCGACCTCCAAGACGCAGAAGGAGTGCTTCGCGGCCGGTATCCAGTTCGCCCGAACCGAGGGCATCGTGCCCGCGCCGGAACCCACCCACGCGCTGGCCGCCTGCATCGAGGAGGCGCTGGCATGCAAGGAGTCCGGCGAGCCGAAGGTGATCCTCACCGCGCTGTGCGGGCACGGGCACCTGGACCTGTCCGCCTACGACACCTACCTGTCCGGCGAGATGGTCGACCACGAACTGTCCGCCGACGCCCTGACCCGCGCTCTCGACGCCCTGCCCACCGTCCCGGCCTGAACCGCGGACCAGAGTCGTGTTCACCACAACCGGTGATACTCGCCTCATGGAGAACGCGGATGTCGGTCCGGACGGCGTTGGCGGGGTCTCTGGACGCCGCGCGCAGCCAGAGAACCGGTCGGAGTCGCCCGGCGAGCCGGCCGATACGGCGTTGACGACCAGACTCGTCAATGCCGCCATCGGCCTCGCGGGTCCCGATGATGCGGTCCAGGCCGTGGTGGAGGCCGGGCGCCGCCGGCTCGCGGACGATGACGAGGTGTGGTGATCGGCCAGGCCGGGTGGTCCGGTACGTCGGGCGTAGGGTGGGTGCGTGGCTATAGCTCCCGAAGGTCGCCGGCTGCTGCGCCTGGAGGTGCGGAACTCCCAGACGCCGATCGAGCGCAAGCCGCCGTGGATCAGGACGCGCGCCCGGATGGGTCCGCAGTTCACCGAGCTGCGGAACCTGGTCCGGGCCGAGGGCCTGCACACGGTGTGCCAGGAGGCCGGCTGCCCGAACATCTACGAGTGCTGGGAGGACCGGGAGGCCACCTTCCTGATCGGCGGCGACCAGTGCACCCGGCGCTGTGACTTCTGCCAGATCGACACCGGCCGGCCGGCCGGATACGACCGGGACGAGCCGCGCCGGGTGGCCGAGTCGGTGGCCACCATGGGCCTGCGCTACGCCACCGTGACCGGGGTCGCCCGCGACGACCTGCCCGACGGCGGGGCGTGGCTCTACGCCGAGACGGTGCGCCAGATCCACACCGCGGTGCCCGGCTGCGGGGTGGAGCTGCTGATCCCGGACTTCAACGCCGAGCCCACCCTGCTCGCCGAGGTGTTCGGCGCGGCACCGGAGGTGCTGGCCCACAACCTCGAGACGGTGCCGCGGATCTTCCGACGGATCCGTCCCGGGTTCACCTACGAGCGATCGCTGGACGTGCTGCGGCAGGCCCGCGCGGCCGGGCTGGTCACCAAGTCGAACCTCATCCTGGGCCTGGGCGAGGAGCGGGCGGAGATCAGCCAGGCCATGGCCGACCTGCACCAGGCCGGCTGCGAGCTGCTCACCATCACCCAGTACCTGCGCCCGTCGGTGCGCCACCATCCGGTGTCCCGCTGGGTGCGGCCGGAGGAGTTCGTCGAACTGCGCGAGGAGGCCACCTCGATCGGATTCGCCGGGGTGATGAGCGGGCCGCTGGTCCGGTCCTCCTACCGGGCCGGCCGGCTCTACCGGCAGGCGGTCACCGCCCGCGACCGCGGTGTGCGGGTCACACAAGCCACCCCGGTCACCGCCTGAGCACTATCCTGGGAGGCATGGCGAAGGACCAGCGAGGCAACACGGCAAAGTCGTCGAAATCGGCTAAGCCCGACAAGCCCTCCCGGCGGGAGCGCTGGAAGCAGATACGCGCCGCGTTCACCATCACCCGCCAGCGCGATGCGCGCCTGGTGCCGTGGCTGGTGATCGGCTTCGCGGTGACCTTCGCGGTGGTCTTCGCCCTGCTCGCCGTGTTCGGCGGCTGGATCCCGATCGACGCCGTCCTGGGCGTGCTGGCCGGGCTGACCGTGGACATGATGATCTTCGGACGGCGGGCACAGAAGGCGGCGTTCAGTGAGGCCGAGGGCCAACCCGGAGCCGCCGTCTGGGTGGTCCAGGGCCTGCGCGGGGACTGGCGAGCCACCCCGGCCGCGGCTGCCAACACCCAACTCGACGTGGTGCACCGGGTGCTGGGCCGGCCCGGAGTGCTGCTGATCGGTGAGGGCGCGCCGCACCGGGTGAAGGGGCTGATCGCCCAGGAGAAGAAGCGGGTCGCTCGGGTCGCCGGTGACGCACCCATCTATGACATCGTCGTGGGCGAGGACGAGAACGAGATCTCGCTGCGCAAACTGTCCAACTACTGCCTCAAGCTGCCCCGCAATCTCACTCCGGCCCAGTTGAACGCGCTGGAGAAGCGGATGACCGCACTTGGCGGCACCCGCACCGGCATGCCCAAGGGGCCGATACCCAAGGGCGCCCGGGTGTCCGGGATGGAACGCACCATCCGCCGCCGGTAGGTCTCTGCCCGGCAACCCTCACCGTGCCGTCCGCCTCGGTGGTCAGGCGCGGACGACCACGGTCGCCGAGGCCCGGTCGTGCAGGCCCCGACCGTCGGAGTCCCAGATCAGCGCCGGGACCAACAGCGCAAGCAGCACGGTCCGGATCACCGCGCGGGGCACGCCCACCGGCGCCGGCCGGTCAGCGCGGACCAGTCGCAGCCCGAACAGCCGCATTCCCGGTGTCTGCCCGAAGATCGACGTGAACACCACGTAATCAACGACCAACGCGACCAGACTCCAGTTCCTGGGCAGCGCGGGCGCGGTGAACAGGCCCGCGACCAGGGCGGACAGCGCCGCGTCCAGGCAGAACGCGCCCACCCGCGCGGCGGTGCCGGCCAGCGATCCCGGGCCCGCCTCGGGCAACCCCAGCCGGGCACCGCGGTACCCGCCGGCCGAACCGGCCCCACCAGCGGCGCCGTCCCCGGCCGCGGAGGGTCCCGACAGCCACGATCCCAGCATCCTGCCCATGGTCGCAGGGTAGCCGGCGCAGTCCACCCACCGGCCACCCACCGTGTGGCCTGCCCGCCGGGTGGCGCCGCGTAACGCGGCCGAAACAGACGGGACACGGCCCGGCAACGCGGCGGCCATACGGTTGGGAAACGCCACGAGCCTTGCGGAGGACCGATGTTCACCAGCGCCGAGGATGTCCTGCGCTACCTGCGCGACAACGACGTGAAGTATGTGGATGTGCGGTTCTGTGACCTGCCCGGGACCATGCAGCACTTCACCGTGCCCTCGGCCGCGGTCTCCGAGGAGACGTTCGGTGACGGGCTGCCGTTCGACGGCTCGTCGATCCGCGGCTTCCAGGCCATCCACGAATCCGACATGCTGCTCATCCCGGACCCGACGACGGCCGTGGTGGACCCGTTCCGGCGGGAGAGCACGCTCAACATCAACTTCTTCATCCACGATCCGGTGACCCACGAGCCCTACAGCCGGGACCCGCGCAACGTGGCCACCAAGGCCGAGCAGTACCTGGCCCGCAGCGGCGTGGCCGACACGGCGTACTTCGGCCCGGAGGCGGAGTTCTACGTGTTCGACTCGGTGCGCTACGACACCACGGCACACTCCGGCTACTACCAGGTCGACTCCGAGGCGGGTGCCTGGAACACCGGCCGGGACGAGGGCGGTCGGAACCTGGGCTACAAGGTCCGACACAAGGGCGGGTACTTCCCGGTGCCGCCCTACGACCACTTCGCCGACCTGCGGTCTGAGATGTCCACGGTGCTCGGCGAAGTCGGCATCGAGGTGGAACGGGCCCACCACGAGGTCGGCACCGCCGGGCAGGCCGAGATCAACTACCGGTTCGACACCCTGCTGCACGCCGCGGACAAGCTGATGCTTTTCAAGTACGTGGTGAAGAACGTGGCCTGGCGCAACGGCAAGACCGCCACGTTCATGCCCAAGCCGCTGTTCGGGGACAACGGTTCGGGAATGCACTGCCACCAGAGCCTGTGGCTGGGCGGCGACCCGCAGTTCTACGACGGCAACGGCTACGCCGGCCTGTCGGACATGGCCCGGTTCTACATCGGCGGCCTGCTCTCGCACGCGCCGTCGCTGCTGGCGTTCACCAATCCGACCACGAACTCCTACCATCGGCTGGTCGCCGGCTACGAGGCCCCGGTGAACCTGGTCTACTCGCAGCGCAACCGGTCGGCCTGCTGCCGCATCCCGATCACCGGGAACAACCCGGCGGCCAAGCGGCTGGAGTTCCGCGTGCCCGACCCGTCGGCCAACCCGTACCTGGCCTTCTCCGCGATGATGCTGGCCGGTCTGGACGGCATCCGGAACAAGATCGAACCGCCGCAGCCGATCGACAAGGACCTCTACGAGCTGCCGCCCGAGGAGGCCCGCGGCGTGCCGCGGGTGCCCGGCTCGCTGAGCGAGGTGCTCGACAGCCTGGAGTCCGACCACGACTACCTGCTCGAAGGCGGCGTGTTCACCCCAGACCTGATCGAGACCTGGATCGACTACAAGCGAACCCAGGAGGTCGACGAGATCCGGCTGCGCCCCCACCCGCACGAGTTCGCCCTCTACTACGACGTGTGAGCCGGCGTGCCGCTGACCTGCGAAAACGCATCTCAGCGGCCCTCCTGGCACACATCAGGCACACATGGCGCCGGACGGGACGCGCCGAACACCCCGTCAATGGCGCGCCGCGCCCGGTCCTCGGCCTGCGGCATCAGGTGGGTGTAGACGCGCAGGGTGAACCCCGGGTCGGAGTGCCCGAGGAACTCCGCCAGCGTCCGGATATCGACCCCGCCGGCCAGCAACACCGACGCGTAGTAGTGCCTCAGCGCGTGGAACCCGTTCACCCTCGTGTCGGGCACACCGGCCGCCCGCAGAGCCTTCTTCCACACGTGGGCGTTGAAGTAGTTCCGGTTGACCGCGTTGGATTCCCGGGAGGTGAACACCAGCGGCACCGTGACCGGCTTGCCGGTCGGCAGCCACGGCAGTGTTACGTCCCGGGCCGGGTGCTGGCGTAGGTGCTCGGCAAGGGCCACCTTCACCGACTCGGGCAGCGGCACGTCCCGGGTCTTCCCGCGTTTGGGTGGCCCGAAGACCAGCTTGGAGGAGACCACCTTCACCTGGCGCACCACGTGGACCACGCCGCGCAGAAAATCGGTATCCTCCACCGCCAAGCCGAACACCTCACCCTGACGCAGTCCGCACCCCGCCCCGGCGTCCACGGTCGCGGAGTACCGGCCGGCCAGCGCTACCCGCATCCCGTCGATCGACTCGGCCGGCCACGGCACCACTCGTGAGGACACCGCGGCGGGCGGTCGGACCGACTTGGCCTTGCACGGGTTCCGGCCGAGCATGCCGTCATCCACCGCGGCGGAAAGCACGGCGGACAGGTTCGCGAACACCGTCCGCGCGTAGTTGGGCGCCACCTTCAACCCGGCCACCCACGCCTGGATCGTCGACGGGCGCAGTGTGCCCACCGGGTGATCCCCCAGCATCGGGAAGATGTGCAACCGAAACCGCAGTTCCATCGCCTCGTGGGTCGACGGGTCGCAGGCACGGGAGGCCAGCCACCCGGCGGCGTACGCGCGAAGCGTCACCTGGCCGGCCGCGGGGTCGACGTAGACGCCCCGGGTCAGGTCTGCGCGCACGGTGTCGAGGAACTTCTCGGCCGGGTCCTTCTTCGCGAAGCTCTTGTAACGCTGGACCTTGCCGGGGTCGCGCCACCGTGCCATCCACCGGTTACCGATGCCGTGCCGGGCGGTCGGGTACAGCGGCACTTTCTGCCCGCCGATGGTCTCGACGTGCGACCGACACGGCTTCTGCCCGTCGGTACACGGTCGGTGGGAATGCCACCGGTCGTCAACGTCAGCCACGGCCGGACCCTGCCCGTTCGTCCAGGTCGGCCAGCTCGTCGGTCAGCGCGGGTGGCGTCAACCCGAAGCGGTACATTCGACTACGCACACACGCAAGTTGCTCCTCGGCCTGGCCGGCACGCTCGCGGTGTTCGGTGGCCTGGCGGAGGTAGACGGTGCGCTGTTCCTCGTCCGGTGCGGCGCTGCTGGCCTTCACCCGCGACGATCCTTCCTGGTTCCGTGCGGCCTTCCACTCGGAGATCAGACGGTCGTGTTCTCGGTACAGATCGACCGGCGCGGCCCCGGTCTCCCACGTCTGCGCGTCAGGCGGGTCGAACCCCCACCGGCCGAACGGCCCGGGCGACGCCAACGGCTGTTCGCCGGTGAACCACTTTGCCGCGTTCCAGGTAGGTACCACGCGGCCGGGCAGCACTTCCACTTCCTCGACCAGACCGACCGGGTACAGCAGCAGGACCGGGGGGACGCCCAATGCCGCGCCGAGTGCCACCAGGTCGTCAACGTCCACCCTGCGCGTGCACTTCTCGATCCTCGACAGCCCAAGCGGCGGGATCGGTCGGCCCAGCGCCTCCAACCGTTCGGACAACTCTCGGTAGGACAACGAGCCGCGTAGCCGCTTCACGTTGTCCGCCACCATCTCGCCGGTCGCACCGAGCGGATTCTTTCTGTGGTCTTCGTCCTCGGTCACGCTCACAGCGTCGCATCATTTCGATTCCGAGCGCAAGTCATCTTGATAAGTCGTGGTCCGTTGTGCATCATGATCCGGTACAGCGCTCATTACGAGTGCAAACCGCGATCGAGAGGATGCATGGTGGACAGAAGGCCGCTCGCATCACCGGGCGAGGTAGCCGACTACCTCGGGGTCACCGAACCGACGCTGAAGACCTGGCGGTACACCCGCACCGGGCCGAAGTGGTCGAAGGTCGGCAGGCATGTCCGCTACCGGTGGTCCGACGTAGACGCGTGGCTCGACCGGCAGGCCGGTCGGGACGGTGCCGGTGCGGCGTGACGCGGCCATGGGAAGG